>JAIKWS010000083.1 GCA_024684515.1 Prevotella sp.
GGGGTTAGGGGTGGGGTCTGACGGCCCGCAACGAGGGGCCCGCAACGAGGGTGGTAACGCTAGGTGGTTACGCTAGGTGCTAATGACGAGGCTACTGGGTGAAAAAGTCAGTTCTGCAGACCCCACCCCTTGCCCCTCCCCTAAGAGGAGGGGAGGGGAGTGCCATCCGGATGAGGCCATGCGGAGTGTGGACACCGGAGGTTGCTGCCGCACCTGGTACTGGGAAAGAAAGAGAAGAAAGAAAATTTTCGGGCTTTTCGGTTTTTCGGATTTTTTCGGAATTAAAAAAAACTCGTCGAGGGGCTTTGCTTTGTGAAATAGAAAAAAGGAAAAGGGAAAAGGGAAAAAGGGAAAAGAGGAAAACGACTCTAGGAAAGCATCAGCTTTGCTTTTGTGAAATGGAAAAATGGAAAATGGAAAAATGGAAATTTGCGGTTGCAGACAACAAGATGAGAGGTGAGAGGTGAACTGTTAAGTGTTAAAAAGGGATGGTGGAAGTTGTTAGTTGTTAGCTGGAAGATGTGAAAGGTGAACTGTTTACGACAAAAAAAATTACCTTCATCGTTCATTATTAATAAATAATTCGTACCTTTGCAGGCAAAATCAAAACAAGACGTAGTATGAAAGTAATGAAATTCGGCGGTACCAGCGTGGGTTCCGTGGAAAGTATATTAAATCTGAAACGCATCGTAGAGAGTGAACACAACACGGTCGTGGTGGTGGTGAGTGCCCTCGGTGGCATCACCGACCGACTGCTGAGCACCTCTCGCATGGCTCTGTCTGGCGACGACAGCTGGCGACAGGAGTTCAACGCCATCAAGTCCCGGCATTTCGAGATGATCGATGCCCTCTTTGCTGCTGATCAGAAGAAAGAAGAGCTCATCGGCACCATCAACTCGTTTTTCAAGGAGCTGGAGTCAATATATTATGGTGTGTACCTTATTCACGACCTGAGTGCCAAGACCGAGGCCGCCATCGTGAGCTATGGAGAGCGGCTGAGTTCTCACATCGTGGCTGCACTCATAGATGGTGGCCTCCGCATGAACAGCCGTGACTTCATACGTACCGTAAGAAAACAGGGCAAGCACGTCCTGGATGCCGAGCTGACCTACAAGCTGGTGCGGAAGTCGTTCGAGGCCCTATGTGGCGACCATGCCTCGGGCAGGAAGTCGGTGGCTGTGGTGCCGGGGTTCATAGCACGTGACCGTGAGTCGCTGGAGACCACCAACCTCGGCCGTGGCGGCAGTGACTATACAGCGGCCATCATCGCAGCCGCTCTCGATGCTGAGGTGCTGGAGATATGGACAGACGTCGACGGATTCATGACTGCCGACCCCCGTGTCATCAAGACCGCCTACACCATCAACGAGCTCAGTTATGTAGAGGCCATGGAGCTCTGCAACTTTGGTGCTAAAGTAGTCTATCCTCCTACCATCTACCCTGTCTGCATCAAGAATATCCCCATCAAGGTCAAGAACACTTTCAATCCAGACCATCCTGGTACGCTGATCAAACAGAAAATAGACAATGACCGCAAGCCCATCAAGGGTATCTCCAGTATCAAGGGCACGACACTCATCACGGTGACGGGCCTCTCGATGGTAGGTGTCATCGGTGTCAATCGCCGCATCTTCTCCACCCTGGCAGAGAACGGCATCAGCGTGTTCATGGTCAGCCAGGCATCGTCAGAGAACTCCACCTCTATCGGTGTGCGTGATGAGGACTCCGAACGGGCCGTGGAGGTGCTCAACATCGAGTTTGCCAAGGAGATCGTCACCGGAGCCATGTTCCCCATGCAGGCAGAGAAGGGACTGGCGACCATAGCCATTGTGGGTGAGAACATGAAGCATACGCCAGGCATCGCCGGCAAGCTGTTTGGAACGCTTGGCCGGTCGGGCATCAGCGTCATCGCATGCGCACAGGGAGCCTCGGAGACGAACATCTCGTTTGTCGTCGATGCCAAGTACCTGCGCAAGTCGCTCAACGTGCTCCACGACTCGTTCTTCCTGTCAGAATACAAGGTCCTCAACCTCTTCGTATGCGGAATAGGCACGGTGGGCGGCAACCTGCTGGAACAGATCAACGCACAGTACAAGACCCTGAAGGAGAGCCGTCAGCTGAAGCTGAAGGTCGTGGGCATTGCCAGCAGCAAGAAAGCCATCTTCAACCGTGACGGCATCGACCTGCGCACCTATCGCCAGCAGCTAGAGAGTGCCGAGGCCAGCAACATCGAACGGCTGAAGGAAGAGGTGATAGGCATGAACATCTTCAACTCGGTATTCGTGGACTGTACGGCCTCGGCCGATGTGGCAGCACTCTATCAGGATTTCCTGGACCATAACATCTCGGTGGTCACTGCCAACAAGATAGCGGCCTCAGGACCTTATGCCGACTACTACAAGCTGAAACAGACAGCCATGCGGAAAGGCATCAAGTTCCTCTTCGAGACGAATGTGGGTGCCGGACTGCCTATTATCGGCACCATCAACGACCTGCTGAACTCGGGCGACAGAATCCTGCGCATAGAGGCGGTGCTCAGTGGCACACTCAACTTCATCTTCAACACGATATCAGCCCAGGTGCCCTTCTCGCAAACCGTGAGGCTGGCCAAGGAGAACGGATACTCGGAGCCCGACCCCCGCATCGACCTCTGTGGCAAGGACGTCATCCGCAAACTGGTCATCCTGGCACGCGAAGCAGGATATACCGTGGAACAGGAAGACGTGGAGAAACACCTGTTCATGCCCGACACCTTCTTCCAGGGAACACTCGATGAGTTCTGGAAACAGCTGCCCACGCTGGACGACGACTTCGAGACGAGGAGGAAGGTATTGGAGAGCCAGGGCAAGCGGTGGCGCTTCGTGGCAAAGATGGATGGTGGACGGTGCTCGGTATCGCTCGAGGCCGTAGACCAGCGACATCCCTTCTATGGGCTGGAAGGCTCGAACAACATCGTGCTGCTGACCACCGAGCGGTATCGCGAATACCCCATGCTGATACAGGGATATGGTGCCGGGGCCAGTGTGACGGCGGCTGGCGTCTTTGCAAATATCATGTCAATAGCAAATATCTAGATGAAACACATTATTATATTAGGCGACGGCATGGCCGACCATGCTGTTGAGCGACTGGGAGGAAAGACATTGCTGCAGTATGCCGACAAACCTATGATGGACATGCTGGCAAGGAAAGGCCGCACAGGACGGCTGATCACCATCCCGGAAGGATTCCCACCAGGCAGCGAGGTGGCCAATACGGCCATCCTGGGCTACGACCTCAACGAGGTGTACGAGGGACGAGGACCCCTCGAGGCAGCCAGCATAGGCTATGAGATGAGCGACGACGACATGGCCATACGGTGCAACATCATCACCCTGGACAACGGAAGAATCATCACCCACAACGGAGGAAACCTAGAGACGAAAGATGCCGACGTGCTCATCAAATACCTCGACCAGCAACTGGGCAGCGACAAGGTGAAATTCATCACCGGCATCCAGTATCGCCATCTGCTGGTCATCAAGGGAGGCAACAAGCACATCGTCTGTTCACCACCACACGACCATCCCAACGAAGAATGGCGACCCCTGCTGGTGAGAGCAGAGGCCAATGCCCCTACGGAGAAAGGTAGGATGACGGCACAGGAGACGGCCGACCTGCTGAACGACCTGATACTGAAGTCGCAGCAACTGCTGGCCAACCACCCCTTCAACCAGGAACGGGCACAGAGAGGAGAGCGACAGGCCAACAGCATCTGGCCCTGGAGCGGTGGCTATCGTCCCTGCATGCAGACATTGCAACAGCAGTTTCCCAAAATCAAGACGGGAGCCGTCATCTCGGCCGTAGACCTCATACAGGGTATAGGCCGCTATGCCGGATTGCGCATCATCAAGGTTGAGGGAGCCACAGGACTGGCCAACACCAACTATGAGGGCAAGGCACAGGCCGCCATCGATGCACTCAGGAAAGACGACTTCGTATTCGTACACGTGGAGGCTACCGACGAGGCAGGGCATGACGGAGATCTGGACCTGAAGCTCAGAGCCATCAACTATCTCGACCAGCGGCTCATACGGCCTGTCTACGAGGCCATCGAGCAGATGCAGGAGCCTGTATGCATCGCTGTGCTTCCTGACCATCCTACCCCCGTGGAATTGCGCATACACGTCAACGAGCCCGTGCCCTTCATCATCTACTACAAAGGCATTGAAGCCGACTCCGTGGACCACTACGACGAAGTGGCATGCGCCAGCGGTGCATACGGCCTGCTGAGATTGCAGCAGTTCATACAGCAGTTCATGAGCTACTGAACGAGTCCCACACATCATGCAACATCCCACCCAGCCGTCACCTGACAAGTGGCGGCTGCTCGTTTGTACTTATGTCTCATAACACCCATGCTGGTGATTCATAAGTGCCTTTTCGCCGGATAGGCAAGGCTGTTTGATACATTTACAATAATATTGAATACATATAGAAAAGTAATTATGAACGTTTATTCTTAACTTTGCAAACGAAATCAATTACCCTATTTACGTTTAAAACATTCTTAACTATGAAACAGATTTTCAAGATGGCGCTTGTTGTGCTGCTTGGCATGAGTAGCACCACAAGCTGGGCACAAGGTCTCAAGGATGCCTACAAGAACTATTTCATGATTGGAGTAGCCGTGAACCAACGCAACGTTACAGACCCCAGTCAGATGGCACTTGTCAAGAAGGAGTTCAACAGCATCACGGCCGAGAACGACATGAAACCACAGCCAACAGAACCGAAAGAGGGAGAATTCAACTTCGAAGCTGCCGACAGGATTGCCAACTTCGCACGCCAGAACGGCATCAAGCTGCGTGGACACTGTCTGATGTGGCACTCGCAGATCGGTGACTGGATGTACAAGGACAATCCCACGAAGGAGGTCTTCTATGCCCGTATGAAAAACCATATCCAGACTGTCGTCAATCGCTATAAGGACGTGGTCTATTGCTGGGATGTGGTCAACGAGGCCATGACAGACGACAAGAATGCCGTTGACCCCTACCGTCAGTCGGCCATGTACAAGCTCTGCGGGGATGAGTTCATTGCCAAGGCTTTCCAGTTTGCACGCGAGGCCGATCCCAAGGCACTGCTCTTCTACAACGACTACAACGAGTGCGACCCCGTGAAGAGCCAGCGTATCTTCAACATGGTGAAGTCCATGAAGCAGGCTGGCGTGCCCATCGATGGCATCGGCATGCAGGGACACTACAATATCTACGGACCTACCGAGCAGGAGGTCGACAATGCCATCAGCCTCTACAAGACCGTCGTGAAGCATATCCATGTCACCGAACTCGATATCCGTACCAACGAGGAGATGGGTGGTGCACTGCGTTTCAACCGCGAGGGTGCCAATGTCACCGACTCTGTCAAACAGCATCTTGCCGACCAGTATGCCCGTGTGTTCCGTGTCTTCCGCAAGCACAAGGACGTGATAGACTGCGTCACCTTCTGGAATCTCAGCGACCGTGACTCCTGGCTGGGAGCCGCCAACTATCCTCTGCCCTTCGATACGGAATACAAGCCGAAGATGGCCTATGACTATATCAAGGACATGAAAGACCCCGCATGGGCACTTCCCGCACGTCCCCAGCGTCCACGTCGCCAGCAGCCACAGCAGCCGCCACAGTTCAATCCCGACATGGCCTTCCGCAAGGTTGACGGTGTGGCCAACGACTTCAAGCCATCAACGAAAAACCAGCCTGGACAGGAATATCCCCAGGTGAACTCACAGGGATATGTCCGCTTCCGTGTCGTCGCTCCCGATGCCAAGGCCGTCACCGTCAGCCTCGGACTGGGTGGACAGGGTGGCACACAGCTCAGACGGTTCTTCGACGGATCATGGGTAGGACAGACAGCAGGACCCATGGACGAGGGATTCCACTACTATCATCTCACCGTAGACGGTGGCACACTCAACGATCCAGGTGCCATGAACTATTTCGGCTCCAACCGCTGGGAGAGCGGCATCGAGATTCCTGCACACGACCAGGATTTCTATGCTGAGAAAAACGTGCCCCACGGCAATGTGCAGCAGGTACTATTCTGGAGTGAGAGCACACAACAGCTGCGTCGTGCCTTCGTTTACACACCACCTACCTATGGACAGAACAAGAAGGAGAAGTACCCCGTGCTGTATCTGCAGCATGGATGGGGCGAGAACGAATATGCCTGGAGCAACCAGGGACATGCCAACCTCATCATGGACAACCTGCTGGCAGAAGGCAAGTGCAAGCCTTTCATCATCGTCATGACCTACGGTATGACCAACGACATCAAGTTCGGAGGACTGGGAGGATTCACAGCAAAGGAATTCGAGACCGTACTCGTAGATGAGCTCATCCCCTATATCGACGCCAACTTCAACACAATCGCCAAGAAGGAAGGTCGTGCTATGGCCGGTCTGAGCATGGGAGGCATGGAGACCAAGACCATCACCCTGCGTCGGCCTGAGGTGTTTGCCTACTACGGACTGCTCAGTGGCGGACAGTATGCCCCTGAGGAAATCAAGGACAAGAACCAGGTGAAGATGATCTTCCAGAGCTGTGGCTCGAAGGAACGTCCCGATGGCATCCGTCAGAGCACCGAGGCCCTGAAGGCAGCAGGCTTCAATGCACATGGCTATATCTCTGAGGGTACCGCCCACGAGTTCCTCACATGGCGCAGGAGCCTCAAGGAGATGGCACCGCTTCTCTTCCAATAAACAGCATTCTCACTTTCATAAAAACGAGCACTCACTTTCTACATGTTGGGTGCTCGTTTTCAATTGATCAAACTGCGGTTACTGCTAGAAGGGAGGGCTTTTCCCCAAAGGTCTTTTTGCTAGAAGAGGGTTTCTCACGAAAAGGTCTTTTGCTAGAATATGGTTTCTTCCGAAAAGGTCTTTGCTTGAAGAGTGCTTCTCCCCCAAAGGTCTTTTGCCGGAAGAGGGTTTCTCCGTCTGCTCTTCCCCAATTGCAATGTGAGTAGTGGAAAGAGAGCGGTGTGATAGTGGTAAAACTCGATATTTTCCCTCTAAAATGCAAAAACGAGGCACAATGTTTGTCTATTTCGCAAATTAATTGTAACTTTGCACTTTAAAAGTGTATACAATTGAAACTTTAAAATAGCAAATCATATAAATGTTTGAGAATTTATCAGAGAGACTGGAACGCTCGTTCAAGATTTTGAAGGGCGAGGGTAAAATAACAGAGATTAACGTTGCCGAGACGTTGAAGGACGTTCGTCGTGCCCTGCTGGATGCCGACGTCAACTATAAGGTAGCCAAGCAATTCACAGATACAGTGAAGCAGAAGGCACTGGGTATGAACGTGCTGACTGCCATCAAACCGAGTCAGCTGATGGTGAAGATAGTCCATGACGAACTCACAGAGCTGATGGGTGGAAAGGCCGTTGCTCTCAACCTCGAAAACCGTCCTTCTGTCATTCTGATGTCTGGTCTGCAGGGATCAGGTAAGACCACCTTCACTGGTAAGCTAGCCAAGATGCTTAAAGAGCGACAGCATAAGAAACCGCTATTGGTAGCATGCGACGTCTATCGTCCTGCTGCTATCGAGCAGCTGAGGGTGGTGTCGGAGACAGTAGGCGTCGACGTCTATACTGAGGAAGGCAATAAGAATGTGGTGGAGATTGCTCAGCATGCCATCCGCAAGGCCAAGACAGAAGACTATAACGTTGTCATCGTCGATACTGCAGGCCGACTGGCTATTGACGAGGAGATGATGAACGAGATAGCCAATCTGAAACAGACCATTCATCCTGACGAAACGCTTTTCGTGGTTGACTCGATGACGGGTCAGGATGCCGTGAACACGGCAAAGGAGTTTAACGATCGGCTGGATTTCGATGGCGTGGTGCTGACAAAGCTAGATGGTGACACTCGTGGCGGTGCTGCTCTTTCTATTCGTACCGTGGTCACCAAGCCCATCAAGTTTGTGGGTACAGGCGAGAAAATGGACGCTATCGATGTCTTCCATCCAGAACGTATGGCAGACCGTATACTGGGTATGGGTGACGTCGTCTCGCTCGTTGAACGTGCCCAGATGCAGTTCGATGAGAAACAGGCAAAGGAACTCGAGAAGAAAATCCGTAAGAACAAGTTCGATTTTACCGACTTCATGAGTCAGATTCAGCAAATCAAGAAGATGGGTAATATCAAGGACCTGGCTGCCATGATCCCTGGTGTGGGCAAGGCACTGAAGGATGTCGATATTGACGATAATGCCTTCAAGGGTATTGAAGCCATCATCAACTCCATGACGCCAAAGGAGCGACAGAATCCTGACATAATCAATCAGAGCCGTAAGCTGCGCATCGCAAGGGGTAGTGGTACAAAACTGGAAGATGTCAATAGGTTGATGAAACAGTTTGACCAGACTCGCAAGATGATGAAGATGGTCAGTGGAATGGACAAGGGACGTATGGCACAGATGGCTGCTGCCATGAAGCAGATGAAGGGTGGAGGCATGCCTAAGTAAGTCAAAAGGACGAAAGAATATAACTAAATAGATACAACAATGCCAATAGGGAAATGGTTGAAAGGCTTCTTCTCAGCAGGGACTAAGAAAAGCGATGATGGCCAGGCCAGGTGTGAAAGGACTGGTGACTTGGCAGAGAATGTGAAGATCACCGATGAGTTTCGCAAGACGTTTTCAGGCCGGGAACGTCTTAGTGAGGAACAGCGTAACAGCTTCATCTTTTCATTGCTTGTCATGTCATCCTACATCGTCATTGCCGACGGCAGAGTTGACGATTCGGAGATTGCCTATGTCGGCAAGTTCCTAGGCAACAACTTCGGATCGGAAGTGGAGGAGGAAAGCATGGGTGTACTGAAGAAACTGGTGGCTAAGCACGAGGAATTGAACAACACCAAGCCAATGGCATTCATACAACTGATTGGTGACTGTGGACAGCAGATGTCGAAGACCTTGAGTGCAGACCTGCGCTATCAGCTGCTCAGCATGCTTGTGATGATTAGCAAAAGCGACGAGAATCTTGATGACAAAGAGCTGGATGCCCTTCGCGACGTATCTATTTATATGGGAATGAAGAGCACCGATGTGGATACCCTGCTCGACCTGGACCCAGAGCTGGCCAAACAGGGATGGCCCGACCTGCAAATCAAAAAAAACAGTACTAATCTCTAATCGTATATAAAGATGACGCTAATCGACGGAAAAGCTACCGCTGCCGCTATCAAGGCAGAGATTGCCGGGGAAGTGAAGAGTATAGTGGCTCAGGGTGGCAAGCAGCCACATCTGGCAGCTGTGCTAGTAGGCCATGACGGTGGTTCTGAGACCTATGTCAAGAACAAGGTGCTGGCATGCGAGGCCTGTGGTTTCAAGAGCACGCTGATACGCTATGAGGAGGATGTCACCGAAGAGGAGTTGCTGGCCTGTGTGGATCGTCTGAATCGCAATGGCGATGTCGATGGGTTCATCGTACAACTGCCTTTGCCCCGCCATATTGACGAGCAGAAAATAATTGAGGCCATTGACTATCGTAAGGACGTAGACGGCTTCCATCCCATCAATGTGGGACGGATGGCCATCGGACTGCCTTGCTTCATTTCGGCCACGCCACTGGGAATACTGACCTTGCTGAAGCGATATAACATTGAGACCAGTGGTAAGAAATGTGTCATCCTGGGACGTAGCAATATTGTGGGCAAGCCTATGGCACAACTGATGATGCAGAAACAGTATGGCGATGCCACTGTCACGGTCTGTCACTCGCGTTCGAAGACGTTGAAAGAGGAATGTCTTCAGGCTGATATTATTATTGCTGCCATTGGTCAGCCGGAATTCGTCAAGGCTGATATGGTGAAAGACGGGGCTGTCATCGTCGATGTCGGTACCACACGTGTGCCCGATGCTTCACGCAAGAGTGGCTTCCGTCTTACTGGCGATGTCAAGTTTGACGAGGTGGCTCCCAAGTGCTCGTTCATCACACCTGTGCCAGGTGGCGTGGGTCCTATGACCATCTGCTCGCTCATGAAGAATACGCTGGCAGCAGGCAAGAAGGAGTACTACGGATAATATCGCTTTGTCTATGACAGCAGAGGAATACTACCAGCAGGGCAATGCAGCTCGTAAGAAGGGGTTGTGGCATGAAGCCATCAACAACTATATCAAGGCTGCCGAGCTCGATCCTGACAGTCCTGCCGTAGAGGCCAAACGCATGCTCGACGATATCATGTCCTTCTACTGCAAGGATATGTACAATCCCTGAATCGACATTTCATTGTGACGAAGAGAGCATTCCTCGCCTACAACCAGGAGATAAGCGAGACACCATCGACATTTCGTTGTGGCGTAGAGACCATCCTCGCCTACAACCCATCCTCGACATTTCATTGTGGCGAAGAGAGCATCCTCTACCATCATACTTTTTTCATGATGCCCGTAAAGATGCGTCCGCTGTGGATGCCTAGTCTGCGGGCCGAGAAGAAATGCGCATATTCAGTATAGGTGCATCTTGCTGCTGTCTGTATATGCGTCTTGCTTATTCCGGCCTCCTGCAGGATCTGACTGTTGGCTTGCCAAAGGTCGATATGCCATTTGCCGTTCATGAAAGTTGCAATATCGTTCATCCTGAACCCCTGTTTCCTGAATTCTTCATATACCTCGTCACCGACCTCGAAGGCTTCCAGTCCTATGCTGGGACCTATGACCGCCTCGATAGACGAGGGCAGGGAGGCATAGCGGCTAGTCATTATATCAATGGTTTTGGAGGCTATCCTAGCTACCGTTCCTCGCCATCCGGCATGAATGGCGGCAATGGCTCCACTGTCGGCATCGTACAGAAGGATGGGTACGCAGTCGGCAGTCGAGATGCCGATACAGGTATGGGGTAGGGTGGTGATGAGTGCATCCACACCTTCAAAGGTGTTGCCAAGAGTCGACTCGCTGACTTCTGCTATGGTTGTCCCATGCACTTGATGTGGTACTACCAGATGTTGTAAGTCTATCCCTAATTGCTTGCAAAGCTCTCGTCGGCAACGGTTTACATGATCAGGGTCGTCACCAGTATAGTGTGTGATGTTGAAGCCGTCGTAGGGGTTGTTGGCATTCTTGGCCTCCCGTTCTGTTGAGAAGGCTACGATATGGTTGGAAAAATGGTAGCGCAGCATGATTATTTCTTAGGCGTCTTGGTGAACTTATAGGCTAGCGAGAGCATCACATAGCGAGGGATGCAGTTGTTCCAGCTTTCGGTACGGCCTTGTGCATTGACGGAGTATTGTGTGCTCGACAACTGGTGCAGCAGGTCGAAGGCTGTCAGCTTCAGGGTGACCCTTTCTTTAAATAATGTACGCGAGAGCTCGGCATTCCATACCAGGTCGTCGGTGTTCATCATCTCGCTCTGATAGCCCCGTCGGCTGTACATATAGATGTCGGTGCCGATGTAGACCTTCAGCCAGGGAATGGTATAGCGCAGGTGACCACCATAGTTGAAGTCGAAGGCACTGATATTCTCAAAGTCTTCACGAGTGCTCGTAGACCGTCGCCAGTTCACCTCACCTCTGATGCCCATGGTGAGCTTGTCGCGTTGGTATTCGAGTGTCAGTTTCTCATGCAGTGTCCAGTTGTGTACGGTACTCTTCTGGAAGTCAGCCTGTTGGTCGCTTGTTGTCACGTAGTTCACGGGAAAGTCCACCGAGTGTATATAGTTCATGTCGAAGTTCTGTCGTAGGGTTAGCCTCTTGGCACTGTCGAGGGGCTGCTCATAGTTGGTGGTGATATTGCCGTTCCAGTTGCCGTTGATATTGTCTTGCATGAAGGTATAGGCACCCGTCGTGGTGTCGTAGATGGTTCTCGTGCCCATGGCGTTCTGTGTCAGGCTGGCAGTGCCCCACATATTGAAGAAGTGGCGGGTGCTGTCGTTGTTGATCTGATAGCCGATATAGAAGTTGTGATTGAGGGTTGACTTCAGGTCGGGGTTGTTGATCTGTGTGACGAGTGGGTTGGTGGTGTCGTCGTTTGGAATCAGGCTCGACAGGTCGGGACGGCTCATGCCCATGCTATAGCCCAACTGGTTGATACCCTTCTTGATGCCCCAGCGATACCAGTTGATGCTGGGGGTGAAGTCCGTGTAGCTGCGGTGTGCGATGGTGTCGAGACTGGCATCGGTATAGTGGAGGCGTTCCACTCTTCTTCTGATGGGTAGGCTCACTGAGAAGAACTGGTCGTCGTCACTATGGTGGATGTCAATCTTGCCACTATAGGTACGTCCGAATGATGATTCCCGGCTTGTGTTGTCGTCGTCGATCACACTCAGCAGGGCCTCGCGGGTAGAGGGTAGCCATTCTGTCTGCTGTTTGTCGGCAGCCACCTCCTTGAGCTTGTCCAGTCGGTAGTAGAGGCCTCCGCCATTGTTCATGTCCTGGCTATAGCTGGCGGTGGGGTTGATAAACCAGTGGTTCAGCAGCTGGAAGGTATAGTCCACGTCGGCCTCATACTGATAGCTGTCGCTCTGGTTGTCGGTATAGTAATGTCGCAGTCCGGTGCTGTCGGTCTGGGCATAGTAGGTTCTCGTCAGACTGAAGGCATCGCTGGGTTTCGTCTTGTTATAGCTGCCAGAGAATCCAAGACTGAGAATGTCTCCCCAGTCGAATTTATTGTGATAGCCTATCGAACCACTGATGTCTAGTGTACGGTAGTGGTTCACATTGCTGTTCCATGTCTGGTTGATGATGGCATTACGATAGGTAGAGTCCTGACTGCTTGAGTTGCGGTCGCCATTGCTGTAGCTGAATTGTAAGCTGCCAAAGAGAGTGAATGGCTTTTTCATCTGGAAGTAGTTGGATGCAGAGATGCGGAAGTCCTTCTGTCGGCTCCACGATTCCGTTCCACTCATGATGTTACCTCCTGATGCAAAACGCTCAGAACTGCCACGTTGCCAGTTGTCGGCATCTGTCCAGTTGAAGGTGGCATCCAGCTCTTCCTCCCAGTTCTTGTCCTGATCCTCGGTCGATAGGTGTAAGCCTGTCTGCTTGGTGGCGTGCAGTCCCTCGGGCATGTTGCTGGGGCTCCAGTCCCCTTCGCCTCCTGGCTGTCTGTTTTCGTTCACGTTGTTGGTATTGCCGAAGATGCTGAATCGCGAGTGATCGTCGTAGTAGAGGCCGAACAGTCGTGCCAGGTAGCGGTCGTCGGTGCCTGCGCCAGCCTCAATATTGCCCATGAACCCCCGGTTGTACTGTCGTTTCAGCTGTACGTCCATGACATAGTCCTTCTTCTCGATGTCGTGCCCGATGAGCTCGCTCTGCTTTGTCGACTTGTCATAGACCTTCAGCTCTTTCACGGTGTAGTAGGGTAGGTTGTCGAGCATCACCTTGTTCTGTCCCTTGAAGAAATCCTTGCCGTTCAGCGTGAGGTAGTCCACCTTCTTGCCGTTGATATAGATGTCGCCATTATCCTTCAGTTCGGCACCAGGCATCTGCCGTATCAGTCCGTCGAGCATCGATCCCTCGGGCAGGTTGAAGGCCGAGGCGTTATAGACCAGTGTGTCGCCACGATAGGCTAGTTTCACTTTCGTCCCGGTAATCACCACACCGTCCATGCCCACCTCCTTGTAGATGTCCTCGTCTGTGTTTTGTTTTTTCTTCATCAGTATGCGTGGCAGGTCAAAGAAGTTGTTGCGTGATATGTGTCGCAACTCATAGACCATCGTCGTGTCCTCATAGCCGTCGGCAGTGGCCTTGATGATAAAGTCTTCGTTCTTGGCTGGCACCCTGAGTTCGTAGTAGCTGTTGGTGCCCCATGTCCAGCAGGTCATGGTGTCGACCACGGTGCTGTCTGACCGCATCAGTGTGATGAAGGCTTTGACTTTCGCCTTGGTGAACGAGTCATAGACCTCGCCACGGAGTTCCACTTTGCGTTCTGATTTCTTTTTTTTGATAGTGTCATTTTGTGCCAAAAGCGTGGTCATGCTTAGCAGAAGGCACAGTAAAAGGGTAAGCTTTTTCATAATTGCATGCAAAGGTACTATTAAGCGGGCGAATAACCAAATTTTATTCGTGTTTTTCCCAATTTGAGTACTAACTTGTGATTGACTTCGCTTAGGATAGGTAGTATTTAGCGGATGAACAGTTCTTTTCCACGGTGTTTATTTTCTCAAAAAACCTTATTTTTCGTGCGCATTTTGTAATCTTGGCTTGACAAATCAAGTAGGATTTAGCATGTTTTCCCGATTTCCGTTTGATATAAATCAATTTTGTAACGTTTTGAGGTTCAAATATTTGGTTTAATGAGTCAAACTTACTATCTTTGCACTGAAAAATAATATTTTTGATTTGTTTTAGTAGATTAGTTTTTAAGTAGTTTGTTTTTGAAAATCGGTTGTCGAGATGACAGCCGATTTTTTGGTCTTCGTCCAGCATCGACACGAGAGTATCACCAAGTTCATCGAGGAAAGAAGCAGTCATCATCTCTCTTCAAGCTAAGCAAAATTTGTTTGCCTGGTTCAAAACAAAACAGTAATCTGTATTTCTGTAATCAAAAGCAGTCATCATCTCTCTTCAAGCTAAGCAAAATTTGTTTGCCTGGTTCAAAACCAAATAGTAATCTGTAATTCTGTAATCAAAAGCAGTCATCATCTCCCTTCAAGCTAAGCAAAATTTGTTTGCCTGGTTCAAAATAAAACTGTAATCGGTAATTCTGTAATCAAAAGCAGTCATCGTCTTCCTTCAAGTTAAGCTAAGATTATTTGTCTGGTTCAAAACAAAACCGTAATCTGTATTTCTGTAATCAAAAGTTTCCGTTGATGGTGAACCGTTGGTAATTCTCAACTACAATATCATTCTTCAAGTTATTTTTTTTCGTATACCTAAATTCCGCAGCACTTTAGTTTAACTTTATTTATAAGTTCCTGAGCAACAAAAAGTTCTTCGACGAGCGAAGCGGCAGAGCCGAGCGGCCCAGGATTTTGCCATGTCAGATTTTTCACTTACCTTAGTGCTGCATTT
>JAIKWS010000090.1 GCA_024684515.1 Prevotella sp.
AACCAGTATGCCATACTAACAGGACTGTCCTATTCCACAGCC
This sequence comes from Prevotella sp., assembly GCA_024684515.1. Classification (GTDB taxonomy): domain Bacteria; phylum Bacteroidota; class Bacteroidia; order Bacteroidales; family Bacteroidaceae; genus Prevotella. The sequence continues at coordinate 43 of JAIKWS010000090.1, forward strand.
TCACGCGAGTTACGCCGCCTGGCCAGTGACCCTACATCAGGCATCACCAGTCAGGGACGCAGAAGCAGCAAACTCTACGTCCTGCTGCCCTAAAGCCGCATCATTCTGTAGTCATATAGCCCACATGCAGGTTGCCTTTCTTGAGCAACTGCTTCATGTGGGCCTTCAAAGACGACGGTGTGACTTTCTTATCGCTGGGCAGATCGTCGTCTTTCAGGACGATACCGTTGAGTTCGCGCTCAATATAGTCAGAGCAAGGTCCATCGACACCATCAACTATGCGCTTGCGGGCGCTCTCACGATTCTTGATATAGTTGTCAACGAGTTCCTGAGTAATCAAATCGCCCTCAGCCATTTCGTTGACGAGTTGTATCACATCCTTAGCAATGCGCTCACGCTGGGTGGGATTGCAGGTATAGGAAATGGCGCATCTCATGCGAGGAACAGGCAACAGATCGTCCACAACCTGACACACCGACGTATAGCATCAGGTCTTCATCTGAAGGCTTCAGCTTTCTGATTCCAGACTCTCCCCCATCGTGAGCACGTCGTCACACATTGTGGCTATGTGCTCACGATGCGTTATAAAGATAATGGTTTTCTCAGGACTATCGTTTAGCAACCTTTCAAACAGATGCCGTTCTGTGTCAGCATCGAGAGCCGAGCTGATTTCATCTAGGAGCAATATGCATCCAGGTCTCAGCAATCCCCTGGCTATGGCAATGCGCTGTGCCTGTCCTTCGCTGAGCCCAGTTCCTCGCTCACCGAGTTGTGTGTCGATGCCTTCTGGCAAATCATCAACAAAGTCTGCCGTAGCCGTATGCAGGGCATGGCGAAGTTCTTCATCGGTAGCTTCTGGCCGAGCCAATTGCAGATTATATCGTATGCTTCCGCTCATCAGAGAGTTGCCCTGTGGCACAAAGACGAAATTATTCCTCGTACTAGCATCTACGACCTGCTCACTGCCATCAGTATATAGTATCAATCGCCCACTATCAGGCCTTGCCAATGCCAGCATCAACCTGAAGAGTGTCGTCTTGCCAATTCCTGTCTGTCCCAGTATAGCAGTCTTACTGCCTGGACGGAAGTCGTGGCTAAAGTGATTCAGTATTTGCCTGTCGCCAGTAGCATAGCGGAAGCATACATCATCCATCCGCAGACCTGCTTTCTGCAGTTGCATCCCTCTGTCGCCCCTGGTCAGCTCTGTCGGCATCTCTTCCAGTTCATTCAGCCTGTCTATGCTAGCTGTGGTGTGTATAAACTGCGGCAACATGTTCAGTATCTGCAAAATAGGATGCTGTATCTGGCTGACGAGCTGCAGGAATGAAGTCATCACGCCAAAGGTGATAGCCCCGTGTCGCAACTGCAGTCCTCCCCAGATGAAAGCGAGCAGATAGCCCAGCCCGAAGGTGGTGGCAAGCAGAACACGGGTAATCACCGTGAACCGAGTTCGTCTCATCACCTTGGTCTTGAGTCCCTGCTGCATTGTATCCAGCCTTCCTGCCAGCCAGTCCGAGCTCTCCAGCGATCGCAGCACCTCGTTGTGCTCGATGCCTTCCTGCATCTGCATCTGTATACGGCTTTCCTGCTGCCGGATATCGTGGGTCATATTTCGCAGCTTGCGTGCCAGCAGTTTTCCGAATATGATGACCAGCGGTGTCATCAGCACAAGTATCCACGCCAGACGTGCATCCATCGACCGCATCAGCAGGAAGGCACCAAGCAGCTGACAGGTAGTGACAAGCAGCTGTGGGAACAGTGTCGTGGTAGCCTCACCAACGGCATCGATATCCTTCTCCAGTCGCGACACCACATCACCAGAATGCAATTGCTGTTCCGTATACAACTGCCGGTGAAAGAGCCGGCTGAAAATACGCAGGCGAATGCTGTTAGTCTGTCGCGTATTGGCAACAATGGTCAAGTAATAGTAGTACTGACGTAACACCACGCCTCCAACGACGACAGCCACGAGTATGGCCACCATCATCCAGATATCTGCATCGCTGCCAGTATGTATAGTCACATCGATAAACTGCTTGCTCAGCCACACCATCAGCAGGCCAAGAATCACCTGCGCTATACCCACCGCCACACGCAGCAGCGTGTTCCAGCGTACACCTTTCGCGTTATGCCACAGCCATACTACATATTTCATGTTCCAGTGGAATACTTATCGTCAGTCTGCTTCTACGATGCCCAGCTCTTTCCACTTCTCTACGATAGCAGCGACATCGGTTTTTGCCTGTTCGGCACTCACCTCATATTCCTGGCAGAGAGCCTCAGCCAAAGAGTCGACGCTGAACTCCCCCTGTTTTTGAGCTTCTTTCCACAGCCAGGCAGCCGTCTCGTTCAGACTAAGCAACTTGCCAAAGTCAATCGTTCCCAGTCCCTCGGCAACAATCACGTTCTCACCACACACAGTGCGCAGTACAAATCCTTCTTTCTGTTTCATCTTATTCGTTTCACTCTTTTGTAAATAAACAATAAATACCGTCTGACAGGCCTTAGCCACCACCAAAGGCGCACAGCCATCCTTCTCCACTTGCTGTAGAGATCGTGTTGGCGTCCTCGTCTGTCAACCACATGTGAAGCCAAAGCCTTCAGGTCTTTCAGTAGGCAGTATTCCTTTCCCGCTATGTTGCCATCGCCCATCAGCGTCACCTTGTCGTCCTCGATGGCAATGATGCGATGCACCACATATCTGCAGCCATCCACCCATGCCAGCACCACATGTCCCACATGTACATTATCAGGTTTCTGCAGCACCACGCTTTCCTTACCACCAATGATAAAGGGCAGCATGCTCCATCCCCTGACGGGGAATGTGACGTGCATACCTTCGTCTACCAACGCGATAGCACTCTCTATGATCTCACTGTCTGTCATAGCTCACCGTTTTGCAGCACAAGCGTGCAGCGTCCTCATCTGGCAGGCACTCCAGATGCCACATTCTGGCATACTGTGCCAGCAAATTCTCCGTCTCGTGCAACCCTTCTGCCTGTGCCTTGTCCCATCGTTTCCCGCTGATACTAGGCACCAGGGCAGCATAGGCCTCGATGGCTCTCAGAGGATAAATCTTATTGTAGGGAGCCTGACTAAGTCGTACGATGGCTCCCAGCGTATAGCTGATATTCCTGTAACAGGGTGTCTTTCCGCTCCATGGTGATCCGAACACCCGTATCTCGCCATCATCCATTACCCGCACCACAGGATTGTCGTCGTTCACCAGTTCCGTTCCCGGTATATACTTCAACCACAATGATGAATGCGTACTCTTACCCGTACCGCTTTGTCCGAGGAACATATATCCATGTCCCTGATAGCTCACCACCGACGAGTGGAACAATGCCGTCTTCCTATTTGCCGTAGCGAGTGCAAAAAGCACCATTAGCCCGTTGTTCAGACCGAAGAGCCAGTTACTCTCCAGCCAGACAATGCCCTTTTTGTTGTCTGTAACAAGCATACGAGCCGAACGCTTCCCCCAGAGCATGAACTCAAAATATGAACGGCCGTCATCAGCATATCCTGCCAAGATTTGCGAACCTTCATCGTCTTGTTCAGTCTCTTTTGTCAGTTCCACCTGAGGGAAATCATCATTCCCTGCCACGTCCAGGCAGAATACACAGTCTACGTCAGCCTCGTCTACAGCCACCTCGAAGGGAGCATACTGAGATAACTGGCTTAACATCTGCTCACTGGCTCCCACCGCAAAAAAATGGTCAGCCACCTTATATACATTTCGTTTTCCCATCTTCAGATTTTTTCCTATCGTACCTATCACATTGTATTTCAAGGTGCAAAGTTACTCATTATTCCCTATATTTGCAAATTTCAAAAGGAAAAAGTCCATTTCCGAATCAATCCTCTGCACAGAACATTCACAGAAATATTGTGATCATGACATTTATATGATGATTATCCACTTTCTTCCTATTCCCACTTGGCAATAAGTCTATGGAGCATCGTGGTGCTCTCGCCACAGGTGCCAGTATGCTGGATGTGGATGCCTCCAAAGGGGTTGTCGGCTATGGTGGCTTTCAGGCTGACTTCGTGGGGCAGGGATGTACCGGAAGGCTGGGGCGTACGAGTGAACACATGTGCAGTAAGTTCATTGTTGCGACAGGCAACATCAATGGTACATCCCGTACGATAGCAAGTTGCGGTGACAGGTTCGGAGAGAGGTATCACCGTCCCGTTGCGATATTCCACGAGCAGGAAATCGACGGCCTTGGCGTGCTTGACTGTACGGATAATACGCAACCCGTAGCCAGTAAGTGTACGTGTATCGAACTTCAGACAGACATCCATATACTGACCAGTAGCAGAGCCGAAACCTTGACCGGCTGTCTTAGTGGGATCCACCTGCAAGGTCAACGTCATATTTCCATAAGACGTCCCCTTCTTGTTTTCCATCGGGGTGTACATCAGTCGTGCCCCACGCTGTGCTTGTACCAGTCCGTAACCCACAGCTCCATTGAAGCCTTTGGCATATTCCCACATAGGCCTGTCGAATCGGAAACTCCAATTGTATGCTTCCGTATCTGCTGGTTTATAGCCGTCCACCGTCCAACAGCCCTCAGCAATATGCGGCTGCCATTGGGTGGGGAAATCGTGGAAATCGGTCTCCAAAACGTTAATGGCTGGTGCCTGTTCAATGAGAATCGTTGCCTTAGTGGGCGTGGCAGGCTCGCTACGCTGATGTCCAGGAACGATAATGGCAGTAAGCTGATGGCCACAGTCAGCCTCGGTGAGCCGATAGGTGCGCTGTGGTGTAAGATGGCTAACGCTGACGACTACAGAGTCGCGCATCCAGGTGATTTGCGACTGATCATGCAGTCCTTTGCCTAGCTCTAGTGTATATATAAGATGTGCCATGCCATTCTCTATACTAATGGAAGGCTCTACCACGAATGCTGGCGGTGGCAGCAGGCTTGGGCTGAGCTCTACATAACATGCGGCCTGCCTACCGTCACGGCTATGAGCAGCGATGCAGAAGCCTACCGTCTTATTGGATGTATTGTTCAACGTGAAGAGAGCGTCATGGGTCAGTCTGTCCGATTTTGCCGACTGCCGCGCCATTTGCTGATAACCATCCTCGACCTCCCAGACTACAGGTTCTGTTGTCTTCAGCAGAAGCTGTGCAGGCGACCTCAATGTAGCCGTATGCTGACTGATGGACAGACTGGGAATGGTTGTGACGGGTCGACTGAGCACCACCGTGTTCTGTGGCTGACGATTGCCGATGGTATATGGCTGGCCGTTGAGTGTGAAGTTGTGCTGATAGCACCGTAACCACGGCTGGGGATAGCTAGTCCACCCGACATAGCAGCCCTCAGGGGCATGATAGCGGCTGTTAATCACAGTGAGAGGTCCTCCCTGTTTACAAAACACCATTTCGTGGTTGTCGCTCCTAACGTAGAAATCACAGTCGTCGAACAGTGGTCCTGATCCATGTGTGCTCCAGAAAGGCTTCTGGCCATACAGGTCGAAGTCACAATGGCGATAGATGGCTTGTCCACCATTGAGTGCATCGTCAGTACACTCGAAATGGCAATTTTCATACAGACTTTCTGCAGCTCCAGTAAGAGGGTTGAGATTCAGTCGGCTGATAAACCTGACGTTACGTGCCACAAGACTCCGGCCATGAACATAGCCCACATGAGCCTGGGTGATGGCATCGCTACGACGCTTCCTTCCGAGTGACGGTCGAAGGGGATAGTCGAGATCTACGTTACAGAAGTTGCCCAGCGTCATATTCTCAACGGTGAGCTCATCGACATGGAAGTCAAACATGGTGAAGTTCCCCACGGCTCCCTGCGTCTGTCCTCGCATGGAGGCAAAGACCACATCGCGGGCATCGTCGCAGAGACCAGTAAGCTGCAGCTTCCTCGTGGCAATAACCATGCCGAAGGGCTCGCGTCCGTTTTTTCCAGCCACCACTTCGGGCTCATCGGGGTTGTCTACCCAGTAAACCCAGGGCTTAACATAGATAGTAGTGGTGTCGGCGAGTTGGGCCACGGCAGCCTGGAGGGTGTTGAAGACAAAGGGGCTAGCGGCAGCCTCGGCATCGGTGAGCGACCCGTCAAGCAGCAGGTGGCGGGCATCCAGACGGAGTTGGGCGATGGTTGTCATCGCAGCACAGCAGGCCAGGGTTAGCAAAAGCAGTCTGCTGCGTAAGGTAGTTATCGTTTTCATGTTACAAATGGTAAATTATTTTGTCTATTTTTCGCATATCCTTTCGGCATTGTCTGTCGAACGATAGGGATGTGGTTGCAAAGTTACAAATTATTGTTGATAAAATATGCTAATAAGGTGTAAAAATAGAGAAATTGTTGTTAACCATACACATTATTTTTGTATCTTTGCACCCCGAAAACTGAAGCAGACCTTCCGGTTTTTGCAAAAGCAGAAAGAATTATATATAATTTTAAGTATTAAATAGGTATGAAAAAGATGAGAATGATCATGGCCGCAGCTGTAGCCACAGCCCTCGTTTCGTGTGGTGGTGGCGGTGGTATGCCCAGCTTTGGCGACAACGAGTATCCTGTGGAGGAGGTAAAGTCATCGACCACTGAGATGCAGACGACGTATCCTGCCATTATCAATGGCATCCAAGATGTAGAGATTCGTCCTAAACTGTCAGGTTTCCTGACACAGATTAACGTAACGGAAGGCCAGACGGTACAGGCTGGGCAGGTATTGTTTGTCATTGACAATGAGACCTATCAGGCTCAGGTACGACAGGCTCAGGCTGCCGTCAACACAGCACAGAGTCAGGTGAACACCGCCAAGCTAACGTACGAGAACTCCCAGCAGCTCTACGACAGCCGTGTTATCGGCGAATACGAGTTGCAAACGGCAGAAAACACATACAAGAGTGCCCAGGCAGGACTGGCTCAGGCACAGGCTGCGCTAGCCGCTGCCCGTGAGTCGCTGAGTTTCTGCTATGTGAAGAGCCCTGCACGTGGTGTGGTGGGCACGCTACCCTTCAAGAAGGGTGCTCTGGTGAGTGCGTCGAATGTGCTGACGCATGTGTCGGACATCAGCCAGATGGAGGTCTACTTCTCGATGACCGAGAAGGACATGCTCACCATGTCGAAGGCCGAGGGTGGTCTGAACGGAGCGCGTGAGCAGTTCCCCAACGTGAAGCTTCAGCTGGCCGACGGCAGCATCTATGGCTATGAAGGTCAGGTGGCCGCCATCAGCGGCGTGATTGAGCAGTCCACAGGTACCGTGCAGTTGAAGGCTCGTTTCCCGAATCCTGAGAGCTTGCTGAAGAGCGGCGGCTCGGGCACCATCATCGTTCCCCGTCAGAACGAGGGTGCCATTGTCATCCCTCAGTCGGTTGTGATGGAAGTTCAGAACAAGAAGTTCGTCTATCTGCTAGGTGACAGCAGCAAGGTAAAATACACCGAGATTACCGTCGACCCACAGAACGACGGTGTGAACTATATTGTGACTAGCGGACTGAAGCCTGGTGACAAGTATGTGACCAATGGCGTCACCAAACTGAGTGACCAGATGGAGATCAAGCCCATCACGCCCCAGCGCTACCAGGAGAAGATCCAGGAGCAGGCCAAGGCCATGACCGCTGGAGATATTGTGAACGCAATGCAGAAGTAATTAGTAGGGAAACATGACATTTACAACATTTATCAAGCGCCCGGTACTATCGACGGTGATTTCTATCCTCATCGTCATCCTGGGCTTCATCGGTCTGACCTCGCTGCCTATCGAGCAATATCCCGATATTGCCCCGCCAACGGTAGTGGTCTTCACCAGTTATCCTGGTGCCGATGCAGAGACCGTTAAGAATTCCGTGCTGGCACCGCTCGAGGAGAGCATCAACGGTGTAGAGGGCATGGACTATATGAGTTCGTCGGCATCGTCCGGTTCGGCTAGCATCTCCATTCTGTTTCGCCAGGGCATGAACCCCGACATGTGTGCTGTCAACGTACAGAACCGTGTGCAGCAGGCGCAGTCGCTATTGCCTGCTGAGGTGACGCGTATTGGTGTTACTGTGATGAAACGTCAGACCTCTCAGGTGATGATGTTCACCCTGACCAGCGACGGTCGCTATGACGATGAGTTCCTGACGAACTACAGCAACATCAATATCATCCCCGCCATCAAGCGTATCCAGGGTGTGGGCGACGTGCAGAGTCCTGGTGTGAAGACTTACTCGATGCGCGTGTGGCTGAAGCCCGACGTGATGAAACAGTACAATCTGATGCCTTCTGACATCAGCGCCGTGCTGGCTGAGCAGAACGTGGAGGCTGCTCCCGGACAGTTTGGCGAGCAGAGCGACGTGGCCTACGAGTATGCCATGCGCTACACAGGTCGCCTGAAGAGCGAAGAGGAGTTTGGCAACATCGTTATCACCAGCGATGCTGATGGCAACACACTTCGCCTCAAGGACGTGGCCAAGATCGAGCTTGGCGGCTTGCAGTACTCGGTCTCGATGAAGAACAACAACATCCCATCGGTGATGGGTATGGTGCAGCAGATTGCCGGTTCGAATGCCAACGAGATTGCGAAGAACGTAAAGAAAGAACTTGAGGAACAGGCCAAGCTCATGCCTCCCGGCATGTTCTACAAAATCAACTATGACGTCACAGAGTTCCTCTATGCCAGTATCGAAGAGGTGGTGTTCACGCTGCTGATGACGCTGCTGCTAGTGTTCCTCGTGGTATACATCTTCCTTCAGGACATCCGCTCTACCCTCATCCCGCTGATTGCCGTTCCGGTGTCGCTCATCGGTACGTTCTTCTTCCTCGAACTGTTTGGTTTCTCCATCAACTTGCTGACGTTGTCTGCATTGCTACTGGCCATCGCCATTGTAGTTGACGACGCCATTGTGGTGGTGGAAGCCGTTCACGCGAAGTTGGACCAAGGCTACAAGTCGGCGCTGACGGCTTCGATCGATGCCATGAACGAGATCTCTGGCGCCATCATCTCCATCACGCTGGTCATGGCATCGGTATTCATCCCCGTATCGTTCCTCGGTGGCACCACAGGTACGTTCTATCGCGAGTTTGGTGTGACGATGGCCGTCAGTATCTTCATCTCGGCTCTGAACGCCCTGACACTGTCGCCCGCTTTGTGCGCCATCTTCCTGAAGCCTCGCGACGAGAACGGCAAGGAGAAGAAGATGAGTCGTATAGACCGTTTCCACATGGCGTTCAACACAGCCTATGACAAGGTGCTGGCGAAGTACAAGAAGCGTGTGGAGAAGAGTGTCCGCAAGCCTGTAATGATTGGTATCGTGGTTGTAGTAGGCATTGCAGCCTTGATAGGTACGATGCAGGTCACGAAGACCGGTCTGGTGCCTGATGAGGACACCGGAACCGTATTCTGCACCATCAGCATGCCGCCAGCCACCTCCGTAGCACGCACGCGACAGATCATCAACGAGGTAGACTCCATCCTGGCTGCCGATCCTGCCATCATGAGCCGCGAGCAGATACAGGGTTACAACTTTATTGCCGGTGCCGGTAGCGACCAGGCCACGTTCATCATCAAGCTGAAGCCCTTCGAGGAGCGTCAGAAAGGTCTGTGGTGGAAGCTCAGCGGACTGTGGGAGGGCGACGGTATCTACCGTTTCTTCCTCAACCCCTATGAGTCGACAGGTGTCATCGCTCAGATCTTCCTGAAAACGGCTCACATCAAGGATGCCAAGATTCTGGCCTTTGCACCGCCTATGATTCCTGGTTTCTCTGCCAACAGCGGTGTATCGCTGGTCATGCAGGACCGCACAGGTGGCTCGCTCGACAAATTCTTCGGCATAGTGACCGATTTCATCGCCGAGCTCAACAAGCGTCCTGAGATACAGATGGCACAGACGTCCTACAATCCTGCCTATCCGCAATACATGGTGCATGTTGACGTGCCCAAGTGCAAGCAGAGCGGCATTTCTCCCACGATGATCCTCTCTACGTTGCAGGGGTACTATGGTGGTTTGTATGCCTCGAACTTCAACGCCTATGGCAAACTGTACCGCGTAATGGTACAGGGTTCGCCCGAGACACGCATGACTCCCGAGAGCCTCAACAACATATATGTACGCACACCTGCGGGCATGTCGCCCATCCAGGAGTTCTGTCAGCTGGAACGTGTCTATGGTCCGTCAAACATCAACCGCTTTAACCTGTTTACCAGTATCAACGTGACGGCGACCGTCGATGCTAACCACTCTACCGGCGAGGCCATCAAGGCCGCCCAGGAGGTGGCCGACCAGGTGCTGCCCGTAGGCTACACCTACGACTACAGCGGTCTGACACGCGAGGAGGCCAAGGCCAGCAACTCTACGGCCATTATCTTCCTGCTGTGCTTCGTCTTCATCTATCTCATCCTTGCAGCCCAGTACGAGAGCTACCTACTGCCGCTGGCCGTGCTGCTCTCCGTGCCCTTCGGATTGGCAGGATGCTTCCTGTTCACGATGATCTTTGGACATGCCAATGATATCTATATGCAGATCTCGCTCATCATGCTGATTGGTCTGCTGGCCAAGAACGCAATCCTGATCGTGCAGTTCGCACTCGAGCGCCGACAGACGGGTATGGCCATCTCATGGTCGGCCGTGCTGGGTGCCGCAGCCCGTCTGCGTCCTATCCTGATGACGTCGCTCGCCATGATCATCGGTTTGCTGCCAATGATGTTTGCCAGCGGCGTGGGCAAGAATGGTAACCAGACGCTGGGTGCTGCCGCCATCGGTGGTATGCTTATCGGCACCCTCTGCCAGATATTCGTGGTGCCCACACTATTTGTCATCTTCCAGAGTCTGCAGGAGAAGTTCCGTCCTATGAAGTTCGAGGGCGACGAGGAGAATCCTGATGTGGCTACCGAGCTTCAGCAGTATGCCAAGCGTCCTATGGAATACGAGATACAGAAATAGGCTTCTTCCCCTCGTCGGTAGATGCTAGGCGAGGGGGAGATCAACTTACCACATAATAAGAAAAGAAACACATTATGACAATAGAAAGAATCATCGGAAGCATATCCAGACCCCTATCGCAGGGGCGATGGGCAATGGTGATGTGCTGTCTGCTGCTGACCAGTTGCGGACTCTACAACAAGTACGACCGTCCCGAGGTGAACACCACGGGTCTCTACCGCGACACGACGAGCGATGTGGACACCCTGGTGACCAACACCGACGATAACTTTGGCAACCTGCCCTGGCGCGAGCTCTTCACCGACCCGCAGCTTCAGGCGCTTATTGAGAAGGCCCTTGACAACAATACCGACCTGGCCAATGCCGCATTGAACGTGAAGATGATGGAAGACATGCTCAAGGTGGCTAAGCTGGCCTACCTGCCTGGCGTGGCCATCGCACCACAGGGAACCATCAGCCGCGTGCAGATGGACGGGGCGAGCACCAGCAAGACCTACCAGCTGCCCATATCGGCATCGTGGACGGTAGACCTCTTTGGAAACATCCTCTCGCAGAAACGTTCGGTACAGGTACAGCTGCTAGCCGCGAAAGACTATCAAGTGGTCGTACAAACCAGCATAATCTGCGGTGTTGCCAACCTATACTACACGCTGATGATGCTCGACGAGCAGCTGGCCATCGTCACCGACATGGAGCAACTGGTCAAGGAGACCTGGGAGATGATGAAATTGCAGATGCAATTGGGACGTGCCCGCTCCACGAGCGTGCAGAGTGCCGAGGCTAGCTACTACCAAGTGCAGGCACAGGCCGTGGATCTCAGACGGCAGATCCGTGAGCTGGAGAACAGCATGTCGCTGTTGCTCAACGAGGCCGGCCACCGCATAGACCGTGGCAATTTCTACAACCAGAACCTGCCACAGAAGTTCGCCACTGGCGTAGGCATCCAGCTGCTGGCCAATCGTGCCGACGTGCATGCCGCAGAGATGGCACTGGCACAGTGCTTCTACGATGTGGAGACAGCACGCTCACGATTCTATCCCAACATCACCATCTCGGGCAATGCCATGTTCACCAACAATCTCGGCACGGTCATCAACCCGGGCAAATGGCTGCTCTCGGCAGTAGGCTCTCTCACGCAGCCCATCTTCCAGCACGGACAGCTGGTGGCAGGACTCAAGGTGGCCAAGGCCAAGCAGGAACAGGCATACAACACGTGGCAGAACGCCATTCTCAAGGCCGGCAACGAGGTCAGCAACGCGCTGCTAGCCTACAACAGCAGCAGCGAGAGAAGCGAACTGGACAAGAAGCAGGTGGAGATTTACACACAGACGGTGGAAGACACCCGCAAACTCTATACCTCGAAGGGTAGCAGCTATCTTGAAGTGCTGCAGGCGCAGTCGTCATTGCTCAATGCACGCATCTCGAAGGTCTCGGACGACTTTGCCAAGATGCAGGCTGTGGTCAACCTCTATCAAGCCTTAGGAGGCGGAAGCAAGTAATACAATTCTAATTTCAAGACATGGCAAGCGAAATTTCACCAAGAGCCGAAATAAGCCCCAAGGCCAGAATCGGCAACAACTGCAAGATATTCCCGTTCGTATACATCGAGGACGACGTTGTCATTGGCGACAACTGTATCATCTTCCCATTTGTCAGCATTCTCGACGGCACCCGCATGGGAAGCCACAACAAGGTGCACCAGGGAAGCGTCATCGGAGCATTGCCACAGGACTTCGACTTCCGTGGCGAAAAGTCGGAATGTATCATCGGCAACAACAACATCATCCGCGAGAACGTCGTCATCAACCGTGCCACACACACCGGTGGGCAGACCGTGCTCGGCAACGACAATGTGCTCATGGAGGGTACTCACATCAGCCACGACACCAGGGTCGCCGACCGTTGCGTATTCGGATACGGCACCAAGATTGCTGGCGACTGCGACATCGAGGATGGCGTCATCTTCTCATCGTCGGTCATCGAGAACGCCGGGACGCGTGTGGGACAGGGAGCGATGATACAGGCCGGAACCACCTTCTCTAAAGACGTACCGCCGTATATCATCTGCACCAAGCGGTCGGAATACGGAGGCGTCAACTTCACCATGGGCAGGTACTATGGTGTCGAGGACAAGACGCTCAAGCACATCGCCAATGCCTACCGACTGATCTTCCACGGACAGACATCGGTCTTCGATGCCGTCATGCAGGTAGAGCAGCAGGTGCCCGACGGACCGGAGATACAGCACATCGTATCCTTCATACGGGCATCAAAGATAGGCATCATCGCCAAGATGTAACACACACCGTGCACAGCATTAACTGGGCGCTCGGAGGACACAACGTCAACAGACAGTCATACCTCTGAGCGCTCAGTTTGTTTCGACTTGTGCAGCCGGTAAAATGATATGATAGGTCAACGCAATACCAGCCATACCTTAGCCATACTCTGGCAAGCTCACTTATAGTGGGATTACGGCTCACTCATAGTGAGATTACGGCTCACTCATAGTGGGATTACGGTCCTGAACAACTGCTATGAAAAGACATCCTGAAAATAGTTTACACATCACACCTTCCCGTGTGTTAAATAATGTTTGTCTTTGCCGACGTTATAAAATAATTGCTACCTTTGCAATTGTTAAGGAACAACTCGTACAACCATCATAAAGATATATAAGCATGAAACAAATAGCAAAACAGCTGACTGCCCTGATCGGGCGAACACCCCTCCTGCAACTGTCCCACTACTCAGAGATCAACGGACTTCAGACACCCATCATCGCCAAGGTGGAATCATTCAATCCCGGAGGCAGCGCCAAGGACCGTGTGGCACTCGCCATGATCGAGGATGCCGAACGGAAAGGACTGCTGAAGCCTGGTGCCACCATCATCGAGCCCACCAGCGGCAACACAGGTGTGGGGCTGGCCCTGGTGTCGGCGGTAAAGGGCTACCATCTCATACTGACCATGCCCGAGACCATGAGCATCGAACGCAGGAACCTGGTGAAGGCCTATGGTGCGGAGGTACGGCTGACCAGCGGACAGGCAGGCATGGCGGGTGCTATCGCCGTGGCTGAGCAGCTGAGGCAACAGATTCCAGGAAGTGTCATCCTGCAGCAGTTTGAGAATCCCGCCAACCCAGCTAGCCACTATGCCACTACCGGCCCTGAGATATGGCAACAGACAGATGGTGAGATAGACATATTCGTGGCTGGCGTAGGAACAGGAGGCACCATTAGTGGCGTGGCACGCTATCTGAAAGAGCAGAAGCCACAGGTGATGGTGGTGGCAGCCGAGCCCAAGGGCAGTCCGGTGCTGAACGGCGGACAGAGCGGTCCACACCGTCTGCAGGGCATAGGTGCCAACTTCATACCCAAGACCTACGACGGCACGCTGGTTGACGAGGTCTATGATGTGGCCGACGATGATGCCATCCGTACTGCACGCGAGGTGGCACAACACGAGGGACTGCTGGTGGGCATCTCGTCGGGAGCTGCACTCGCGGCTGCCATTGCCGTGGCACGACGTGCGGAGAACAAGGACAAACGGGTGGTAGTGCTATTGCCCGATACTGGCGAGCGCTATCTCAGCACCGAACTGTATGACTTTGATGGCTATCCACTATAGAAACAGATTTTTGGTCGAAGGAAATGGGAGGTTTCGTCGAAAGTTTCTTGCATGACAGCGCAGATATGCATAACTTTGCATCCGAAATTAAAGACAACAAAACCATCGACTATCAGAATATGAGAAAATGCATTCTTTTGATGGCATCATGCCTGTGGGCAGTTGCCATGAACGCCCAGACCACCGTCAAGGGCGTGTTAGTAGACCAGTCACTAGGCGAGGGAGAGCCCTATGCCACCGTGCGCGTCATGAAGACTGGCAGCACCACTCCCGTTGCCTCGTTCCTGACTGACGTTGAGGGACGTTTCAGCCATCAGGTGAACGGACGGGGAAAGTTCGACATCGTATTCAGTAGTGTGGGCAAGGAAGACCTGCATCGCGACATCGAACTGACGGGACAGGGGACCCTCAGCCTCGACACATTATATATCAAGGATAACCCCACAGCGCTGAAAGGCGTGGAGGTGGTGGCACAGAAGCCGCTTGTGAAGATGGAAGTCGACAAGATGAGCTACAACGTGGCCGACGACGACGACGCCAAGGCCAGCACCGTGCTCGACATGCTCCGCAAGGTACCTATGGTCAGCGTGGACGGACAGGACAATATCACCGTCAACGGATCGTCATCGTTCAAGGTATATGTCGATGGCAAGCCCAACGTCATGTTCTCTTCCAACCCCTCGATGATTTTCAAGAATATGCCTGCCATTGCCGTCAAGAGCATCGAGGTAGTGACCAATCCTGGAGCCAAATACGATGCCGAGGGTGCCACCGGCGTGCTCAACATCGTGCTCAACAAGCAGGCTATGGGTGGCGGTGCCGGTGGTGGTGCCGTGAATATGAATGGCTATAATGGCAGCCTCCGCGCACAGGCGGGCACCAATGGCTGGGGAGCAGGTGCCTTCCTCAGCGGACAACAGGGACGGCTGGCCTATAGCGCCAATGTCATGCACAGCTATATGAAGCCCGGCACACCCAAGGTGAGCCAGGAGATGGAGCAGACGGTCATGAAACAGCTGACGGAGAGCCGCACCAAGACCACACTACCCTTCACCATGGGAAGTCTCTCGCTGAGCTACGACCTCGACTCGATGAGCACCATGAGCGTCACGGCACAGCTCACCAATATGACCATGAAGAATACCGGCCGTACAGAGTCCTCGCTGAGCATGCTCAACACGACGGCGGCACCCTTCACCTATGGCAGCGACATGACCATGAAGAATCGTCAGACCAGCTTCAGCGGGGCGGCCGACTATCAGCGCTTCTTCAACAAGGAGCGCACCAGCTGGCTTGCCGTGGCCTATCAGCTGAGCCATAGCCCCAACCACAACGAGACACGTTCCGACTTCGATGCCGTTGCCGGCATGCCTATCGACATCAGCGACCGCATCTCCGACAATCGTGAGAAGACGACGGAGCACACCCTGCAGGCTGACTACACCACGCCCCTTGGCACCCCTTCGCTCGCTGCCAGCCACACGCTGAACCTAGGTGCCAAGCTGATGATGCGCCAGGCATCTTCCGAGGCCACCTCCTCGTTCTTCAGCTCGCTCAATGCCGACCCCACCAATGCCATCATCCAGGACTATAAGCATAAGAACCGCATCGGAGCCGCCTATGCCGAGTATGAGGGCAAATGGGGCATGCTGGGCACCAAGCTGGGACTGCGCTACGAGCACACCTGGCAGGACGTGGAGTACAAGACAGGACAGGCTGCCGACTTCTCTACCGACTATGGCAATCTGGTGCCATCGGCTAGTGTCAGCTACTCCTTTGCTCCCACCACCAATCTGGGACTGACCTACAACATGCGCATCTCACGACCTGGCATCACCTATCTCAACCCCTATGTAGACCGTTCCGATCCTACCATGCTGACCTATGGCAACAGCAATCTCGACGTGGAGAAGACCCACAACGTGGCTCTGGTGTTCAACCAGTTCAGCAACAAGCTGATGCTCAACTTGAACCTGAGCCACAACTTCACTGACAATGCCATCGAGCAGTATAGCTTTGACGACGGCAAGATGCTCAACACCACCTATGGCAACATAGCACGTCGGCATCTGACCAGCCTCACCGGCTATGTCAACTGGCTGGCACACAAGAACACACGTCTCTTCCTGAATGGCGGACTGAGCTATGTCGACCTGCGTTCGGACATCCTCGACAATAAGAACAGCGGCTGGCAGTACAACCTGATGGGAGGCGTGCAGCAGACGCTACCCTGGGAGCTGAAGCTAGGAGCCTACCTGGTCAGCCAGTCGAAGACCTACACCCTGCAGGGATGGAGCAGCGGGGCCAACATGCTGATTGGCAACCTGACCAAGACCTTCCTGGGCGATAAGCTCACACTAGGCATACAAGGACTGACGGGACTCAGCGACGGGGGCTGTCTGAAGATGGAGACCATGAGCAAGAGCACGGGCTTCGTCAGCCATACGAACATCCGCGTACCCATCTATAGCGTCAGCTTCGTCATGAGCTATTCCTTTGGCAATACCAACAGGCAGTTCCAGCAGCAGCGGCAGAGCCGTATTGAGAACGACTTCATCGAGGAGAAGTCGCAGGGCGAGATGCTACAGGGTGCAGGAAACATCGGCAACTGACATGAAGAAACCCGGCAAGACTGACCTCATCATATTCAGCATCATGGCAACAGCATGGATTCTCATCCTGCTGCTGCCTGTGCTCATTGCATGGCTCACCACCGGCAACTGGGAGTACACGAAGAACACGGGGCTGATGACGCTCAACATGTTCCAGTCGCCCATGCTGCTGTTCTTCATCAACTTCTACGTCTTCGACCGATGGCTGTTCGTGCCTCGCCGCTATGCCTGGTTCGCTGTGGCCAACCTGCTGCTGATGACGGGCCTGAACTGGACGCTCTTCTTCATCTACAACTATGCACCCGAGATGCCCGACATGGCGTGGGCAGGCATGTATATCGGGCTGTTTGTCTATTTCCTGCTCAACTGCTCGATGATAGCCGCCGCCATCGGAATACGACACTTCATGCGCGTCCATCGACTGCGAGAGCAACTGAAGGAGGAACAGGCGCACCACACAGAGGCTGAGCTGGCATGGCTGAAAAATCAGATCAACCCCCACTTCCTGTTCAACACCCTGAACAATATCTCCAGCCTCGCTGCCATCGACGGAGAGGCCACACAAGAGGCCATCGCACAGCTCAGCGACCTGTTGCGCTACGCCATCTACGAGACCAACAAGAAGAGTGTGCCGCTGAAAGACGAGGTCGAATTCATGCGCAACTATATCTCCCTGATGAAGCTCCGGGTGGGGGGCAACACCATCGTCAGGACAGAACTGGAGGTCGTCGATGCAAGAATCGAGATCGCTCCGTTGCTGTTCATCTCGATTGTCGAGAATGCCTTCAAACATGGCGTCAGCAGCAACAAGCCGTCGTTTATCACCATCAGCCTGAAGCAGCACGAGAACCTGCTGCACTTCGAATGCCGCAACTCCAACTATCCCAAGACGCCCAGCGACCGCAGCGGCAACGGCATCGGCATCGAGAACACCCTCCGGAGGCTGGAGCTGCTCTATCCGGGACAGTACTCATGGGAGAAAGGGCTGTGCGACAATGGCACCACCTATTTCTCCGACATTCGCATCTCGATCCCTGACTATCAATCATAACTGCCATATATGCTACTCAACTGCATCATCATAGACGACGAGCCTCTGGCCGTAAGACTGTTGGAGGGCTTCGTTGCCAAGACGCCGAAGCTAAGACTCCTGGCATCGTATACCGACTCGGTAGAGGCTGCTACGGCCATCAAGGAGGGACAGGCACAACTCGTCTTCCTCGACATCCAGATGCCCGACCTCGACGGCATGGAGCTGGCACGTATCGTGCCGCCGCAGACACGTATCATCTTCACCACAGCCTTCAAGGAATATGCCTTCGAAAGCTATGAGGTGAAGGCGCTCGACTTCCTGCTCAAGCCCATCCGCTACTCCAAGTTCCTCACCGCCATTGACAAGGCCAGGGAGTGGTTCGAGACCAGAGCGACGACCACGGCCAGCGTACAGGCGTCATCCATCTTCATACGCGTGGATGGCGAGCTGAGGCAGTTGTCTCTCGACAGCATCATCTATGTCTGTGGCATGAAAGACTATGTCATGTTCTACGTCAAGGGAGAGCACAGGCCTCTCATCACCCACATGACCATGAAGAACGTAGAGGAGATGCTGCCGCAGGGACAGTTCATGAGAATCAGCCGCAGCTATATCGTAGCGCCGCAGCACATCCGCAAGGTAGACCGCAACGACTGCATCTACATCGGGGAAGAGGTGATACACGTCACGGAAGCCTACCAGCAGGCTTTTCAGGCATATCTGGCAGAACGCATGAAGAGCTGACACCTCAGCAGAGCTGTCATCCCGGACGTAGGGCTATGCTCGAACGCATAGAGGCTTGCGGCTAGGGTATTCACAATCGAGTAGGAGGTGAACACTAATCAGAGGTGTTCACCTCTTTTCGTGTCCACTTGTCCTCTCACACCACCGTACAAGCGGTTCCGCATACGGCGGTTCCTCAGCCTTTCGGCAGCGTAGATGCGCTGTAGTAACATCCT
>JAIKWS010000113.1 GCA_024684515.1 Prevotella sp.
GGGTATCGCGGAAGGGGTAGCACCGGAGGTTGCTGCAAGCAGCAACGTACAGAACGGCAAACGGCAAAATGCCTGCCAGTTGAGGCCACCCGCGGCCAGTATCATCAAAGGCTCTCACACACATGGCTTTCGACCTTTCGACCCTTTCGACCTTACGACCTTTCGACCTTTTTCGGATTTCCCCGCGACGATCCAAGGATAGTAAGAATTTTCGTGACTTTCGGGCTTTTCGATGTTCTCAGATTCCCCCGCTGCCGCACCTTGTACTGAGAAAAAAGAAATTTTTCGGGTTTTTCGGTTTTTCGGATTTTTTTCGGAATAAAAGAATAAAGGAATTTAGGAATAAATGAATTTAGGAATTTAAATCTACGACCAACTATGAAGAACAAAGAATTCTGGAGGGCTGTCCCCTCTGAAAATGAAGAATGAAGAATGAAGAATGAAGAATTTGCTACCGCTACGTGTTAAGACCTGTAGCCAGCAAGTTGACCTCCAAAGAATTTGCTACCGCTACATGTCATGACCTGTAGCCAGCAAGTTGACCTCCAAAGAATTTGCTACCGCTACGTGTTAAGACCTGTAGCCAGCAAGTTGACCTCCAAAGAATTTGCTACCGCTACGTGTCATGACCTGTAGCCAGCAAGTTGACCTCCAACATTAGAAGGTAGACTACGAGAAAAGCCCCTCGCAAGTATCGAAGCTTGTCGAGGGGCCAACGCCAGCACTACGACTACCGCAGGTTTTTCATTATCGTCTTCCTGATGCGTACCCCCTCCGTATCGTTCTGTGATACAGGTGGCCGTTCGTCGAAGCTGCTGGTCTCCAGCTGGCAGTTGCTGATGCGGATATTCTTCGCATGACAGATGGAGAAGGCCCATGCCGGCTGTATGCCATGTGCCGACGGCTCGGGATAGGACTTGTTTTTCGTCTTCGAGAAGAAGAAAGGATTGGTGCCTGTCTGCTCTTCCACATCACGCATCGTTATGCCCCCCCTGAACAGAACATATAGGTTCTTGATTCTCACATTGCAGATGGGATGTCCCGGCATGCCAGCAATGAGACATGCATAACGGCTATCGGCATCCTCGACATGTACGTTGCTGATGCGTATGTCATCGACGGTAGAGGGATGGAAGCCCTCTGGAGCCCGCATACGGTCACCCAGCCGGATATAGATGGGTGAGTTGCAGATATCGGTCATGGTGATATCGCTGACACGTACATCCTCCATAGCAGCCCCGTCGACGGTCTCCAGTGCCAAGCCCCGGCAATGAGTGAACACACATCTGCGGATGGTGATATGGCGGAAGCCTCCGTTCGACTCCGTGCCCAGCTTGATACGCCCTGTAGGCCCGTCGCCATCGGGAGCCTTCACCGCCTTGGTGGTGCATGTGCCATCGAGCATACTTCCCACATCATAGCCACTGACGTGGCAGTCCTCTACGAGCACATGGGCTGTTGGCTTTGCCCATCCGAGCGCATAGGAGCACTTCAGCACAATGGCATCGTCGTTGATGGTGTTGACCTGACAATTTCTGACGACCACCCTTTCGCAACAGTCGATATCTAGTCCGTCGCGATTGGTGTCGACCTTCACCCCTTCGATGAGCAGGTCGTCGACACCGGTAAGCAACATGGCGAAGTGTCCACAGCTGAGGAAGCTCAGTCCGCGGATGGTGACCTGCCGGCAGTCTCTGAGTGCCAGTGCCTTGTTGGCCATGGGCATTCCCTTGTATCCCCGTCGTGGTTCTCCCCGAGAAAGCACGTCGGTGCCATCGATGAGTCCCTCGCCCTCGATGGTGACATCGTGCAGGTTCTCTCCCCAGATGAGCGAGTTGTGCCAGTGGCTATGTCCATAGTCCTGATAGCGTGAGTCGTTGGGCTCGGCCTCGTCATAGCCCTGCTCGTCGGTCACTGGTGCTGCCTTCAGCACAGCCCCCTTCTCCAGTCGGATGGTGACGCCACTGTGCAGACGTATGGAATAGCACAGCCATACCCCTTGTGGGATGACGACCGTCTCACCGTTTCGGGCTGCTTCCAGGATGGCAGCATTGATAGCAGGAGAATCGATATGTGTGCCGTCGCCAACGGCACCAAACGTCCTGACGTTGACAGCCATGACGTGGTTGCAGATGAGTGCTAATAGGATGATGAATAGTCTTGTCATAAGTTATTTCTTAGTTTTTCTGATAACTTCAGACGGCAGGATGCCAAACTCCTTCTTGAAGGTCTCGCGGAAGTGAGCCATCTGGTTGAATCCGGTCATCATGGCCGCCTGGTTGACATTATAGTCGCCGCTTTCCAGCAGGTGATAGCAATGCTGGAGTCGGAACTTGCGTATATACTCCTTTGCCGTCATGCCCGTGAGTGCCTTCACCTTCCGATAGAAGGTGCTATGGCTCATGGCCATCTTGTCGGTCACGAAGGGCAGGTCGATATCCTGTGTCATGATATTCTCCCTGATGATATCGTTGAGCTTGTCGAGGAACTCACGGTCTAACCGTCCCAGCTGCGGTCTTGCGACGGGCTGTGCCGTCTCTTCCTGCGTGTCGGGATTGCGTGTGATGTATTCTGCCATGCGTCGTCGTGCGGTAAGGAGGTTCTGAATTCTGCTGGCCAGCAGCTTAGCCGTGAACGGTTTGGTGAGATAGGAGTCAGCCCCGCTGTCGTAACCCTCTTCCTTGTCCTCGTCGGTATTCTTTGCGGTGAGCAGGATGATGGGTATATGACTGGTGCGTATGTCGTCCTTCAGCTGTCGTGTGAGCTGTATGCCGTTCAGCCTGGGCATCATGATATCGCTGACGATGACATCCGGAATCTGCTCCTTTGCCATCATCACACCCTCCTCGCCATTGTTGGCCTGCAGGATCTTGAAGTCGTCGCCAAAGGAGTCGGCAATATACTGCCGGATGTCCGCATTGTCCTCTACCACGAGCAATAGCGGCCTCAGCTCGTCAGCCATCTCGCTGCTATCGTCATCAGGCAAGACCGTCGTCTCATGGCTGTCGTCCTTCTTCTGGTCTGCCACATCCTCCTTGTGCAAGGCATTGGGATAGGTATTGTCTATGAACAGCGACAATGTGAATCGGCTGCCCTGCCCCTCGTGGCTATCGACTGAGATCAGTCCCTCGTGCAGCTCGGCCAGCGATTTCACCAGTGCCAGTCCGATGCCCGTCCCCGATGCCTGGTGCTCGTCCTTGGCCTGATAGTACCGATCGAAGATATGAGGTAGCGACGCTGCCGAGATGCCATAGCCCGTATCGGTCACGGTGATGCACAGACGTCGCTGTCCGTCGGTCTCCACTCGAGTGGTGATGCTTCCCTGTTCGGTGTACTTGATAGCATTCGACAGCAGGTTGTTGAGGATGGTGGTAATGATTTCGGAGTCAAACCACACCAGCGGCAGGTTGTCGGCAATGTCGTATGAGAACTGCACCTTGGGGTTGCGGTACAACTCCTTGTAATTGAGACAGATCTCCCTCACGAAGAGCCCGATGTCGCCACGTGCCACTGTCAGCCTCCGGTTCTGAGTCTCCGTCTTACGGAACTCCAGGATCTCGTTGATCAGACTCCTCAGCCGTTCGGCACTCTTGACAATCATGGCCACACGCCTATGGCTCTGCGGTGGCAGCTGCTTGTCGTCCATGAGGTCATCGAGGGGACCGAGAATGAGTGTGAGAGGAGTTCGCAGCTCGTGTGTGATATTGGTGAAGAACCGCAGCCGTTCCTCGTTGAGCTCCTGTTTCTGCTGACTCTGCCGTCGCTCCAGTTCCAGTGCATTGCGCAGCTTCAGCTTGCGTTTGTAGGAATGCAGGGCATAGCCCACCACGGCAGCCATCAAGAGAGCATAGACGACATAAGCCCACCACGTCTGCCAGAATGGGGGGGCTATAAGAATCTCGAGCTGAGTTGTATTGGCCTGTGTCCAGTCCTGGTTTCTCATCTTTGCCCTGAGGATAAAGGTGTAGTGCCCGGGATCGAGCCCACGGAACACGACGTCGTAGTCGTCTCCGATGTCATACCACTTATCATCCATGCCCTTCATCTTGTAGGAA
This sequence comes from Prevotella sp., assembly GCA_024684515.1. Lineage (GTDB taxonomy): Bacteria > Bacteroidota > Bacteroidia > Bacteroidales > Bacteroidaceae > Prevotella. Next base: position 4,056 of record JAIKWS010000113.1, read on the forward strand.
TAGTCCACCTGCTTTGTCTGTGCGAAATTGCGCACGGTAAAGATGAGGCGTAGGGTATTGTTGCGATAGGTGGCATAGACCCGTCCCTTGTCGTCGGGTTTCAGCTGAAGGATCTCGGTATTGGTGCCCACGGGGTTGTAAGCCTCGCACGAGATGATCTGCACGTCAGAGAGCGGCATGTCGTGACTCATCTGCTGAGGGTTGAAATGGCACACCCCCGCCACCGACCCGAAATAGATGGTTCCCTCATCGTCGGTGACAGCAGCCCCGTTGATGAAAGCCCCCCGTTGGTGAGTATCCTGATAGTTGTAGTTGTAGCACTTGCCTGTCTGCGGCACGAAGCACGATATGCCGGAGTAGGTACTCATCCACACGTTGCCGTCACCATCCAGCTGCACAGCCAGGATATGACTGTCTATCAGTCCGTCATCCTTGCCGTAGACATGCAGTCCCGTAAGTCCTACAGGGTCGGAGAGAAAGGCCAGTCCACCATCTGTAGCCAGCCACAGTCCCCCTTCCTGACTGCGGACGGTATGATTGATCTTGTTAGATGGCAACCCATCCTCAATGCCGAGTCTGCGGCAACTGCCGTGGTGCATGTCGAAGGAATACACGCCATCTCCAAGCGTCGACAGGAAGAGCCGTTGCGGTGCCGTCTGGAGGATACATGTTGCAGGTGCATGAATCTCGCTGCTGAGAGACTCCTGCAGGGTAGCCTTGCCACTCTCATACAGATAGACCCCAAACTCGCCACCTATCCAGATGCGTCCGTTGCCATCCTGTGCAAACGAGTGTATGTCAGAGCCTTCGGGAGAGAGCGGTATATGTGTGAATGTTGCCGTCTGCCTGTCAAAACGGTACACCCCTTGATCGTCGATGCCCATCCAGACCATTCCCGACTTGTCGACCATCAGGCACCGGGGAGAGACATACTCCCTGCCTATCCATTTCAAGCCTGCCCATCGTCCTGCCACCCTACCCTTCTGCCATAGCACCAACTCATCCTGACTGGCCATCCACAGTCTTTGCTCGGTATCCTTGGTGATGACGTAGACCGGTGGGTAGTGGTTTTCCTGATCAGTATAGTCCAACAGGCTGAAGATAGACTTGTCGTTGCTGATGAAGTCCACACCCGTGCTGTGGTTGCCCACCCATATATTTCCAAACTCATCTTCCGTCAGCGTACGGGGATTCAACGACGATAGCCTGACCTTGACCGAGTCGTAATAAAGATATCCGTCAGCATCTGTCGCAACATCGGCAGTGTGCGTAGCCAGTGCTGCCAGGTCCACAATCTTAACACCACCGATGTCGGTAGCCACCCATAGCCTGTCAGCTCCCATCTGCCGGATGTCATAGACATTGTCCTCATAGTCATTGTCCCTGTTCTTCACCCTCGTGAACAATCCCGTTTCAGGGTGAAAGAGAGCCAGTCCGGCATCGGTTCCCACCCACACCCTGTGTCTGCTATCCTGATAGATGCACCGCACGTTGTTGCCTGGCAGGCTGCGGTTGTCATCCTTCAATTGCTGATAGTTGTCTGTGCTGCCGTCAGCCAGTCTAACGATGGTCATGCCGTTTTTGCTATGCCCGATGTAGAGGTTACCCTTACCGTCGTCCATGGCGCATCGATTGCCACTCTGCTGCTGTAGTTCGAGGGTCTTCGGGGTCAGGGTCTTGTCGTCAAGAAACTGTATATTTCCGTTGCCATAGACCAGCCATACCCCTCCATTGGCAGCAGTGATATCGTTGATGCTCGAAGCAACCAGTCCGTCGTCCACATCCATCAGTCTCATATTGCCAGTCCTGGTGTCGTAGACGTTCAGTCCCAGTTCGGTACCTATCAGCATGTTGCCCGATGGCTGATGCCAGTAGAGGGCAGAAATGAGTCGTTCTGACAGCTGCTGCTGCAACGCCACAGGCTGACAGGTATTGCCAGCAATCTTGTTGACACCAGCCTCGGTACCTACCCATACATACCCCTGTGCATCGATGGCCATATTTGTGACGAAATCATTCGACAACCCCGTTGCAGAGGTAATCCTGCGTGAAGAGACATAATCCTGCGACCATGCCGTCGTCATCCAGCATAGGAAGCAAGCCAGCAGGGCCATCCTAGCCATCGCATATTTAGTTGTCATCATCATACTGCGGAAGAGAAAACTGTAGGGGCTGCCAGGGGAGTTATTGATTGGTAAGGAACCACTTTGTCTTATTTCAACTGAACAAAGGCAGGAATACCAACAGTTCTCCCTGTGCGCCAGGGTTGTTACATTTAATCATAAGGAGTCTTCGACGGATGCTTCAGGTCTCGCACACAGACCTCCCACACCTTGCAGCTACGAGCCGTTCCTGCCGGCCCTGTCACGGTCAGTGTCACCACATAGTGGGCAAAGTCACGTCGGTAGGTATGAATGGGATTCTGTTCGTCAGAAGTGGTGCCATCACCAAAGTCCCAGTGCCACGAGGTAATCTGTCCATAGCTATTGTCCTCGAAACAAACGGTACGTGTATCGGGCACCACCACGAAGCTCCAGTCGCACTCCACATCCTTGCGGAACTGCTTTTCCAGGGGCATCAGGGTGAACAGTCGCTGCATCGAGGCATTGCCATACATCTGATGATGTCGCGAGAGGTTCCAGAAGCCATTGTTCTCCGTCTTGCCATCATAGTCGATGACAGCCCAGCAGAGACCGATCTTCTTATTCTCATACAACCGGCTCTCGACCGATTTGGCAGGACCCTCGGGACTGGCAAAATCGAAGGGGGTGATATAGAACTCCATGCGCATCTTGCCACTCTCACCATGACTGAAGCTGTAGTCGTAGGCATAGTTGGCATAAGGCAAGTATTTCAGCCACTGCTGCGGTCCCCATACCATCGTCCACGACTTGCCCTCCGTAGGCGGTGTCATGATGTGGTAGTTCTGGGCATGTATATTCTGGAACTCAAAGAATCCATCGATACGACTCTTCACCTCGGGGTTCAGCCGGAACTCGTCCGTATGCGGACCACCCGACAAATCGCCATCCACGACAATCTCGGAAGTATCATTAGGCAGACTCAGCTGGGTGAAATCCCAGAAGGCGGCGTATGCCTCGTAAAGGAAGTAGAGACGGTTCATGCCGTTCACCCATCCCACCTTCACCTTGATGTCGAGTGTTGACGGGTCTACAGACGGATGCTTACCCGTGTCATCCCACATCTGACTCATGTCTACGGCATAGCTGTCGGGCACGATGTCCCAGTCGGAAAAATCACCATCTATACGGGGGATGGCCGTACGAGGAAACTGGAACACCTTGAACCCCGGCTCGCGCACCTGTATGTCGGAGCCTTGTGCACTGGCAGGGACAGCAGTCACCAGCATCGGCCATAGCAACATCAGCAGTCTCTTCATAGTCATTAGTATTTGAATAGTTCCACTCGCTGGAAGGAAGGCTCTGGACGTCCGAAGTTCAGTCCCTGTCCGGAGAAGCCCTCGTCAACCGCATAGAGCAGGTCGTAGCGCAACTGTATCTCATCACCGTTCAGCCATCGTCCTTCCTGCCACACACCCTTCTCGCTGAAGTCTCCCTCAGTCACCTTGGCCAGTCCGATGATGCCATCACCATCAGCAGGCAGGAAGGTGATACGGACGTTCGAACCCAGGAAGAGGTAGTCGTCGTCATTACGGATGGCAATGGCATAGCCGATGGCATCAGGAGCATAGGTACCACCTGTCAGCTGTGGAGCACCACCATTGCGCATGCCACTCGATATCAGCTCGCACTGTATGCGCACATCACCCAACAGCATCTCGTCCTTCACCTTCATCGGTTCGCTACCCTTCAGCCAGACAGCACTGATACGTCCCTCTGCCTGTGCCTGCAGAATCAGACTGGCTATGCGGCCTGCCTTCTGGTAGAAGTCATGGAAAGTGGCATTGGCCTCGCTAGAACAACTACGTTCGTAGCCGAATGGCGAATAGCCGATGGCACCCTTTGCACCGATGGCATAGGCAGCATTGGCAGCACCACCCTGTCCTGCCCGTGACTCGGGGATGAACACTGGGTTGCCCGAACGGGCATAGAGGTCCAGCTGCTCGGGGAAGTCGTTCAAATAGATATCGGGAGAGAGGATGTCGATATGCGGTGCTGCAGCCCGCCAGATGTCGTGGTTCTGAGCCTGTGGACCTCCAGAGGGGTAGTTGCCGGGACGGGTATCCTCAGGCTGTACGATCCAGGCGTTGACGAATGTAGGAAGGTCATACTCTGCCTTGCCAGCAGCCGTGATGCGGTCCATATACGAGGCATAGTTCCAGGCCATGAAGATCTCCGCAGCACGGTCAGCAGGTGCGAACACCTCTTCCCACGTGCCCTCGGTTTTGCAGCCATTGGCCTCCCATGCAGCCATCGTCTCGGGCAACAGGCTGTCACGATGTGCCGTCAGCCAGTCTGTCAGTGCCTGTGGTACGGGCTCACGATATGCTTTGTCTGCCAATGGGCAGTAGTCACGGGGATGGCCATGCAGTCCCACCTCGTTCTCCATCTGTATCATGATCACGGTCTGCTGTTCAGCATCCTTTTGTTTCAGGTGACGCATCATGGCAGCAAAAGCCTTGCCGTCAGCCTTACAGGTCTCGTCACCCAGCGTGCTGAGGATAGGCAGTGGCTTGCCCTCTGGCGTCTGTGCCAGTGGGAAGCGGTTGGTGTCTTTCTTCACCCATGTCGGTGTATAGCTGGTGATGCCATTCTTCCACGATCCGAACCATAGCAGGGCCAGTTTCATATCGTGGGCCCGGGCATCGGCAAGCAGGTTGTCCACCACGGTGAAGTCATACTGTCCCTCCAGAGGCTCGGTCTGTTCCCACGACACCACAGCCAGCACGGTGTTCACGCCAGCTTCCTTCAGCTGTTGCCAATAGGGAGCCAGATAGTCACGGCTCGAGGAGGTGCTATTTCCCAGCTCACAGGCCAGCGCCAGCCATGGCTGTCCCTGCACGATGAGCTGTGTCACGTTGCCACGTTTCTCCAGGTGAGGAGCTGCTGCCGTAGCATCTTCTTTCTTCATAGGATGCATACAACTGCCCAGCATCAGTGTTGCTGTCAGCAGTATTGTCAGTGTCTTCTTCATATTCATAGGCTGTTTTATTTCTTATAGCGGTCTATTAGATGTTGTGGCAGTCGTACGATGCAGATATTCATCGAACGTCCGTCCTCACTCAGCATGGCCGACTGTATCTCTATCTCCGTGCCGTCGGGTTTGAAGGTAGGATGGACATGGTCACGTGCCGTTGTCTTATGGCCTGCCGTGAGCAGGATGCGTTCCTTCGTATGTCGGTCTATGAGCCACAGCTCGCGTGCGAAGTCATCGCCAGCCACCCAGTGTCCGTCCTGCGAGCCTGCCACATGCCAGAAGTTGTCACCGTCTACCTGTCCCTCGAGTGTGAACTCCCGTGTTCGCATGTTCACCACGGCAATCCCCGTGGCATATTCCTTCGTACCCGATGGTCCCCAGTCGTTGGACATGGCAAACGACTCCAGTCCGTCAATCTCTTTCTTTGCTCTCTCACCATTGTTGATTGGCCGGTGACCGATGATGGCTATCACCAGTTCGTCAGCACTGATCACGGCCTCGTGTGTCACCCAGTCGTACTCTGTCTCACGGTAGATAGGCCGCAGGTTGGTGCCGTCGGCATTGACCATCCAGGTACGCTGTGGTGCCTTGCCTCCTGTCTCCCAGCAGAAGATCACCTCACCGGGATGCCATGGGTTGCCCTGTATGTGTCCCACCTTGAAGTGTACAGCGACCACTGGCTCTGCCTTTCCTGTCGTGAGGTCCATTTTTCCAATGCCGCCAGGACCGGCACCCATCTTACGGGGTCCGAAGTTGTCTGCTATTGGTTCTGCTATCGGCATCTTACGGGCATACTCCTTGTCCAGTCGGAAATAGACGAAGTCCTCACTGCCATCAAGGGCCATGTCACCCTCACTGCACATCTCGATGGGAATAGTGCCACAGATGCGTTCATACTTGCTCTTGTCCTTCACCTTACCGGCTTCCGAGTCGTCCAGCAGCCGGCCAAGGTTCACCTCTACGACCTCCATGCCCGTACGCTTGCCGTCTTCATCCTTTGCCACACGCATGTGATAGAGATTCATCGACTTACGGGCTACGCATAGCATCCCCGTGAAGCCACCCTCAGTCACCTGTACGATATGACCATTCTCCTCGTTCACCGCCATAGCCTCGCCACGTACACGATTTGAGCGGAACACCACCCATTTGCCGTCAGATGTCCACTGGTTGTGCGTCTGGTAGATCTTCGAGTCGCCAGTGCCACTCTTGCTTGTCAGAAACACGAGTTCCACCCCCGTCTTCGGATCGTTGATTACCTTTCTCTCTGAGGGGAACTGTCGTCCCATCTGTGCCAGCAGCGACATGGTGCATAGCACAGCCAGAGATGTGCAGATTAGTTTTTTCATTTTGTTTAGTTTTTAGAATCGTTTATTTATGTTTCAGTAGTTTGTTCATATTGGTTTTCAGAACCTTATCTTGCCATCGTAGTTGAAGATGGGCTGGTTGGTGGGCACCTCATTGTCGTAGAACTGTACGGCACTGTCGTTCATCTTCGGGTGCTGCTGTTTCAACAGACGGATGACCTCTGCGCCAGCCCACATCACGGGACCATAGCCATGGGCAGCCATCACATGTACGGGACGATGGGCATAGAAGGCTGGCTCGAAGCCCATGCCCGTGCCCACACAGACGTTCTCCACCTGACCCTTGGCATTCACACACGTCGTCACAGCATGCCAGCCCGACAGGGCAGCAGGACCATAGGCCTTCGCATCCAGCCATCCCTGGTTGATGCCATGAGCCAGACAGTAGGTATAGATGGCCGTGGCCGAGGTCTCCAGATAGGTATCGTTACGGTCCAGCAACTGGTGCCAGAAGCCCGTATGGTGCTGACGACGGGCCAGTCCGGCAGCATGGCTCTTCAGCAGACCCATGATCTCAGCTCGCTGGGGATGTGACTCGGGCAACACGTCGAGCACCTCGCACAGGGTGAGGATTGCCCAGCCGTTGGCACGACCCCAGTAGAAGGCAGGATGAGGATCCATAGCCTCCACCCAGCCATGACGGAACAGGCCATCCTCGGGCACCCACATACGCTTGGCAAAGAGCAGCACCTGACGGGCTGCCTCGTCATAGTAACGGCTCTCACCCGTCAGCTTACCCATATAGGCGATGGGAGGGATGCCCATGAACATGTCGTCCAACCATACCGTGTTCTTCTGCGGACGCAGACGACCGAACACACCATCCGACAACCGGTACTCCTTGTTCATGATATAATCGATATAGTTGTCGATCAGGGGACGCAGAGCCTGCGTAGAGGACTGACCCATGAGCACATTCTTGATCATCGAACAGCATACGGCTCCAGCATCGTCAAGGGCATGTGGATCTATCACACGACGTACGTTACCATCTATGCGCTTGTTGCTGGCCAAGAGCTTCTGATAGTAGGGTACGATATCGGCCAGGAGCTGATGACGAGAGGTCACATATTGCTTATATGCCTCATCGCCTGTGGAGGCATAGGCAGCCAGCACACCCGAATAGGTGACACCCCACTCATAGCTGGTCAGCCGGAAGCCACCCTGTTTGAGATGGGTATCGGCAGTAATCTCTTTCAACTGCGTCACCTCCTTGTTGTCTTTGTCAACCAACACAGCAGGAGTCTCAACATCAATATAGTGTAGTACACGATCCATGACCTGCTTCACACTTTCCGTTGTCGGGATACCATAGCCCGTCTTGTAGTCGGGTTTCATCAGGTGCAGCGGGGTGTTGTTGTCGTTCATCTGCTGGGCATAGACAGCAGTGGAGAAAAGGCCTCCCACGAAGAGAAGGGAGAACAGTCGCGTTGACGCCAGTGAAAAGAGTCGTGTTGACGTCTGGGAAAGGAATTGAATGCGTTTCATTGTTAGTTTCTTTAGTTTGCATGGCAAAGATATACATTATTTATTTAATATGCAATACCCCGTCCCAATTATTTTGTTCCTGACTGAAAAATGTATGCAATTTGAACTATTTCCATACTATTCGGCAACTGATGGTGGAAGACACAAGCAAGGCATCAGGGACGGAGTCCCAACCACAAGAAAGGTGGTTTTATATGTATTTTCCAATTATCAACGAGGGGGTGGACGAGGGGGTGGCGCGGAGATGCATGCGGGCAAACCGCATGTCACAGCGAACGGCTTTTCCTTTTTGTTTCGAATCCGATATGTTCTTTATTTATAGATGGTATAATATTATTATAATGGCTTGAAAATCTATTTTCACGTCGTGAAAATAGATTTTCATGACGTGATTAAATATTTTCACGACGTGAAAATAATAATATCTCTAGTTCTGGATGTTTTTGCTGAACTATCCGAAGAACTTTTTTCCTCCTTCCCGAGCGAGATACTTCTTGCCAATGACAACAAGGCCAATCAATGACCGTGGGAGAGGCAGCATGGTGGATAGCATCATGCGGTCAACATATTTCCGGCATGACTATGCATCAGAAAACATATAGCCAACACAATGCATAGCCCCAGAAAATTTACATATGTGCTTATGCAACACGACTATCGTTACATAATGTCAAAAGCACAGGTCAAAAACGAGCGAAAACCATCACAAGGGGGACAGGTCTCTTTTTCTTCGTCCTGCATCCCATAATCGGTCATGACAGAAATCCGTATGTCTTTTGAACAATTTCTGTAGGTACGGATCTGGCTTTTCTTACTAATTTTGCACCGACAAACTACTACTACATACTATAGTCTTTTTTTATTGGCACTTTATTATTAGATTATTTAGAGTTTTAGATGAGGTGTTTTCGAGTTAGCAAAATGGTAAAATCATCAGCGTGATGTAATTGGTAAGAATTTTAGTTAAAATGGATTTTTATGATTAGTTAGTTAGTAATTTATTTTTTGGCAGACCGATGGTAAAAAGGTTGTTTTACAGGGTGACAAAGAAGAACAGGTTAGCTTTACAAAACTATAGACACGAAAAAACAAATATGATGAGAAAACTATTCCTTACACTCGTTTTACTGGAGATAGCGTGTGGTGCATTGGCACAAGTGAACGTTGACAACAGTCTGCAACGGCATGACTTCTTCTATGCCGGACAGAGCAAGCAACGACGGATGTTCATCGTGAAGGACGGACAGGTGAGCTGGGCCTACCAGGACCAGCTACGACGTGGAGAGATCAGCGATGCCATCCTGATGACTGATGGTCATATTCTACTGGCTCACCAGTATGGCGTGGCCGAGGTGACACAGGACCAGCAAATAGTATGGAGCTACCGTGCTCCTGAGGGTACTGAGATACACACCATACAGCCCATCGGACGCAACCATGTGGTGTTCGTACAAAATGGCAAGCCTGCCAAGGCTGTCGTCATGGAGATTCCTTCGTGCAACATCGTGCGGGAGTTTGAATTGCCCATCAACGAACGCGGATCCGTGCATGGACAGTTCCGCAACGCACGGCTCTCATCACGGGGCACACTGCTAGTGGCTAACATGGCCATGGGATGCATACATGAGTTCACCAGCGACGGCAAGGAGGTAGACCGCTGGAGCGGTTTCCTGCCATGGTCGGTAGAGGAAATGCCCAAGACGGGCAACCTGCTCATCACAGGCCGTAAGGGATCCATACAGGAGATCAACCGGCAGGGACAGGTGGTATGGCAGATGAATACGACCGACTACGGAGTGACCCAGCCTCAGAAGACAGTACGTCTGAAGGATGGTGGTCATCTCATCAACAACTGGTATAATGAATGGAACAAGGAGCCTATGGACACCCTGCATGCTCCCGTACAGGCCATTGAGGTCGACAAGGACGGCAAGCTGGTATGGCAGCTCAACTCTTGGAGAGATCCCGACCTCGGGCCAGCCACCACTATCCAGCTACTCAGTGCACCCGTAAAACGGGAACGGCTATTCTTTGGTGACTTCAACCCACAGGCACCCCGTCTGCACGAGAAGGCCAACAACCCTATTGGCAAGGGCCGTGGCATCCATCCCGGTCGTGTGGCATGGGTTCATGCACCTGGCGTGGCTACCTGGGACGGACATACAGGACTATGGGTGGAAGACCGATGGAACGACCAGGCAAAGGCCGACCAACTGGTCTGTGAGGCCATCCTGCAACTGACCGACGAGAGCACTCCCCAGAAGGCATGGAGAGCCCTGTTCAAGGACTTCAACAAGAAGCATGGCCGTGGCAGCCACGGGTATAAGAAAGGTGAGTCGATTGCCATCAAGCTGAACCTGAACAATGCCATCACCCACCACGATACCATCGAGCTGAACTCATCACCCTTTACCACACTGTCACTAGTACGGTCGCTGGTGCGTGACGGTGGCGTTCGACAGCAGGACATCATTCTCTGCGAGCCCAGCCGAGCCATCACCGACAGTATCTACGACAAGGTGCACCGGGAGTTTCCCGAGGTACGCTTCGTCGACAATATCGGTGGCGACGGCCGCGAGAAATGCGACTACTACCCAGAGCAGATTGTCTATTCGGTCGACAATGGCAAAATGGCACGTGGACTGGCAAAATGTATCGTTGATGCCGACTACCTCATCAACTCGGCACTGCTGAAGACGCACTCCGGCCCTGGCGTGACACTGACAGGCAAGAACTGGTACGGAGCTACGGACATCAACCTCATCTGGCGTAAGAATGCCCATAACAACGTGAGCCCGGACAAACGCAATGGCAAGCCTGGCTACAAGACCTTCGTGGACTTCATGGCCCACAAGCATCTGGGTGGCAAGACCCTGCTCTTCCTGATCGACGGCACCTATGGCTCTCGTGACGTCAACGGTGCCCCGAATCCGAAATGGATGAAAGAGCCCTTCAATGGCGACTGGGCATGCTCGCTCATCGTTTCACAGGACGAGGTGGCCTGCGATGCCGTGGGCATGGACATCATCATCAACGAATGGCCCGAGTTTGGCAGTCTGAACTACTGCGATGAATACCTCCGTGAGGCAGCATCCATACCCCATGCTCCCAGTGGCACCGTGTACAAACAGGACGGCAAGGCTCTCGACGAGCCACTCGGACTGTTCGAGCACTGGAACAAAGACCACCAGTATACGAAGATTGACCTCAGATACAAGAAGCTATGAAAAAAGGGATACTGACAGCCTGCTGGCTACTGGCTATTACGATGACACTACTGGCTCAGCCTCGTGATGCCTTCGATGGCGTGCTGCCAGTGACGGACCGACAACAGCTGACGAGCCTGAACGGACAGTGGCTGCTGAAGGTGGTCGACGGCATTGTGGAGGATGAGGACATTCCCGATGCTGACGACACGTTCCGCACCATCCCTGTACCTGGATGCTGGGAGGCCTATGGCTTCTGCAAGCCCTCGTACGACAGTGCCCGTCCACTGACTGGCTACTACCACACCACCTTCGAGGTACCACAAAGATGGCAGGGACAGCAGATCATCATACGCTTCGATGGCGTGCTCTATGGCTACGACCTGTGGATCAACGGCAAGAAGGCCGGCAGCTGGCGGTCGGGCTACAACACGGCCATGTTCGATATCACTCACCTGCTGGACAAACGCAACCGCCATCAGCAGCTGGCCATGAAGGTGATATCGCAATTCCCTGGCAGTGACTTCGACTATAACGACGACTGGGCACCAACGGGCATCTTCCGCAACGTCACACTCATGGCCGTACCGAAAACGCATCTGAGAGACCTGACCATCCGCACCAGGAATACGGGTGAGGTAGAGGTGATCACCGATATCGCCAATGGCAACAGACATACCACCGTCAGCCACGAGATACTGGATGCCGAGCACCGGGTGGTGGGCACCAACAACGTTGACCATCCACATCTGTGGACGGCCGAGACACCCTATCTCTACACCCTGCGCACCACCCTGTCGCAGAAAGGCAGACAGCTGCAGACCTTCGAGCATCGCTTTGGATTCCGCGAACTGACCATCGATGGCAACGTGCTCAAGCTGAACGGCAGACCTATCAAGCTGCGTGGTGTGACCTGTCATGCCACTGACCCACAAACTGTGAAGGTAATCGACGATGCCAGCATCATCCGTGACATGCGACTGATGAAAGAAGCCTCGGTCAACTATATCCGCACCTCGCACTATCCCCGTGAACCCCGCTTCTACGAGCTGGCCGACTCGCTCGGCTTCTACATCATCGACGAGGTGCCCTTTGGCTTTGGCGACAAACACCTCTCTGACCCCGATTTCTACCCTGTGCTACAACAACGGGCACAGGCCACCATCCGACGTGACAAGAACCATGCCTCAGTGCTCATCTGGAGCCTTGGCAACGAGAACCCACTGACAGACATCTGCATCAGACTGGGCGAGTATGTGAAGAAAGAGCTAGACCCCGTACGACCCATCTGCTATCCACAGGTGGGCAGTTACTTCCGCAGGTTCAACTACGACTTCCCTAAGGTTGCCGACATCTATGCCCCGCACTATCCCACAACCTCACAGATCAGCAGTTTCTACCAGCGTGCCGACCGTCCCGTCATCTTCACCGAGTACTGTCACACCCTGGGCATCTCGTTCGAGGACCATGACCGGCAGTGGGAGCTCATCGAACGCATGCCCAACATTGCCGGAGGCTCGGTATGGGAATGGGTGGACCAGGGCATGCCCTTCCAGCTGGACCGCCAGGAGCAGAAGAGCGACTGGTATGGCTACGAGGAACGAGTGTTCACCTCCGAGAGAGAGGGCTTCGAGATGCATGGCAACAAAGGCACCGACGGACTGGTATATGCCGACCGCACGCCACTGCCCAACTACTACGAGCTACAGCACAACTATGCCAGGGCATTCGTAACCAGCATCGACGACGACGTGCTGCACATCGTGAACCGTTTCGACTTTCTCAACCTGAAGGACAACGTCACCTTCCACTGGCTACTGACCAACAATCGCGACACCATCATGAGAGGAGCATTCAGCCCCGACTGCCAGCCCCACGACAGCACGGACTACAAGCTGTCACTGCCCCGACAGAACGGGTTGGCGATACTCCACCTGTCAATCGACGACTGCCAGGGACATACCTTCCTGCGACAGAGCTTCCTACGCAACAAGGCCAATGTGGCATGGATGGGACACGGAGACCCGATGCTACTCGTAAAAGAACAGAAGGTGCGCATAGGACGCAAGCCTACAACGGCAGAGCAGATCAAGCAGAAAGGAAGGCTGCCACAACCTTATCTCCTACCCATGGACAACCAACAGGTGAGGGCACAGGTGGAGACGGAGAACATAGACGGTGGGCAACGCATCACCTTCACACTGACTCCCGACACTGCCGATGTCTTCCATGCCGAGGTGGGACTGGCCTATCTGCTCGACAGCACCATAGACCGAGTGCAGTGGATTGGACAGGGACCGATGCCCTCCTACCCTGGTCGCTATCGTGCCAACCGCTATGGACGCTGGAGCAAGCAGGCCGGCGACCTCTATTTCGAGGGCAACCACATGGGAGTGGACGCAGCCTTTTGTAGCGACAAGGATGGCAATGGAGTGCTCATAGCCGGCGACAGTCTGTGCATGAATTTCGAGCAGACCGACCGTGGCCTTGTAGTCACCATCAATGCCGAGGTAGCTGGACAGGGACCGAAGTTCGCACGTACGGCTTTCCCCACCATGCACAAAGACAAGAAGCAGCAATACGGCACCTCATTCTGCATCTACGGCATATCGCCCAGCGACCGCACCGATGCCGTGAACCTGCTTTTCGATGACCCACATGACATACCATCACCCTTCCGTCCGTTCAAGACGCAATACGACACCTATCTGATGAGATACGATGCCATCAGTCGATAGCAATGGCTTTCGAGGAAGGTGTCTGTCATGTCTGAAACAGGATGCCAGCGACGGTCTAGAAATGGCAAGTCAGTCCTAGACGGGTCTCAAACGTGTTGGTCTTCACATCATCATAGTACTTATAGTGGGTGGCACGCGAGAAGTACGAGGCCGAGAAAGCCAGGCTCCAGGGACCTTTGAGGTCGACTTCCATCATGGGATTGACGACCAGCAACTGGGCATGGCCTTTGTCTCCCTGCGAGTTGAGGTGCAGTGGGTCTACGGCTGTCAGGTCTTTCTGCTCATAGCCTTTCCATGTGAAGATCTGATAGAACTGCGCATGCATGATGAAGCGTGCGATCTTGTTGAACTCCAGATGAGTCTTCGACTTGATGCTGAAGCCACTGCCCATGTTGTAGTCGCGGTCTATGAAGCTGTAGTAGTCGCTCTTCGTACCTCCCAGCAGGATGGCATTGAGGAACGTACGCTGTTCGAGTCGGCTGAGCACGCCAATGGCGGGGAGTTGCAGGATGGCTCCAGGTCCGAAGGCGGCAGCCTCGCTGATGCGGTAGGGAGTCTGTCTGGTGCCGTCCTTGACAGGCTTCGAGTCCAGGTAGTCGAAATGCTGGTATATGCCGAACTCGGCCCTGACCTCGTTTCTGGTCAGCATGGGTGCACTCCACAGTCTACCTACGAAATGCAGGCGGTTGATGATGGGTTGGTTGGAGCTCATACCAAAGGTCACGTCGGCATTGATATAGTCGTAGGGACGGTTGTGACCACCCTCGTTGACGGGGTCTCCATAGTCGAGATAGAGGTTGAGATAGGGGTTGTGCTCGCCACGGAACAGGGCACCCTCGTCGGCCAGATAGCGGTTGCCGGCCGAGATGGAGAAGTCGATAGGCAGCTGTTCGCGGTCGTGATAGAGGTAGTGGTCATGGCTGACACGCCACGCATCGCCAGTGACGATGCGTTTCAGTCCTCCCATAGGGTTCAGCAGTGTGGCAGCAGCCTCACGGCAGAATCGGTTCCATCCCCGGCAGCGGTCGTTGAGCAGGATGCGGCTGATGCGATGTGTCACCTCGCCAATACAGATACCTCCGATGGTGGTGGCGATGAGGTCGTTGACAGCAGGTGGCTCCACCTCGCCCAGGAACTCCCATTGCAGTGATCCCATCATGGCAAAGGGTGCCGACTGCCAAAAGTTGAGTCCCTGTGAGCGGGCACTGTTGTAATAGAGATTGCCATGATAGGGGTGCATGAACAGATTGGTTGAGAAGAGGTCGTTGTCCCATACGAAGCCATTCTCGAAATTCTCCCGCCATGTGTGCATCGTTGTCTTGGCGAAGTCCTCGTTGAGCACGAAGCGGTCGAAGAGGTGTACGCCGGCATTGACTGCCGTGACCTGTGCCAGTGCCCACCAGGGATGCTTCTCGCGCAGTGCGTCGGGTGTGAGTCCCTGTTGGTGCTTCTCTCCATTGCTCTTGCTCACCCTAGGCGCCCTGTAGGTCTTCAGGTCGTTGCTGCGCATGTATCTCCATGTCAGTCCTACCTCGCCGAGCATGCGGCTGCGGTAGTGGCTGGCATGATGGTAGTAGCGTGTGTCGCCATAGCCCACGGTGGCAAACACACCGAGGTGCCGGTTTATCTGGTATTCGGCAGTCAGCCGGGCCTGTAGCGAGAACAGCTGGTCGGGCTTGTCGGCCTTGTGGTGCTCGAAGGTCTCGATATGGTAGTAGCCCAGGTCACCGCCTAGGGACCATCGTGGCGACAGCTGGAAATACTGTCCCAGCCGGTAGAAGAGTGCTCCGGAGAACTTCTCGTCGAGCCCCATGTAGTGGGTACCCAGTCCGATGATGTTGTAGGTGCTGCGGTTTCGGAATCTCACGGCAGCGTTTCCCTTGGTGGCCGTACCGCCATAGACCATGTAGTCGATGGTGGTGTTGGGATTGACATTCACCAGTCCCAGCTTGTGGGCGATGGTGTCGCGAGTGACGTTGATGAGTCCTATCTGCCAGCCCTTGGGGTGTGTTCGTGCCACATTGAGCACGCCAATCTGTGTGCCGTTGAGGGAGTCGGCGAAATTCATGCCTGACAGCTGTAGGCCTCGCATATATCCCGACGACACGTTGAGCAGTGCCGACAGCTGGATGCCTTTCTCCACACCCATGGCGATGTTGTTGACGCCACTGAGCTGGATGCCACGCAGTGTGCCCGTGGCCATGCCCGAGAACGACGACAGCTGGAGGCCACCGTCCACATTGTTGGCCACCGATGAGATGAGTCCTAGCTGCAGCATGCGTACGGAGTCCTGTCCACTGACGATGCCCACGGGAGAATGCTGTGCTGTCACCATCCTGGGCAGCAGTAGTGACAGCAGTAGCGGAATAAGTTGTCGGATCTTCATGCTGTTTGTTTTTCGTATGCAAAGTTACGCAATTTCTGCCAAAAGATGGCCTCGCGATGTTCTATCTTTCTGACGATGCGAAAAAAAGGACAGGTTTGACGACATTAGGGCAACGGGGCGATGGACCACCGCATTCTCTTGACTGTCCAGAATCCCGTGAATCTACGGCACAAGAAAATACGCTAGACTTGCTGGCGTATTGTAGTGATGGCAGGACAGCTGTGTGTCCTGCATGATGAATACCATGCTATTTCTGCCAGGCATTCACGACCTCGCCGATATAGATGGAGTGCAGTCCTCCTGAGAAGTTGCGATACAGGTTTCTGGGCACGTCGCTCTTGAAGTCCTTGGCTTCCATGGGTGCGGCATACATGATCTTGCACTCTATCACCATCGTTGCCTCGGTATAGTAGGGTGTACCGTTGGCGGTGTAGGCAGTATGCAGGCCCAGTGCCTTTGCCTTGTCACCATCGCGTCCACTCTTGGTGCCCATATAGTTCAGCACATTGCTATGATCGACATCGAAGGTCATCACGGTGAAGTACTCGGCCTTGTCTATGAACTCCTTCGTGTAGCGCTTCTCTGCCACATAGACCGTGAGAGCGGTGCGTCCGAAGACCGTTCCGATGCCTCCCCACCCTATCGTCATGGCATTGCTCTTCTCCCTGTCGCCAACGGCTAGGAGCTCGGCATCGTTAAACCACTGGAAGCCATTCTCGGTGAAGTCTTTCTTCACATCGAACTTCCTGAAACCATTCTCTTCCTGCCCGAAGACAGGAGAAGCTGTCAGCATCGTCATGACGAAGGCTGCAGCAATAGTGCGTATCATCTTCATAAGCAAAATGTAGTTTGTCTTAACGATGCAAAGTTACAAATAAATAATTGAAAGGCAAAGAAAAAAAGGCATTTTTCTTTCCCTTTTTACTCCACCAGTCCACCTTGGCTGTGACTCGACGCTCACCCCCTTGTTTTGCCCCGATATTTTAAAATCACTTAAATCATCGGCAATTATTCACAGAATAGGAAAATATTTCATATATTTGTGCCATCAAAATGCGAAACGGACAAAGAAAACGACAATCAACCTCTGAAAACAACAATTTAAGGATATGAAGGTAAAGATACTGACGATGCTTGGCGATATCGTGGTTCGCCTGTATGATGAGACTCCCATCCATCGCGACAATTTCGTGAAACTGGCCACCGAGGGCTATTATGACGGCACCCTCTTCCACAGGGTGATCAAGGATTTCATGATCCAGGGTGGTGACCCCAGTTCTGTCGGTGCCCCTCCGGGAAAGATGCTGGGGGCGGGAGGTCCCGGCTATACCCTCGAGGCTGAAATCAGGCAGGGCCTATACCACAAACGGGGAGCACTGGCGGCGGCACGGCTGGGCGATGATGCGAATCCTGAACGCAGAAGCAGTGGGTCGCAGTTCTACATCGTATGGGGAAAGGTTTATACCGAGAACCAGCTGCAGCAGTTCGCCAGACAGCTCAGGATGCAACGGGTGCAGGAGACCTTCAATGTCCTGGCTGCCACCCATCGTGCACAAATCATGCAGATGAGAAGGGACAGAGACCGTGGGGGACTGCAGGAGCTGCAGGAGAAGCTGGCTGCTGAGGCTGAGCGACGGGTGGGCAGTGTAGCACTGAGCGACGAGCAACTCAGGCTCTATTCCACCATGGGAGGCACCCCACATCTGGACGGACAGTACACCGTGTTCGGCGAGGTGGAAGAGGGGCTCGACATCGTGGAGATGATTCAGGGCACGGCAACAGGACGTGGCGACAGGCCGCTTGACGACATCGAGATGAGAATGGTGGTCATGGAATAGACACCTGTTGGCAACGACATAGAAGGGGGAGCGAATGGGCAGTCATGGGTTTGACTGTCCATTCTCTTTACCTGTCTACTCATGGAAGAATGCCGCGGGACTTTCAATCCATGGTGCCATCTCCCTACGATGGATCCCTCATTCCGGATATGACCTGGGTAGCAGGACCTGCAGTTGCGACGGGAACATATACGACGGATCGTTGCGGGCATAGAGGGTATGGCGCAGTGTGCTCCGCAGTCGTTTCACCTTTCCCTTGAACACTTTCTTCCCCTGATATCTTACGGTGACGGGTTTGTCTAGGTCTACCAACTGGTCGTTGAGCGAGATGGTGAGCATGCTGTAGTCGCATTTCGTGATGGTGATGGTGTTGCCATCTATTTCTGCCCTCACCTCCTTGCCCTTTTGCAGCTCTTCCTCTGGTGCGCTAATCCAGTAGAAATGGGGCTTGGTGACCTCTGTCTGCAGCCATACGATCTTCTTGGGGTACGCATGGCGACGGTGACGGGCCATCCACGGCACGGCAGCGACATCGGTGAGGTCCATCCAGTGACCCTTGCCCTGCTGCATATGTCCCTCGAAGAGATAGCCATCGCGGTCATCTTGGTGCAGGCTGTCCATCTCGGCTATACGATGCTCGCACTGTCTGTTGCGGTCGTAGGCGGCATCCTGCTCGCCACACCATATCATAAACGGCAGGTTACGCAGATTGACCAGCGACACATCGCCGGGATGACCAGCCATCATCGAGGCCGCTGCCCAGCTGTCGGCCATGCGGGGAGCCAGTCGCCACACACCATCGCCACCGGCAGAGTAGCCCATCAGATAGACCTTGTCGGGATTCACATCGCAATAGGCCACCATCATCATGATGACCTGGCGGTAGAAGTCATCACTCTGCGGACGGAAATGCAAGTCCCAGGTGTCGCTGATGCCACGGGGACAGAGGTATACGGCATGCTGGGGCTTGTACAGGCGCTGCTGATTCTCCCACTGACTGTCGTTCACCTGCGACGGGGCACCGCCACCGCCATGTAGCGAGATGTACAGGGCATAGCCGTCGGCAGGCTTGCTGTCGTAGACCGTCCACGCCAGCTTCATGCTGTCGCCACCTATCCGCAGCATCTTCGTGAGGTACGACGGTTCCAGTGCTGTGCGCACGGAGTCCTTCCATGCGGTGAACAACTGCTGGCGGGCAATGGTCTCTTCCTTTGCCGTCAGGGCACGTTCTTTCCGCGAAAGCTGTCCTGCACCGGCTGTGGTGACGAGGGCAAACAGCACGACGGCGGCCCACAGACGCAGGCTGAGCCTTTGACGCAGGGAGGGACGTAAGTAGGTCATAGTCATGGCAATGGGTAGTATGTTTCTATTGGATGAGCCTCGCTTTCGGGGCGTCACATCTTCTATTGGATGAACTTCACCTTCGACTCGTCACGTGGCTTGGCCTCGGGCTGTTCGTCGGGATAGCCCACGGCAATGATATAGTTCAGCTGATAGCCCTCGGGGATATCCAGTCGGTCGAGGAAGAACTTCGCCTCCGTGTTGCTCTTCAGGAAACGCACAGGACCTCCCAGACAACACGTGCCCAGGCCGATGGCCTCTGCGGCCAGCATCATATTCTCACCCAGCAGACCGGCATCCAGGTCGCCACTGCCGTCTGGCGTGCAGACACAGATGATGTTGGGGGCATTGCGGAACATATTCCTGAAGCTGGCATCACGGCTCACCTGTTCGGCATTGGCACGCTTGTAGACCTCGTTCACCTGCTGCAGCAACTGCTGGTCTTCTACCACGCGTACCAGCCACGGCTGGCGATTCATGCCACTGGGAGCGTTGATGCCACAACGGGCAATGACCTCCAGCTTATCGTGCTCTACGGGCTTGTCGAGATATTTTCTGACCGAGCGTCGTGACATGATAGTGTTCAGCACGGGGTTCAGGGCCAGCTTCAAGTCGCCCTCTATGCTACTCACCTTGTCGGTGGGCTCATAGCGTTTCAGCACCCTGCCATCGCTGCTGACCAGGAACTTGGTGAAATTCCATTTGATATCGGCATTCTTGGCATAGTCGGCATCACGCTGGCGCATCATGTCGTCCAGCAGCTTGCCGGTCTTGTCGCCCAGGTCGAAGCCTCCGAAGGCTTTTTGCGACTTCAGGTAGGTATACAGGGGATGGGCATTGCTGCCGTTGACCTCTATCTTGTCAAACTGAGGGAAGTGGATGTCGTAGGTGGCCGTGCAGAACTCATGGATCTCGCCAAAGGAGCCAGGAGCCTGCGAACCGAACTGGTTGCAGGGGAAGTCGAGGATCTCAAGACCCTGCTGGGCATATTGCTCATACAGGGCTTCCAGCTCCTTGTACTGAGGGGTGAAGCCACAGCGAGTGGCCGTGTTCACAATCAGCAGCACCTTGCCGCGATAGTCGGACAGCGACACATCGTTGCCAGAGCCATCCTTCACCTTGAAGTCATACACACGCTGTGCCGACAGCATCAGCACGCCGGTCATCATTGCCAGTAGGCAGAAAATCATTCTTTTCATGTTGGTAACTATTTTTTGTTTTTTGATTCCTATTGTCATTGGGAACAGGACCTCGTTGCCTCATTCCGTACCCGTTTCATCTCCGCTCCCTGACAGTCATGGTGCGTGATGCCCTGTCGAAGGCCTCGCTGGCTAACGTGCCATCCGTCTCACGGCTTGCCTTTCTCATACTGCCTGGATTTCTCCTGCAAAGATAATCATTTTACGCGATTTCCCATACATTTTTGGCAATTTCTCAAGCCATGAGATGCAAAATTTCCCTTTTTTGCCTTCTGAATGGGAATTTTTTTGTAATTTTGCTCCGACAAATTCTTCACACCATGACAGGAAGACTCTTCACCACTGCAGCCAGACGCTATTGGCTGCTCCTCATGCTCACAACAGCCATTTGCCCTGCCCAGCAGGTTGCGGCACAGGGACCTGGCAACTCAGGCAACTACTATGCACCGGCCGACGGCAAGACGGGGGCAGCGCTGAAAACGGCTCTCGCTGCCATCATCTACGACCGCACCGAGCGTACCTACGGCGAGCTGTGGACAGACTTCCAGACCACCGACGTGCGCGACGACGGATACGTATGGGATATGTATTCGTGCATCACCAATTTCGTCTTCGGAACCCACCAGGACAAGGGCACGGGAGGCAAAAACGAGGGGGAGTTCTACAATCGCGAGCACTCCTTCCCCAACAGCTGGTTCGGAGGAAAGGTGCCGCCGATGTACACCGACCTCCACCACATGTACCCCACCGACAAGCTCGTCAACAACAAGCGCGGCAACAACCCCTTTGGACAGACCGACGGCACATGGCTGTCGGCAGAGGGATTCAGCAAGCTGGGGCCGTGCACCTATCCGGGATACACCGGTACCGTCTTCGAGCCCAACGATATCTACAAGGGAGACTTCTCGCGTACATATTTCTATATGGTCACCTGCTATGAGGAGAAACTGCCCGACTGGTACGCCAGCAATGCCGAGTCGCAGGCCACGCTCGATGGCAATACCTACCCTGGACTCAGCTCGTGGCAGCTGGCCATGCTCATGGAGTGGGCAAAGCGCGATCCCGTCAGCGAGAAGGAGATCGTGCGCAACGAGGCCGTCTTTGCCATCCAGCACAACCGCAATCCATTCATCGACTATCAGGGGCTCGAAGACTATATATGGGGTGACAAGACTGGCGTGCCCTTCTGCTACGACCAGAATGCCACGGCCATCAACACCGCTACCACAGACAGCCATCGCCATGTCTCGACCGACATCTTTGCCCCCGATGGCAGACGGCTGTCACAGTTGCAGCATGGCCTTAACATCGTCAGGACTACCGACGGGAGAGTCATCAAGCTGATAAAATAGTCTTTTTTGACCTCAGACCTATGACCGTTGGCCTTTTAACATTTCACAAAAACACCAAATTTCTTGCAGTCGCTATGCTTTGTGCAAGCGAACAAGTTCGAGCGCCCCTTTTCCCCTTTTCCCTTTTTCCCTTTTTTCCATTTTAACATTTCAAAATCGAGTAGGAGGTGAACACTAATCAGAGGTGTTCACCTCTTTTCGTGTCCACTTGTCCTCTCACACCACCGTACAAGCGGTTCCGCATACGGCGGTTCCTCAGCCTTTCGGCAGCGTAGATGCGCTGTAGTAACATCC
>JAIKWS010000016.1 GCA_024684515.1 Prevotella sp.
GCCGCCGAAGTAAAAATAATGTATATAGATACATTATAATAATATATATATTAATAACTTATATAATATATACTTATGTATAAAAGCTTACGTATTAACAAAACTTAACCAAATTCCCCTCTCTTCGTTCCTGACAAAAAAAGTACATTGCATGCAATTTTGCAATGTAGATATTGGAGGCCAAAACAAAAACCTTTACAAAGCACTCTCCCTACCACAGATTTGGCTTTGTCTTATCTGCCCTACGTCCAGCATACTGGAGACTCGCTATCCAGCCCAGCATGAATAAGATTCCCCCTACCTGGCATCGAGCAAAACAGCACTAACAGGGAAACATGAATAGTGAAAAACGTGTTAATTGATGTCATTCTTTCCCTTTTTTACAGAAAAATGAGTAACTTTGCAGAGCAAAAGGATACGCAAGAGGAAACAGGCAAGCAAGAACAAGAAAGACAAGGATATAAAAAGCATGAAACTATATAGTGACGAAGAGCTAAGTGCCATTCTGGACCAGCCCATCTTCCACATGATAGGAGACGTAGCAGACGAACTGGATGTGGAATGCTATGTGGTAGGAGGATATGTGCGAGACATCTTTCTGCAACGACCAAGCAACGACATCGACGTGGTGGTAGTGGGAAGTGGCATCGAAGTGGCCAATGCCCTGAAAAGACGGTTAGGACGCACGGCCCACCTCAGCGTGTTCCGCAATTTTGGCACGGCACAGGTGAAATACTACGAGGGCAAGGGAAGCAACAGAGTGGAGAGAGAGGTCGAGTTCGTAGGTGCCCGCAGGGAGAGTTACTGCCATGACTCACGCAAGCCCATCGTCGAAGACGGCACGCTGGAAGACGACCAAAACCGTCGTGACTTCACCATCAACGCCATGGCCATCTGCCTGAACAGCCATCGCTTTGGAGAGCTCGTAGACCCCTTCAACGGACTTGCAGACCTGGAAGACGGACTCATCGCCACACCACTCGACCCCGAGGTGACTTTCAGCGACGACCCCCTGCGCATGATGCGATGCGTACGTTTCGCCACACAGCTGAACTTCCAGATAGAAGAGGTCACCTTCACGGCACTTGAACGCATGGCCGACCGCATCAAGATCGTCAGCATGGAGCGAATAGCAGTGGAGCTGAACAAAATCATTGCCTCGACAACACCCAGCCGCGGCTTCGTAGACCTGCAACGGGCAGGCCTGCTGAACATCATCATGCCAGAGGTGGCAGCACTCGACATCGTAGAGCAGAAGAATGGACGGGCACACAAGAACAACTTCTATCACACACTGGAGGTGCTCGACAACGTGGCCAGCCACAACGCATCGCTCTGGCTGAGATGGGCAGCACTGCTCCACGACATCGGAAAGACAAAGACCAAACGCTGGGATAGCACCATCGGCTGGACATTCCATAACCATAACTATATAGGTATGAAAATGGTGGAGCCCATGTTCCGCCGGCTCAAGCTCCCGCTGGGACAGGAGTTGCACTATGTAGAGAAGCTTGTGGAATTGCACATGAGACCACAGGCTATTGCCGACGACGAGGTGACGGACTCGGCAGTCAGACGGCTGCTCAACGATGCCGGTGACGACATCGATGACCTGATGACACTCTGCGAAGCCGATATCACATCAAAGAACGAAGTGAAGAAGAAAATCTTTCTTGAGAACTTCCGCATGGTAAGGGAAAAATTAGCCGACCTGAAAGTGAAAGACTACAAGCGACTGTTGCAGCCCAGGATTGACGGTAACGAGATCATGCAACTCTTCGGCCTGAAACCATCGCCCGAGGTAGGCACACTGAAACAATATCTCAAAGATGCCGTGCTGGACAATCGCGTGCCCAACGAACACGAGTCGCTGATGCTACTGCTCATGCAGAAAGCCAGGGAAATGGGACTCATCAAAGAATGATGACATGCACAACGGTTCTTTTGCTGGCAGCAGACAAAAAATCACAACAATGCTTGGTCATTTCGGGGATTTTTCATAACTTTGCCAAAGAATTGAAACATAGACAATAATAAAAAGGATTACATATGGCGATAAGGCATACGAGAGAAGAACAGATGCAGGCCTTCGGACGACTGTTGGACGTACTGGACCAACTGCGTGAGAAATGTCCGTGGGACCGTAAGCAGACCTATGAAAGCCTAAGGCCCAACACTATAGAGGAGACCTATGAGCTATGTGACGCACTGGCACGCAACGACCAGCACGACACGATGAAAGAGCTGGGCGACGTGATGATGCACCTTTGCTTCTACAGCAAAATAGCACAGGAACAGGAGGCGTTCGACATCTACGACGTGTTGCGACAGCAGGCAGACAAGCTCATCTTTCGCCATCCCCATATCTACCACCCCAGTCAGGTGGGACAGGACACTCCGAGACCCCTACCCTACGGAGAGGATCACGACGAGCAAAGGGAGTTCGCACAGGCCACGACCTCTGACCAGGTACTGCAGAACTGGGAACAAATCAAGCTGAAGGAAAAAGACGGCAACAAGACAGTACTCAGCGGAGTGCCCAAGACCCTGCCCTCGCTCATCAAGGCATACAGGATACAGGACAAGGCACGCAACGTGGGCTTCGACTGGCAACAACGCGACGACGTATGGGAGAAGGTCAGAGAAGAGCTGGACGAGCTGGAAGCAGAACTGAAATGCGAAGACAAGGAGAAGAGCACAAACGAACTGGGCGACTTCCTCTTCTCGGTCATCAACGCAGCAAGACTCTACAAACTGAACCCAGACAACGCACTCGAGCGTACCAATGCCAAATTCATACGACGATTCAACTACATCGAACAGCATAGCATCAGGTCGGGAAAGCCACTGACAGAGATGACGCTCGAAGAAATGGACCGCCTCTGGACAGAAGCCAAGCAACAGGAATCAGACTAACAGACAGTCATCATCACCAGAACCTAACAAGAGACAAGAAACAACATACCAAATAACAACGACTATGAAGAAAACGCTTTCTATCCTCGCCATCATAGCAGGCATCATCACAGCATGTGACATCAAAGCCCCACTGAAAGTAGGCTATGAGCCTCCCGCTGACAATATCGAGAATGCCGACTCGAC
This sequence comes from Prevotella sp., assembly GCA_024684515.1. Classification (GTDB taxonomy): domain Bacteria; phylum Bacteroidota; class Bacteroidia; order Bacteroidales; family Bacteroidaceae; genus Prevotella. The sequence continues at coordinate 3,103 of JAIKWS010000016.1, forward strand.
CATTTACGGCTTCTGCGGTCCTGCTACCACATCAAGACAATTACAGCTGATCACCTCTTCTGACGACACCATCTTCGTCAACGTTGAAAAAGCCAAAAGACTGGGACGTGTCTATGGTGGCCTGACGCCAGGCGACGAGATATACGTGCTTCCAGATGCCGACCACTCACAGGCACTATTCACCATCAACAAGTCAGCCCTGCTGGGCGAATGGGTGATGCCCAGCCCCTATGATGGAAGCACACCATCAGGCATCGTGATCAAGGATGGCGGAGAAGCAGAGAGCTTCCAACAACAAGGAGACATCATCTATAAGTCGTGGAGCATCCTGAACGGGCACCTCATGCTGGTGGAAACACGCGAGGACGGCACAGACCTGTTCTACACACAAGGATATGAGATTACACGCATGACCAGCGACTCGCTCTATCTGAGAAACATCTCGCCCACAGAGGACGAGACATTTGAATATGGACGCTACAAGCCCGAACCCGAAGTAGACCTCGGTGTAGACCTGGACTATGACTACGAGGAAGACTACCTACTGTTCTAACCACACACTGCACAATAGTTATGGAAGCATTCAAAGTACACATACTTGGCTGTGGCAGTGCCCTACCCACATTGCGACACTTCTCTTCGATGCAGGTGGTGGAATGCAGAGGCAAATACTATATGATTGACTGTGGCGAGGGAGCCCAGATACAGTTGAGACGGTCGTCGTTGCCTTTCGAGAAGCTTGGCCCGATCTTCATCACCCATCTGCATGGTGACCATTGCTTCGGGCTGATAGGCATCATCAGCACATTCGGACTATTAGGAAGACGGTCGCCACTGCATATCTACGCACCCCATGAGCTGGAAGCCTTGCTGAAAGCACAGCTGGACCTGTTTTTCAACTATGACATCGGCTACGAAGTGACATTCCATAGCGTTGACACAGAGGTCAGCAAGGTCATCTATGAAGACAGGTCTGTCAGCGTGGAGACCATTCCACTAAACCATCGTATGCCCTGCGCTGGCTATCTATTCCGTGAAAAGCCAACACTGCCCCACATCCGTCGCGACATGATTGACATGTACAACATACCCGTGTCGCAAATCAACAACATCAAGGCCGGACAGGATTATATACTGCCAGACGGCACCATCATAGACCACCAGCAGCTGGTAACGCCAGCGGCAGCACCACGCAGCTACGCATACTGTTCCGACACCCGCTATATGCCAGAATTACACAAACTGGTAAGCGGAGTGGACACCCTCTATCACGAAAGCACCTACGCAACAGAAAAACTGGCAAGTGCAGAAGGCTATTACCACTCGACGGCAGCACAGGCAGCCTGCGTGGCTCGCGATGCCAAGGTAGGAAAACTACTGTTAGGCCACTATAGCGCACGCTATACCGATGAGACAATACTACTAAAAGAGGCACAGGAAGTGTTTGCAAACAGCTATCTAACTAACGAAATGGACATTTTCGACATCTAAACGCAAAATTTTTACCATTTTTCTTGGTCATGTGGTTTTTTTTCCCTATTTTTGCAGGAAATTACAAAGTCAAGCTTGCATGAATACAAAGACTATCATAGCACTATCGTGCTTTGCTCTGTTGGCAATTACCAACCCAGCAAAGGGTGCCAATATGGTGATGGAGATGGGTGTCGCTGAGCAAATCGACGACCAGGCACCCGCCATTAGCGTCGATGGCAATATCATTAACGTGCAGAATGCCAGTGGCATGAACCTGGAGATCGTTTCACTGACAGGCAAAGCCGTTGCTTCATATAAGATAGAGGGGGCTGCACAGCGTATTGAACTAAATCTTCCAAAAGGGTGCTACATTCTGAAAGTAGGAAAGGTGGTACGCAAAGTCACCGTTCGATAATCATACTTGCGAGCATCTTTCTTGCTCTTAATATCTCGGCATGCAAGCAGAATCCTAATGCCGAGCAAGAGGAGGCTGCCCGGAAACTGGAACAGCTGTATCAGGACCACAAATTAGATGCCCAGCAGCATCTTGACATTATCCTTGCTGACTCTCATGACAGTATATATGCCGACAGGATGACGCGTAAATACTATAATGAGGGAGGGGCATGGCGATGGATGGGAGCTCCCGATCAGATAGCGATCTGTGATGCTCTCGACAGCGTGATGCACAGCCAGATACAGGCAATTGGCTTCAGCGAAGAGGCTTTTCACATGGCTGACATCGACAGCACTTTAAAGGAGATGCATCAACCCGACTCGGTACAAGACCTGGCACTGAAAATGGCACAGCTGGAAAACAACCTCACCAAGACCTATTTGAAATACGTTGTCGGACAGCGATACGGATTCTCAACACCTAACAAACTATTCGGACCTTCCCAATATGCCATAGAGATAGAACAAGCCGACAGTGCCTTCGTTGACCTGGCCATGCGACAGCTGGCCAACAAGGAGAATATGCTTGAGTTCCTCAATACGGTGGAACCAAAAGACAATGCCTATCAGGCACTGAAACAGCAATTGGCAAACGACTCCACAAGCGAAGCCAAAAATCGTACACTCTGTAACATGGAGCGACTACGCTGGCGCGACAAGAAACATGCCAAGGACAACGAACGGTATATTTTCGTGAACGTAGCAGCTCAGGAAGTGTGGACCATCGGCCCAGACAGCGTCAACAACATGCGCATCTGCTGCGGAAAGGCATCTACGAAGACACCACTGCTGTCGAGCGAAATACATCGTATTGACGTAAACCCTGAATGGGGAATACCACAGAGTATCATCAGGGGCGAAGTGAGCCGGCACGCTGGTGACTCATCCTATTTCGCACGTCGTAACTATTACATCACCAATGCATCCGGACAGCATGTAAACCCAGGACATCTATCACCGTCTGACTTAGCCAGCGGACGCTATGCCGTAAGACAGCGAAGCGGTGCAGGCAACTCCTTAGGACGTATCATTTTCAGGTTCCAGAACAAATTTTCCGTCTATCTTCACGATACATCATCACCACGTGCATTCTACAACCAGCAACGCACGGTTTCTCATGGCTGCGTACGTCTGCAAAGGCCATTTGAAATTGCGGAATTCGTACTGCCAAATGCTGACGAGTGGATGTTAGACCAGATGCGGCTCTCAATGGACATGCAGCCCAAAACGGAACAGGGACGTCAATATAAGCGAAACCATTCCGGAGCCATTAGACTGATTAAAAACACGCCTGTAGAACCTAAAGTGCCAGTATTGATAGACTACTACACTTGCTATCCCAATCCCAAGACAGGGGTTATCGACACTTGGGGCGATCCATACAGCTATGACAAGATAGTACTGAAAGCCATTAAACCTTTCCTGCCCTGAAGACATCTAAAAGATAAAACAGGCTAAGAACGAAAAAAAGGATTAGAACAACAAAATGCCCATCCTTGACGACCTGCAACTAAAAGAACTACTTCAGAACCCACAAACCCAGAGGAAGGGATTCGAAGTGATGGTAAGACAGTATAGTGAGCAACTTTACTGGCAGGTGCGTCGCATAGTGCTGACACACGACGATGCCAACGACACAGTGCAGAACACGTTCTTGAAGGCGTGGAACTCACTGGATAGCTTCAAGGGAGAGTCAAAGGTCATCACATGGTTGTCGAAAATAGCCATTAACGAAGCACTGGACTTCACTCGCAGACAGAAGAAACACCCCATGCTGAGTACTGACGACACAGAGCTATCACTCTCAAGCAGACTGATGGCAGACGAGTACTTCGATGGAGACGAGACAGAGGCACAATTGCAGGAGGCCATTGCCAACCTACCAGAAATGCAACGTACCGTCTTCCTCATGCGCTACTACGATGACATGAAATATAGCGACATCAGCCGCGTCCTCGGTACCTCCGAAGGAGGACTGAAAGCCTCTTACCACCATGCTGTGAAAAAAATTACTGCATTTTTTCACCAACATGATTAAACCTTTACCACACAATCACGTCCATAAGATAGAAAGGAATAGAACTATGATGAACGAAGAAGAATATCTCAACAGGAAACTAGGTCGGAACAATCCGTTTTCCGTACCCGAAGGCTACTTTGAGCAGCTTACTGACCAAATCATGTCTAAACTGCCCGAAGAAAAGTCTCAGAATGACCAAACACCAGGCAATTCAAAGCCAGAGAAGACCGCAATCATAAGACGCTTACGCCCCTGGCTGTATGCTGCTGCCTGTATCTGTGTCGGCGTGTTCATAGCAGCTATCGCATTCAACAACGACAACGAAAAGGTCAGAAAGCAAATGCAGATCGCTACCGCTGAGCAGGAAAGCGTAGAAAGCTACTACAGCGATAACTACGTTGAGGAAGAGGCCGACTATGCGATGGTAGACAATCAGGATATCTATGCCTATCTGCTGGCTGAAATGTAACGTAACACATTAATAAACTATATGAAGAAATTTGTTACCATACTAACGATTTTGATGTTCGCACTGACTATTGGTGCGCAGGATAACAGACTGCAGCAACACTTCTCGCCAGAGAGATTTGAGGCTGACCTTCAGCAGTTTATCACTAAGGAGGCAAAGCTGAGCCAGGAGGAGGCTGACAAATTCTTCCCACTCTACAAGGAGATGCAAGAAAAGCAGCGTGCCCTCTTTGAGCGCCAGCGAGAACTAGCAAAGGTTAAGCCCAATGATGAAAAAGGCTGTCTGAAAGTGCTCAAGGAAAGCGACGATATCGATCTTGAGCTGAAGCGCATCCAGAAGCGCTACCATCTGCACTTCCTGGACTTGATGCCTGCATCCAAGGTCTATGATATCCTGCAGGCGGAAATGCGATTCCACCGACACATGATGAGAAGCTGGAGCAGACCTACCAACACCAATTTCTGGCAGCACCCACGCAGGAACTTTCAAAAATAGGTAGCGGGCTGGAGCAGACGATCGTCACGCAGCAACAATGACGAACGTTCTACATGCGATTGCAAAAGATGCCAGACAGAGCTATATTCATCAGTAATATGCTCTGTCTGGTTTTCATTGATAGTATATGTACGATGTACACGAATGCCAATCTTACTGCTGTCAATGGGAGTGTCAAGGATTATTAACTTCATGTCAAGCTGCACGATAGAATTCAGGCGGATGGAAAGACTATCACTATTGAGTACTAACATCTCACTCTTCCCATCAAGTAAATTGACGACTTCAGCCTTCATACCCGCTGCCATGAAGTCGAGCATATCGAGACGGTTGTTCTTCGACAGATAGGGAAGCAAGCTATCGGGCATCGTTTTGAACAATTCTGCCATCGTCTTGTCCTGCGCAAAGGAACAAAGAGAAAGACACGTAAGCAGCGCAACAAGTATTTTCTTCATAATTGAAAGGTATAATCATAGTTCAGAGGTAGACGTTTGCCTATACTTGTCACGATGATTGATGCCCCCTGGCTATCGGCTTCTTGACGGAGCAACTGAGCCATGATCTTGGCATTGTCATCATCAAGATGGCTAATGGGTTCATCGGCCAGTAGGAAGTCAAAAGGCTGCACCAACGCACGCATCAGGGCCACACGCTGTTGCTGTCCGAATGACATACGCCCCACTGGCTCATCAAACTTATCGGCAATACCCAACATTTCAAACCAGTCAGCAATCTGCTGTCGGCTTCTGAACTTTGTCAGTTTGTTCTTTATTTCCACATTCTCGTAAGCAGTAAGCTCGGGGAAGAGACGCAACTCCTGGAAAAGACAGCTGACATGCTGCTGACGCAGACGACTCCATTTAGGAATATCATAGCTCTGGGCATTCACGCCATCCAGCATGATCTCTCCGCTATAGTCATGACGATAGCCAAGGATATAGCTACAAAAAGTACTCTTTCCCTTACCGCTCTCTGCTTCTATCAGATAGTAACGCCCACGTTCAAAGGATACCTTTTGCTGCCATATGTCCGATGTTACAGTACCAGTCATCGTGGCAAACACCTGTGGCAAGACATTATTAAACGTAATCTTATTCATTGTCGAGAAAGTTGCATCATCATCACTGAGGCAATGCATGCCGTCTCAGTACGGAGACGACTCTTGCCTAAATCTACTGAAATAAAACCTGCATCCAAAGCCATGCGTACCTCATCGATAGAGAAGTCACCCTCAGGGCCTATCATCACAAGCACGGAAGGGTCGCTATTCGTTTTCAACTCTTCGAACAAATTCACCCGTGGAATCTCATGATAGCAGTGGGCAATATAGCGGGCAGAGGTGCCGGAGCTATGCGCAGCAAGAAACGACCTGAAGTCTGTCATCTCATTAACGAGAGGTTTCCAGGCCTTATGACTCTGTTTCATGGCAGAGACAATAATACGTTCCAAACGCTGGGTTTTCACAATATGACGCTCGGAGAACCGACAGTCCAGCAACGATAGTTCATCAATCCCTATCTCTGTAGCCTTTTCCACCATCCATTCCATGCGTTCCATCATCTTGGTAGGGGCGACAGCCAAATGCAAATGTCCTAACCAGGCTGGAGCTTGAGTCAGCGATTCTTGAATATCATAGAAACAATGCTTTCCGCTGACTTGTGTAACAACAGCACGGTAGAAGGTTCCTGCCCCATCCATGAGCATCAATTCGTCGCCACTATTCAGCCGGAGCACACGCACAGCATGAGCAGCCTCCTCTTCGGGCAGTTCTACGCATTCCTGCGCACAAGGGACATAAAAGAAACGTTCTTCCTTCATCGTTTTCGGCGTTTGATTTCATCGCGCAACTGAGAAGCCAGTTCGTAGTTTTCATCTTCCACAGCACTCTGCAAGGCCGCCTGCAGCCTTGTTATATCCATCGAATTGATGGGAATAGCCACTCCAGATGCATTCTCGTCGAAAGCAACACTCTGCTGTGACATCAGCCGCTCTTCAATATAGAGAGGTACATCCGCAATGATATTCAGCAAGACAGCATCGCTAGTACGAATACGCACACTGTCACCACGCTCTACATCCATCATCATGACTTGGTACTGCCCATCATAGACGCCAACAATCATCATCTCATAAGAAGATGGCAACATCTGTAAGAGTACCTCAGGCAGCATTGTCCGACATAGTTCTTTCGAGCCTTTCAAACGGATGAGCAGCTGACGAGTCATATCAGCATCGCAAACTACAGACAGGGCACGTTTTCGTTCCATGTCCGTGAGCAGAATAACCGATACCTCATCAGTACCAACAATCTGCTGTAAGTTCTCGAATCTCAGCAGTATGCGCTTCATCGTTGAATATAATGATAACCCTGGCTCTTAGGCTTTCTTACGCTTTCCACTATCAGGATTGAAGAGCAGGGCAAAGGAAATACCCACTACAAGTGCGTATCCGGCAAAGATAAACCAGCAGGTAGACCAATCACCTACCGTGTAGAAGTTTCCATTAATCACTTCTCCGTGCGTATAGTTATTGATGATTGCCTGTGCCCCTAGCGTACCCAGCGTTGCACCTATACCATTGGTCATCAGCATAAACAGCCCCTGAGCACTTGAGCGAATGGAGTCGTCAGTACAGCTCTCAACATACAATGATCCTGAGATATTGAAGAAATCAAAGGCAACGCCATATACAATCATTGACAGTACAAACATCCAAACGCCACTACCGGGATTACCTAATCCAAATAGGCCAAAGCGCAATACCCATGCAAGCATTGCGATAATGATAACATTCTTGATACCAAAACGTTTCATAAAAAAGGGTATCAGGAGTATGCACAGAGTCTCACTGACTTGTGAAAGCGAAATCAAGATATTTGCATGCTGTACACCAAACGTATCAGCATATTCTGCTACAGCACCAAAGCTATTGATAAAAGGATTGGCAAAACCATTAGTAATCTGCAGACTTACTCCCAGCAACATGGAGAAGAGGAAAAACACAGCCATGTTCCGCTGTTTGAAAAGCGTAAAAGCACGCAAGCCAAAAGCATCGACAAAAGATGTTTTACCCACATCTTTCTTCACAGGACACTCGGGCAGCGTAAAAGTATAGAGGAAAAGGACTATACTCAACAATCCTGACACGACAAACTGATTATGATTATCCTGGAAGCCCATCAAGTCAACAATCCACATGGTGACAATAAATCCAATAGTACCGAACACACGAATAGGCGGGAACGCCTTGACGGTATCCAGTCCGGCCTTCGTCAACCCATTATAGGCTACAGAGTTTGACAGGGCAATGGTAGGCATGAAGAAAGCAACACTCAGAGAGTACAAGGTGAAAATGGTACCAAACTGAACGTTCTCTGCGTGCGAACCATACCAAGCAGTAGCCAGCATGAAGACACCGGCTAGCAGATGACATATTCCCAGCATTCGCTGAGCCTGTACCCATCTATCCGCAATAATACCGATAATGGCAGGCATGAAGATAGACACGATGCCTTGCATAGAATAGAACCACCCTATTTCCGTGCTGAAACCAATATTACCCAAATATCGTCCCATACACGTAAGATACGCTCCCCAGACGGCAAATTCCAGGAAGTTCATAACAGACAAGCGTACTTTCAAATTCATAATCTTTATGGTTTTTAGTTTATCATTACATTATTATAATACGCGCGCAACAGTCCTTGCTTGTCGCGACGAAGAACTATCTGTCCTGGCATCCATTCGGTGAACGGAATCTCTTCCGTCAGGGGGAAGCAGCGGATCACTACCCCCGAGTGAATCTCTACCACTGATAGTGTCAGTAGGGAATTGTCCTCCAATACTATCTCGTGTGATGCTATCTTTCGATTCATATTCTGCTGGTTTTGTATGGAATCGGATCAGTTGCACATTGTTTAGGAAGAGTAGACGCGTGGATGTTGAAACGTCATTTCCACCACCCAGATAAAAGAATCCCTTGACACCCTTGATAATTTTCGTGGTATCCTCAGGCACTCTGAGCTGGCTCACTCCCGATACTGAGAAATGCAGGTTTCTGCTTACGATCGTATCCTCGTATTCCACAGCAACATAAACCATTCCATCCTTAGTGCCAGTCTGGTACATATAGTCACTCACAAACATCATCATGAGTGCATCGCCACAACGATAGGTAGAGTCTGCCTCGATAGCAAATTCCCAACGATTGTATGGTGGCGTGGGTAGCAGCAAGGCCGTCGTTCTGTCAGCCCATACGTTTGCCGTATCGCCTGTTGCATTGTAGGAAGCATATTTACCTATCTCTCCCTCGGAAGCGCCCATGTTCAGAGCCTCATCCTCTAATCGTTCAGATACACGTTTCAACACACTCTCAAACCTGTCAGCACGTGTGAAATAATATACTAGCGACGAGTCGAAATCAGCTTGTGTTATCCCATGTTTTTTCAGCACAGCATCTGTATAGAGAGCGAAAGTATAATCATAGCTATTTGCAGTCTTTCCGGCATCCCTGTCGTGTTGTGCAAGCGCTTTAGCCATATAATAGTCAACAAGTATATCCTCCATATCATCAGGCTGGATATACTGTTCTGGCGTTCTTGGTTTACATGCAGCCATCAATATTAGCACGCCAACAACTATCAATGCACAAGCTTTATTCACGCTTTAGCGAAATATTTGCAAGTTCCTTTCTATAGAAGAGTAACAAGGCAATGACCGCAACGGAAATGCTAGCATCAGCAAAGTTGAACACAGGACTGAAGAAGATAAACTCCTCACCGCCCCAGAACGGCATCCATTCAGGCCATGTGGTCTGTATGATGGGGAAGTAGAACATATCGACCACTTTACCCATTAGGAAGCTACCATAACCGTTGCCCAATCCCACCCACTGGCTGACGTGGCCAGCAGTCGAGGCCTCAAATCCCAGCCCATAGAACATACAATCTATTAAATTGCCTGCTGCTCCTGCCAGCACCATAGCCAGACAAACGATATATCCCCATCGTGCCCTTTTGCGGGCCTCAAGCCAGATATAATAGCTCAGGAAGCAGATGGCCACCACACGGAATAGTGACAATGCCAGTTTTGAACCAATTTGCATTCCCCATGCCATCCCATTGTTTTCTATAAACGAGATGTAGAACCAGTCCGTCACCCGTATACTCTCATGGAGTTCCATACTGGTCTTGACCCAGACTTTGATGACCTGGTCGATAAGCAGAATGGCAATGACCAGAAGCACTGCCATTCTCCCTCTTGTCAATATCCTGGTATTGTTCACTTACGTTTTTTCTCCAATGCTTTCGACTCTACGCTCAGTGTAGCATGGGGCACAGCACGCAGTCTTTCTGCCGGTATAAGTTTTCCTGTTATACGATCGATGCCATAGGTTTTATTGTCTATACGCACCAATGCAGCCTTTAGTCCCTGTATGAATTTCTGCTGACGTGCAGCAAACTTCATGAGGTCTTCTTTTGACTGGGTCTCACTACCCTCTTCCAACGACTTATAGGTTGGTGATGTATCATCAACATCATTAGAGTCACGATTAGTTAGCGTTGCCATCATCTGGTCATAGTCGCGCTTGGCCAAGGCCAGTTTCTCATTAATAATCTGACGGAACTCCTCGAGTTCCTCGTCAGTGTAGCGTGTTTTCTCTGACATACACAATTTAGGATTTTGTTATAGTAATGTTTAGTTTGAAATCGTCGAAATCCACCTCTTGCCCATCGTTGGAAGCAATGGTGATGCCATCTGCCAGCACTTGTGATTTCACATATTCTTCAAAGGCTGCCAGCGACTTCTCCACTTCCTCATTCGGAGCGATGGTGATATTGATACGGTCTGTTATCTCCAGTCCGCTATCCTTGCGGAGGTTCTGTATGCGATTGATCAGTTCGCGGGCCATGCCCTCCTGACGCAACTCATCAGTTAGCTCCACCTCGAGAGCCACCGTCAGCGCACCTTCGTTGCTTACCAGCCATCCAGGGATATCTTCGCTGATGATCTCCACATCCGAGAGTTCAATAACGACAGGAGACTCCGAACATTCCGCTAGTGCTATGGAGATATTACCATTTTTCTCCAGTTCTGCAATCTGTTCCTGTGACAATGCATCCATAGCAGCTGCCACGCTCTTCATCAGCTTGCCAAACTTCTTACCCATCGTACGGAAGTTACACTTAACCTTCTTCACGAGTACACCCTGACCATCCACAAACTTCAGGTCTTTCACGTTAACCTCGCTCATAATCAGCTGTTTCACTGCCTCAATATGCTTCCGCTGCTCGTCAGTGGCAGGAATCATGATGCTCTGCAGAGGCTGACGTACCTTGATATTCACCTTTCTACGAAGTGCAAGCACCATAGACGTGATCTTCTGTGCCATCTCCATACGAGCCTCTAGATCGACATCGATAAGCTGTTCGTCTGCTGTGGGGAAGTTGTCAAGATGTACACTGTCCTTCTGTCCACCCAGATCGCGATATAGCTGGTCGGCATAGAAAGGAGCAAATGGTGCGATAAGCTTCGAGACTGTCATCAAGCAGGTATACAGGGTATCGAAAGCCGATTGCTTGTCGGCATCCATCTCTTTCCCCCAGAAGCGCTTACGGTTCAGACGAACAAACCAGTTGGACAAATCGTCATTGACAAAGGCATCAATCAGACGGCCTGCTCGTGTAGGATCGAAATTGTCCATCTCGACCTTCACCTTCTTCACAAGCGTATTCAGGCAAGAAAGAATCCAACGGTCTATCTCTGGCTTGTCCTGATTGGACAACTCTGCTGCAGAGCCAGTAGGATTATAGTTATCTACGTTGGCATATAGCGCAAAGAAGCTATAGGTATTGTATAGAGTACCGAAAAACTTACGACGTACCTCGTCAACACCTTCCGGGTCGAACTTCAGGTTGTCCCAAGGCTCGGAATTGGTCATCATGTAGAAACGTACAGCATCAGAGCCATACTTGTCGATCATCTCAAAAGGATTTACTACGTTACCAACGTGCTTCGACATCTTATTGCCCTTAGCATCGAGCACCAGGCCTGTAGAAACGACATTCTTGAAAGCTACCGAATCGAAAATCATGGTTGCAATGGCATGCAACGTGAAAAACCATCCTCGTGTCTGGTCAACACCCTCATTGATATAATCGGCAGGATAGAACTTGCGATCATCTATCAGTTCACGGTTCTCAAACGGATAATGCAGCTGAGCATAAGGCATGGAACCAGAGTCGAACCACACATCAATGAGGTCACTCTCACGCTTCATCGGTTGCCCACTTGGCGAGACTAGTTTGATATAGTCAACATAAGGACGGTGCACATCGATACGATTATAGTTTTCCTGACTCATATCGCCAGGCACAAAACCTTTTTCCTTCAGTGGATTCTTGTCCATGACCCCCGCAGCAACTGCCTTTTCAATCTCATCATAGAGCTCTTCAAGCGAACCGATACAGATTTCCTCACCGGCTTCACTACGCCAGATGGGAAGTGGCGTGCCCCAGAAGCGACTACGCGATAGATTCCAGTCATTCAGGTTGTCGAGCCAGTTGCCAAAGCGACCTGAACCTGTCGACTCCGGATGCCATCCGATAGTCTTGTTCAGTTCACTCATACGTTCTTTCATCGCCGAACTCTTGATGAACCATGAGTCCAGAGGATAGTAAAGCACTGGCTTGTCCGTACGCCAGCAGTGAGGATAGTTGTGGACATGCTTTTCTATCTTAAAGGCCTTACCATCGGCCTTCAGATCCATACAGATACTGATGTCGAGGGTCTCGTCCTTGTCGGTCAGCGTATCGTCATAGGCATTCTTCACATAGCGGCCGGCATAGCGGTTCCATTTGTCTACATCAACGTATTTCTTTACAAATTCGGCATCGAGATCTTCCACAGGATAGTACTTTCCCTGCAAGTCTACAACAGGTCGCTCGTTGCCCTTCTTGTCTATGAGAACAATAGGACAGATACCGGCCTGCTTAGCCACAAAGGCATCATCTGCACCAAAGTTTGGAGCGATATGTACGATACCGGCACCATCCTCTGTGGTCACATAGTCGCCAGGGATGACACGGAAGGCTTCACCCATAGGACGGATCATTGGCAGAAGTTGCTCATACTCCATACCCACGAGGTCAGTGCCCTTGTAATGAGCAACCACTCGCCAGGGTATCACTTTGTCACCTGCCTTGTATGCCTCCAAATCACCATTCTCGCCATCGCCTTTGAAATAGGCTGACACACGGGCCTCTGCCAGCACCACCGTAATGGGCTGCGAAGTGTAGGGATTGAAGGTCTGGATGGCCACATAATCAATCTTCGGACCTACGCAGAGAGCCGTATTGGCAGCCAACGTCCAGGGGGTGGTCGTCCAGGCCATGAAGTATGGAGTACCCCATGCCGTCATCTCATCCTTAGGATTCTTCATGCGGAAAAGTGCCGTACAAGTGGTGTCCTTCACGTCACGATAGCAGCCGGGTTGATTCAGCTCGTGCGAGCTAAGACCCGTGCCGGCAGCTGGAGAATAAGGCTGTATGGTATAGCCCTTATAAAGAAGGCCTTTCTGATAGAATTGCTTCAGCAGCCACCACAGCGTCTCGATATACTTATTATCATAAGTAATGTATGGATTGTCCAGATCAACAAAATACCCCATACGCTCAGTCAGCTCACGCCACTCCTTGGTATAGGTCATCACGTTTTCGCGACACTTCTGATTATAGTCTTCCGTAGAGATATATCGCGGAGACTCTGGGTTGTCAATGTCTGCCTTGGTAATGCCAAGACTCTTCTCCACACTCAGTTCAACAGGCAGTCCGTGCGTATCCCAGCCTGCCTTACGCTTCACCTGATAGCCCTGCATGGTACGATAGCGATTGAAGGTATCCTTCAACGCACGACCCAGCACATGGTGGATGCCTGGATGGCCATTGGCAGAAGGGGGACCCTCGAAGAACACGAACTGCGGACATCCCTCGCGCTCGTCAATCGAACGATGAAAGATGTCCTTTTTCATCCACTCCTCAAGAACCTCCTCATTAACCTTTGTCAAGTTCAAACCGCTATGTTCGGCAAATCTTTTATCCATAATTGTACTATTTTCAATTTTGAGGTGCAAAGGTACGCATTTTTTTTCGAAAAGCGATGAGTTTTGACAAAAAATATCGTATCTTTGCAGTCAATTAGCAAATCTTTATAAAACGACTCATTATGGAAAGAACATGGAGATGGTTTGGCAAGAAAGACAAGATAACGCTTGCCATGCTCAGACAAATTGGTGTAGAAGGTATCGTCACGGCTCTTCATGACGTACCTCTGGGACAAGTATGGACACGCGAGAAGATACGTGAGCTCAGAGAATATATCGAGAGCTTTGGCATGCGATGGAGTGTTGTGGAGAGCCTCCCTGTGGTGGAGACTATCAAGTACGCAGGACCCGATCGCGATGAGCAAATCGAGGTCTACAAAGAGAGCCTTCGCAACCTCTCGGCAGAAGGCATTCACTGCATTTGCTACAATTTCATGCCAGTACTCGACTGGGCACGCACGGATTTGTTGCACACGAACCCAAATGGTTCGACGAACCTTTATTTCAACTATGCCGAATTTGCATATTTTGACATCTATATATTGAAAAGGGAAGGAGCTCGACAGGAATGGGAACAGTTCAAGTTCCCTGCTGGCGTTGGACAAGGTCGTAATGTCCTGGCCGAGTGCGACGACCTGGCCAAGAGCATGACTCCGGAAAAGGAGCATCAGCTGGTGGAAAACATCATTATCAAGACTCAAGGATTCGTCAGTGGCAACTTCAGCGAGAACGATGAGGCCCCCATTCAGAAGTTCCGTGACTTCCTAGACCTTTACAAAGGCATAGACAAGCAGCAACTTCGAGCCAACATGAAGTACTTCCTCGAAGCCATCATGCCAACCTGTGACGAGTACGACATGAATATGTGCGTACACCCTGACGACCCTCCCATCGAGGTCTTGGGACTGCCCCGCATCGTACGTACTGCCGACGATATACGTTGGTTCCTCAATGCCGTTCCCAACAAGCACAATGGCCTGACCTTCTGTGCAGGAAGTCTGTCTGCAGGAGCTTATAATAATGTTGTGGAGATGGCTCGTGAGTTTGCCCCCCGTACTCATTTCGTACACTTACGCTCATGCCATATCTTCCCTAATGGCGACTTCACCGAAGCCAGTCACCTGGGAGGCCGTGCCGACATCATCGAACTGGCACGCATATTCGAAAAGGAGAACCCACAGTTGCCTATGCGTGTGGACCACGGCATGACCTTTACCGACCAGAAAGGAGGCATTATGGACGAGTCCAGTCATGGCCACAATGCAGGCTACACACTGCTCGGACGTATGTTCGCACTGGGACAGGTACAGGGCATACTGGCTACCGTCGACCGTGAACTTGGCATCGACTACAAGCAGCCCGGCTTCTTCGATTAAAAACATCCGATCTTTCCCCTCATGCATCGAGGTTTTCCCTCGATGTCAAAAAAAATAATTTCCCCTCGTGCATCGAGGTTTTCCCTCGATGTCTAAAAATAAATATCACTCATGAAACTAGAAGACATACTGAACGGCCAGTTAAATGCCGCCGAATGGGAGCAGAAAGGCTACGAGCTCCCCAAGTTCAACATTCAGGCCGTGCGTGAGAAAACCGCCAAGCAGCCTACATGGGTACACTTCGGAGGTGGCAACATCTTCCGTGCTTTCCCTGCTGCCATTCTCAACGATGCCCTCAACACAGGCAAGTACGACAGAGGAGTCATTGTTGCTGAGACTTTCGACTTCGAGGTTATTGACAAGGCCTATGCCCCATACAACAATCTGTCATTGCTGGTAAGCCTGCAGTCGTCAGGTACTATTGAGAAGAAAGTCATTGCCTCCATCACCGAGGCACTGAAGGCAGACCCGCAGTTTCCTGACTGGCAAAGGCTCGTGGACATCTTCCGCAACCCAAGCCTGCAGATGATTTCATTCACCATCACAGAGAAAGGATATACCTTCAACGAGGCCGACCTGGCCAGAGGCATGAAGCCCATTTTCGCTATGGGCAAGGTGTGCGCACTGCTCTACGAACGTTGGCAAGAGGGAGCACTCCCACTCACCGTGCAGTCGATGGACAACTGCTCGCACAATGGTGACAAAGTGCGTAACGGTGTGCTGGCCTATGCAGAAAGATGGGTAAAAGACGGACTGGTGCCACAAGCATTCCTTGACTATCTGAAGGACGGAAATAAGATTACCTTCCCTTGGTCAATGATCGACAAGATCACCCCACGTCCCCACGAGAAGGTAAAGGAGTTGCTGGCACAGGATGGATTTGAGGACAATAACTATATCGAGACTGAAAAGCATACATTCACCGCACCATTTGTCAATGCAGAGGAAGTACAGTACCTCGTTATCGAGGACAACTACACTAATGGACGTCCACCACTCGACCTTGGAGGTGCCCTCTACACCACACGAGAGACGGTCGACAAGGTGGAAACAATGAAGGTGACCACATGCCTTAACCCCCTTCATACAGCCATGAGCATCTACGGATGTATGCTGGGCTACACCCTTATCTCGGCAGAGATGGCCGATGAGGACCTCAGACCGTTCATCCAGAAAATTGGCTATATGGAGGCAATGCCCGTAGTCACTGATCCTGGCGTTCTGAACCCATATGAGTTCATTGGTGCAGTCATCAACAGAAGACTCCCCAACCCCTTCATGCCCGATGCTCCCCAACGCATAGCAATGGACACTTCGCAGAAACTGCCAATCCGCTTTGGAGAGACCATCAAGAAATACATCAGCAGAGGACTAGACATGTCGAATCTCATTCTGATTCCTCTCACACTAGCTGGCTATGCCCGCTACCTGAAGGGGATCAAGGACGACGGCACACCATTCGAACCATCACCAGACCCCATGTTGAATGAGCTGCAGGACATCGTGGCACCACTGCAGATTGGAAAGGACAATCAGGACTGGAGCTGCCTCCACAACCTTTATTGTCGGAAAGATGTGTTTGGAGTCGACCTCTACGAAGCTGGACTCGGAGAGCAGATAGAAGGTATGGTGAAAGAGCTCTATGCTGGCAACGGAGCTGTCAGAAAGACACTGCACAAATATGTATCAGCCAGATAGATAGCAATATTTCGCTAAATGATAGATAGAGAGGGTGAACCAGCAATGGCTCACCCTCTGTTCCTGATTTCATCAAAGAGGATCAAAATGGCATCTGCAACCTACTTTACACTTTTTTCACAGAAAAGAATGTGGGAAAATTTGGCAGTGTGGGGAAAAGTATGTACCTTTGCACACACTTGAAAACAAACAACAGATCTAAAACTCAAAACAACAATGTTGAAACCATTAAACAAACACTTCGCTCCCAAGAGCGTGATGCCTGAAAAGGTCATCCAGTTCGGTGAAGGAAACTTCCTCCGGGCTTTTGTAGATTGGATTATCTGGAATATGGACCAGAAGACTAGCTTCAACGGCTCTGTAGTCGTGGTACAGCCTTTGGCAAACGGCATGGTTGACTGGCTCAACGGACAGGACTGCCTATACCACGTCAACCTGCAGGGACGTGAGAACGGCAAGCCAGTAAACACGCTGGAGCGTATCGATGTCATCAGCCGATGCCTGAATCCCTACTCACAGAACGATGCCTTCATGGCACTAGCCGAGCAGCCAGAGATACGGTTTGTCATTTCCAATACCACCGAGGCTGGCATCGCATTCGATCCAGAATGCAAACTCGATGACAAGCCCGCTTCTTCCTATCCTGGCAAACTGGTGCAGCTGCTCTACCGCCGCTACCAAACCTTCAATGGCGATCCCACCAAGGGACTTATCATCTTCCCCTGCGAGCTCATCTTCCTCAATGGACACGTACTGAAGGACTGCATCCGTAAGTATATCGACCTCTGGGAACTGCCCGAGGGATTCCGTCAGTGGTTCGAGAACTCATGTGGCGTCTATGCTACACTGGTAGACCGCATCGTACCTGGATTCCCACGCAAGGAGATTGCACAGATTCAGGAAAAGATTGGATATCGCGACAACCTCGTCGTACAGGCAGAGAACTTCCACCTGTGGGTCATCGAGGCACCAAAAGAGGTCGCTCAGGAATTCCCCGCTGACAAGGCTGGCCTACACGTACTCTTCGTTCCATCAGAGGAGCCCTACCACAAGCGGAAGGTGACCCTGCTCAATGGTCCCCATACCGTACTGTCGCCAGTGGCATATCTCAGTGGCGTGAACATCGTTCGCGATGCCTGTCAGCATGAGGTCATCAGCAAGTACATTCACAAAGTGCAGTTCGAAGAGCTCATGCAGACACTTGACCTGCCTATGGAGGAACTGGAGAAATTTGCAGGTGACGTACTCGAACGTTTCGACAATCCCTTCGTAGACCATCAGGTGACCAGCATCATGCTCAACTCATTCCCCAAGTTCCAGGCTCGCGACCTGCCTGGCGTGAAGACATACCTCGAACGCAAGGGAGAACTGCCTAAGGGACTAGTATTCGGACTGGCTGCCATCATCACATACTACAAGGGAGGCAAACGTGCCGATGGAGCAGAAATCACACCCAACGACGATCCAAAGATCATCGAGCTGCTCCAGCAGCTATGGGCAACAGACGACACACAAAAGGTAACAGACGGTGTGCTGGCAGCAGAATTCATCTGGCAGGAGGATCTCAACAAGGTAGCTGGACTAAATGCTCTAGTGAAGCAGTACCTCGACCTCATTCAGGACAGAGGAATGCTTGAAGCCGTGAAGACCATCCTATAACTCATAGATCTTGAATGACAAACAGTCGAGTAGGAGGAAAACAACATGGGTCGTTTTCCTCCTACTTTCATCAGAACGCTCACAGCACTACACGAGACGTTAGACATGCCTTCGGAATAAGTCATATAAAAGGAAAATCGCCAAACAGACATTACCCAACCACTTTTCACTACCTTCATTGGAACAATCTACTAAATCTTCACCCCACAAAAAACAGCCTTCAAAAAGGGACCTAGGGTTCATGTGCCAATGAACATATGTTCGTAGACTCATGAACATATGATACTAAAAAAACACATCTAGATAAGCTATGACAACCTCGAGATTAAGAAGAGGGTTCCCTGCGGACCAGTCACAAACAAGATGCCCCAAAATGTAAAATAATTTTCCAAATCGAAGGTAGTCCCTCATTTTCCCTACAAGCAGAAAAAATATTTTCCTAACCAGGAAAAAATATTTTCCTAACTAGGGAAAAATATTTTCCTCGTGATAGAGTGAAATCACCATAAACCAACGACCTTTTCTTTGTATACTTTTTTTACGCCATAATAGCATGACAATCTCCATGACCTCATCAGCTCATAGTTCTTCCTGTTTTCCGCAATGGGGTGACCCAAATCGGGGCTCAGGGCTTCACCCCGATAGCATCCAGTAGTTTCGTGACCTCCTCATCGTAGTCTGTGCGGAGCATAACGGACATCTTCTTTCCGTTGTATGGGTTCACATATT
>JAIKWS010000062.1 GCA_024684515.1 Prevotella sp.
CCTCTCCCGGTGCAGGGTGTTCGTGCTGAAGGGGCTGTCCGAGGACGACATAGCCGGCCTCATCCGCCGTGCGCTTTCGGATCCGCGCGGATTCGGCGGGAGGCGCGTCGAGATGGCCGACGACCTGGTCAGGGCCGTGGCGGCCTTCGCCAACGGCGACGCGCGCTATATTCACCTTTTTCTTAAATCACTCTGAGTACGGAAAATGACGCTGTCATTTGTCACGTTTGTCATGTGTCATGAACCTTGGTCAAGGATGAGGAAGGGTGTAGGCTCGGAAAATGACACTGTCATTTGTCACGTTTGTCACTTTTTCATTCTCACGAAGGAATTTTTGCTACCTCACTAGCTAGATATTTTTTCCTAGTGAGGCCGCAATTGCTAGCTCTGGCACCTTGTTCCTGGCATGATAGCCACCCTCTCAAAGGCACATTTTGAAGCCTTTTTCTGCTCGTCTGAGGCCTTTTTTTGGCATTCCAAAGGCCTTTTTTCTTCATCCGAGCCCATTTTCCGTCCCGACAATTAGGCGTTCTGGCGTTCTGGCCTATGGAAATGTGCAGTTGACCGGTTTCTTTCTCGTCCTACTATGTCTTCGTTTTTTTAGTATTAACAAACGGTGAAATGGATTCCAGGACACGATCTTCACCCAATATAATGAAAAAATGAGCAGCCAAACCAGTGACTACTCATTATTATATATATGTGCCAACGGATGTACCGATGCCCATATAATAAGATGAGGCAAACCGTGCTTACAGCTTGCGGTTGTCTATGACGTGTGCACTCTTGCCCTGTGAACGCTCGATGGTGCCAGGAGCCTTGAGCTGCACCTTGGCAGCAATGCTGAGCACACTCTTGAGCTTGTTGGCCAGTTTCTTCTCCAAGGCATCGACGGCTGCCGGTGTGTCGAAGGTAGAGGTGAACACTTCCTGGCGCAACTCGGCCTGCACGAGCAGGGTATCGAGGTTCTTCTGGCGATCGACCACCAGCATATAACGTGGTGCAAACTCCGGCAACGAGAGGATGACACTCTCGACCTGAGATGGGAACACGTTGATGCCACGGATGATCAGCATATCGTCCGAACGGCCCTGTATGCGTCCCATGCGAATGCTGGTACGACCACAGTCGCACTGTCCCTCCATGAGGCAGCAAAGGTCGCGGGTGCGGTAGCGCAACACGGGCATGCCCTCCTTGGTCAGTGTGGTGAAGACGAGCTCACCGGTCTGTCCGACGGGCATAGGCTCGAGGGTGACGGGGTTGATAATCTCCGGATAGAAATGATCTTCGCAGATGTGCGAGCCATGCTGCATCTGACATTCATAGCTGACGCTGGGTCCCATGACCTCGCTCAGTCCATAGAGATTGTAGCCCTTCAGTCCCAGACGCTCCTGTATCTCCTGTCGCATCTGCTCTGTCCAGGGCTCAGCTCCGAAGGCTCCCACACGCAGCTTGATCTGCTCTTTCGAGATGCCCATCTTGTCCATGGTCTCAGCCAGGTAGAGGGCATAGGATGGAGTGCAAGCGATGCCTGTGACACCCAGGTCGCGGATGAGTTTGAGATGCTTCTCGGTGTTGCCCGTAGAGGCAGGCACCACCGACGCTCCGATGTGCTCTACGCCATAGTGGGCTCCCAGTCCTCCGGTGAAGAGGCCATAGCCATAGCTGACGGAGAAGGTGTCGTCGCGAGTGATGCCATAGGCAGTGAGACAACGGGCCATGCACTCACTCCACACGCCAATGTCCTTGCGGGTGTAGCCCACGATGGTGGGATTGCCCGTAGTACCACTGCTGGCATGTATGCGGATGATCTCACTCTGTGGAGCAGCCTGCAGACCAAAAGGATAGTTGTCGCGCAGGTCTTTCTTCGTAGTGAAAGGCAGCTTGTGGATGTCCTCGATGGTCTGAATGTCGTCAGGCCTGATGTCGAGCTCCTGCAACTTGTGACGGTAGAAAGGCACGTTGTGATAGACATACTCCACAATCTTGTGAAGTCTTTTCCCTTGCAGAGCACTCATTTCATCGCGACTCATGCATTCTTTGTTTGGATTCCAAATCATAAATGTGTTGGTGCTGTTTTTTTAAATGGTGGATGGTTATTATTAATCATGTTATTTCTTCTGAAGACGGTTGACCGTGGTGACAACAGCCTGTGCCAGGTTGAGGAAGGACTGTCCTGTCATCGAGTCGATATTGGTCACTACGGGCGTGCCCTGATCGCCATTGTCGCAGATGCCCTGCACGAGTGGTATCTGTGCCAACAGCGGGAGATGCATGGCATCAGCCAACTGCTTGCAGCCCTCGCGTCCAAAGATGTAATAGCGGTTCTGGGGCAGTTCGGCCGGTGTGAACCAAGCCATATTCTCCACGAGACCAAGAATAGGAACACCGACCTTTTCGTTCTGGTACATGTCAATACCCTTGCGTGCATCGGCCAGTGCCACCTGCTGTGGTGTAGAGACGATAACGGCACCCGTGAGCTTCAGGGTCTGCAGAAGCGTCAGGTGGATATCGCTCGTGCCCGGTGGCGTGTCGAGGATGAGATAGTCGAGCTCTCCCCAGTCGGCATCGGCAATGAGCTGCTTGAGGGCACTGCAGGCCATGCCACCACGCCAGAGGGTGGCTGTGGTAGGTGCCACGAAGAAGCCGATGGACAGGAACTTGATGCCATACTTCTCGACAGGCTCAATGAGGTCGCGACCATCCTTGTTCACAGCATATACTCTTGCATCTTCCACACCAAGCATCTTGGGTATGGAGGGACCGAAGATATCCGTATCGAGCAATCCAACGCTATAGCCCAGACGAGCCAAGGCAATGGCCAGGTTGACGGCCACCGTGCTCTTGCCTACCCCACCCTTGCCACTGCTGACAGCCACGATATGCTTGACACCAGGCAAGAGGTCCTCATCCTTGGGACGGGGCTTTGACTTGTACTCTGTGACAATCTCTACTTCAACATCCTGACCACAATGGTACTTGATGGCAGCCTCGGCAGCCTTGACGGTGGACTTCAGAAAGGGATCGGTGTCTCTAGGAAACTCTAGCACCACCTTCACACTCCACGGCTGTCCATCGGCTGCAGGGGCACTGACAGCAGGAGTATCAGCCACCATTTTGCTCTCGACCAGGTTCTTCTTCGTACCGGCATAGGTCACCGTGGCGAGGGCATCTAATATGAGTTTGGGATATAGCGTCATTGCTCTTTGCTTGATTTTTGGCTGCAAAAGTAATAAATTATTCGCAAACGGCCAAAGATTTTTACGATTTCCTCACACTTGTGCCTTCTTGGTCTGTATGGCGAACACACACAAGGCACCGATGACAAGCAGACATCCCGAAACAATCATCATAGACGACTGCAGACTGCCCACGAGTCGCAAGATGAAGCCACCACTGAGTGCTGCGAGGATCTGTGGCAAGCAGATGGTGCCATTGAAAAGACCTAGATAGGCACCCATGTGACCATAGCCCTGCAAGGCATTGGTAACCATCGTAAAGGGACATGCCAGCATGGCCGCCCAGGCACAGCCAATGAGCAGGAAGGGTACAATCTGCAGATACTTGTCAGGACAGAATGGTATCAAGGCAAAGCCCAAAGCACCCAGCAACAAGCTGGCAGCATAGGCCACCTTGATATTGGGGAAACGAGGCAGAAGCATGGCCCACACCACGGCTCCCACCGACTGTACAGCATAGAGCACTCCCGTCCAGTTGCCAGCATCCTGATAGGCAAGAGTAGTAGAATCGGCAGTATCCCAAACCGTCAGCGAGACGGCATCGACAGCATAGGTCCACATAAAGAGGAAGGCTGCCCAGCAGAAGAACTGTACCAGTCCAATACGCCAGAAGGCCGATGGGGCATTCTTGAGCAACACAATCCAGTTGACACTCTTCTCCTTAGCATCGGTGACAGGATTGTACTCGGCATACTCCTTGGGAGGCCACTCCTTGACCTTCAACGTGGTGTAGACGACACAGAGAATGAGGATGGCAGCACCAACATAGAACGACCAGATGACAGAGTCGGGCACCACACCCTCGGGAGCCAGGTTTTTCAGGCCTATCCACGTAAAGAAATAGGGAAAGAGGAAGCCCACCACGCTACCGGCATTACAAAGGAACGACTGGATGCTGTAGGCCTTGTCCTTCTGTTTCTCGTTCACCATATCGCCAACCAGCATCTTAAACGGCTGCATAGCCATATTGATACTGGTGTCGAGCAACATCAGCATGATCAGTCCAAAAATCATGGCTGCCGAGACAGTCAGCCCTAACGAGCCACTGTTGGGCAACAGGCACATCACAGCCACAGCCACGGCAGCACCAATAAAAAGGTAAGGTATGCGACGTCCAAAACGAGTCCATGTACGATCGCTCAACGTACCAATGATGGGTTGCACGAGAATGCCCATCAGAGGAGGCAGTATCCAGAAGAAGCTAAGGTCGTGAGGGTCTGCACCCAAAGTACGGAAAATACGGGAGTTGTTTGCATTCTGGAGCGCATAGGCAATCTGCACTCCGAAAAATCCGAAGCTCAGATTCCAGAGCTTCCAGAAACTTAGATCAGGTTTTTGTTTCATATTCGGTTTATTTAATTAGCCACGGTTTGACACGGTTTTAATAATTTTGCCACGGAATAAATGTAGCCACGGTTTGACACGGTTTTACATGTTGCCACGGTTTGACACGGTTTTTATCGGGTTATGCATGTTGCCTCGGTTTGACACGGTTTTATCGGGTTATGCATGTTGCCACGGTGGTAAAACATAGCCACGGTTTTAATCGGAAGGACATCTAACATCTTATGCAACGGTTTTAATCGGTTATTCTTGCAGCTTGTCCTAACAGTCGTTGGAAGCCACGACCTTGTTCTTGGCTGAAATTCAATATATATCCGACTTTGCTGTGTGTCAGATTTATATAGTTCAGAGTTTGCGCTATATGCTCTTTTGTAATTGCAGCAACAGCTTTCAGCTCGACGATGATTTTGTCATCGATATAGAAATCAGCAACATAACCGCCTACCACATGTCCTTTATATTCAACAGAAAGAGGCTTTTGTCGCTCATAGGGCACACCTAACTCATCAAGTTCTATAGAGAAAGCATTCTCGTAAACTTTCTCTGCCAGTCCCTTCCCCAGACAGTTCTGAACACGATTAAATGCACAGATTAACTTGTCAGACAATTCTTCATATATCAGCATTCCTATACATTTTTATATTATTTTTACTAAAGACATTACCTCCGTTAGTCACCACAACCCCGTGTAAAACCGTGTTAAACCGTGCCCCATATCCACCCCCATCGTGGCTCAGCGGGTAGTGCCGCGAATGATGAGACGAGTGCGCACAATACGTTTCTCCACATGGTTTTTGGGCAGACGACCCTCCACAAGGCCTATGAGGATGTTGGCCGCCTCCTCCCCCACACGGATGCCCCGTTGCTCGACAGTGGTGAGCATCGGGTCACAGGAGATGGCACGTTCGCCATTGGTAAAGCCACAGATGCTGATGTCTTGCGGTACACGAAGGCCCATACGCTTGACGGTATAGAGAATGCCAATGGCAGTGTCGTCGTTGACGGCAAAGAAAGCATCGGGATAACTATCGCCATTGAACAGGTCGGGGGTAATCATTTCGGCATCCTGACGATTGTCGCAATAGCGAGTGAACCGCTCGTCGAAAGGTAGCCCATGCTTCAGAAGAGCATCCTTGTAGCCATTGAAACGATTTTTCGAGATTTCAAGATTCATCTGAGAACCAAAATAGGCTATGCGACGGCAGCCCGTCTCGATGAGATGGTTCACGGCATTGTAGGCACCCATATAGTCATCGACCACAACACGACTGGCATTGACACCCGTGCAGATACGATCGTAGAACACCAAGGGTACACCGACATCGATGAGACGCTGAAAATGCTCGTAACGCTGCGTATCCTTGGCCTGCGAGACAATGATGCCACACACCTTGTTCTCGTAGAACGACTGACAGAGACGCACCTCGCGTTCGTATTGCTCACCACTCTGGGCCACCATAATCCGATAGCCATGCTGCTCTGCCTCTTCCTCAATGCCCTTTAGAATAGTAGAAAAATAGTAGTGGACCAACTCAGGCATAATCACCCCGATAATCTTCATGGGCTTTACCCGAGAATGGCGCAACGACTCAGCCAGCACGTTAGGAACGAAATTATGCTCACGGGCATACTGTTGCACCTGACGCCTACGGACCTCAGAGATACGGGGTGAATCGCTCAGTGCCCTCGAAACCGTTGCCACCGATATGCCCAGCTCGCGGGCAATGTCCTTCATCGTTATCATACTCTCATCATGCTTTATCGCTTTCAGACATGCAAAGTTAGTGCAAACATTTCACGTGCGTGCGCTCAAACATTAATTATTATAACAAGCGGGTGCGCAAACGTTTGCATTTGTTAGTAACGAGAAAAAGTAGGAAAAAATTGTCATCAAATACAAATTTATCCTATCTTTGCAACGAAATTACCTAATACGCGAAAGAGAGAAAGAAACATTTGTATATTAACTAACAAAAATGTAATGATGAAGCAGGTAAACATGCAATTTCCGCTGAGGATGATGACCCTATTATTAGGGCTCTTCCTTTCGGTTGGGGCCTTTGCTCAGCAAATCACTGTGAAAGGCCATGTGAAAGATGCCACTGGTGAACCCATCATCGGAGCTACCATCCGAGTGGCCGGCACGCAAGCAGGCGTGGTGAGCGATTTCGATGGCAATTTCCAGATCAAGGCCAACCAGGGCCAGATGCTCAATGTGACCTACGTGGGCTACCAACCCGCCAACGTGCAGGCAGCCCCCAACGTAGTGATAACCCTACAGGACGATGCCACACTGCTGAAAGACGTGGTGGTGATTGGCTATGGTACAGTCAAGAAGAGCGATGCCACAGGATCTGTGATGTCGGTGGAAGCCGACCAGCTGAACAAAGGTCTGGCAACATCGCCAGCAGACCTTCTGCAGGGCAAGACCCCAGGTGTCCAAATTACCACCAACAGTGGTGCTCCTGGTGCCAGCTCTACCATCCGCATTCGCGGTGGATCGTCACTTTCGGCCAGCAACGACCCTCTGATCGTAATCGACGGACTACCCATCAGTAGTACAGGTATCTCGGGTGGTGACGTGCTGAATACCATCAACCCTAACGACATCGAGAGCTTCTCAATCCTGAAGGATGCCTCAGCAACAGCCATCTATGGTAGCCGTGCATCTAACGGTGTGATCCTGATCACCACTAAGAAAGGTGCAGCAGGCTCCAAGCCACGCGTAAACGTTGACATGACAGCATCACTGAAAACAGTTGCCAAGAAAGTCGACGTCATGGGTGCCGATGCCTTCAAGGAATTCTTCACTGCCAACTATGGCGACAATGCCGACGCTATGGCAGCCTTAGGAACTGCCAATACCGACTGGCAGGACGAGATCTACCAGACAGCATGGGCAGAAGAAGTCAATGCCAGCGTGACTGGTGGCTATGTAGCAGAGGATGCCGACTTTAAGATGCCCTATCGTGTTAGTGCCGGCTACCTGAACAACGATGGTACACTGAAGACCTCGAACATGGGTCGTGGAACCGTTGGCCTGAACCTCACACCGACACTGCTCAACGACCGTCTGACCATCAACCTCAATGCAAAAGGCGTGTTAACGCACAACTCATACGCAGACGAAGGTGCCATCGGCCAGGCAGTGAAATACAACCCACTGAAGCCCGTCTTCAACGAAGATGGCACCTATCACTACTGGATGAATGGCGGACTGCCCAACTCCATGGCACTGCTCAACCCAGTGGCTCAGCTGGAGCAGCAAAACAAAGACTCTTATGTACGTCGATTTGTTGGCAATGCACAGTTTGACTACAAGTTCAAGTTCCTCGAAGGCCTGCGTGCCAACCTGAACCTCGGCCTTGACTTCTCTACCACCTCGGGATGGAACGTCACCGACTATCAGAGTGAGATCTCCTGGCATGCCAAGGACCAGAACGGCAGTGGCCTGTGGCAGAAATACACACAGCTGCGTCGTGACCAGACGCTGGAGTTCTATCTCGACTATGCCCGTGAACTGGAAGAGCTCAAGAGCCGCTTTGACATCCTGGCAGGTTATTCCTGGCAGCGTTTCTTCAACAGAACCACTGACTACCTGGTATCCAACGATGGCAAGAACACCGAATTCGCAACGACACCACTCTTCAAGACCGAGAGCTATCTGGTTTCATTCTATGGCCGTCTGAACTGGGCATTCATGGACCGCTATCTGCTCACTGCTACCCTGCGTAACGATGGCACCTCACGTTTCCAGAACAACAAGTGGGGTCTGTTCCCCTCAGTGGCACTGGCATGGCGCATCAGTGAGGAAGGCTTCCTAAAGAATGTCGACTGGCTGTCGAACCTGAAACTTCGTCTTGGATACGGTATCACTGGTCAGCAGAATATCGGACAGGGAGACTATCCCTCTATCCCCACCTATCATACCAACCAGGCAGGTTCATACTATTGGTTTGGCAACAATGTCATTGTACCTATCACCCCGAAAGGATATGCAGCCCAGATTAAATGGGAGGAGACAACGACTTACAACGTCGGCCTGGACTTCGGATTCATGAGAAACCGCATCAACGGTAGCATTGACGTCTACAAGCGTAAGACCAACGACCTGCTCAACTACGTTCCCGTATCGGCCATGACCAACCTCACCAACTACCTTCTGCAGAATGTTGGCGACATGGAGAACAAAGGTATTGAAGTAGCCCTGAACGTAGTGCCTATCGAGAGCAAGGACCTGCGTTGGGAAGTTGGTTTCAACGTATCATACAACAAGAACGAAATCACCCGTCTGACCGCTAGTGACGACCCCACCTACCCTGGTGTGGAAACTGGTGGCATCTCTGGCGGTGTAGGCAACAACGTGCAGATCCAGAAGGTGGGCAACCCCATCAACTCGTTCTACGTATTCCAGCAGGTATATGACGAGGCAGGCAAGCCATTGGAGGGTGTCTATGTAGACCGTAACCACGACGGACAGATTACCGACGACGACCGCTACGTCTATTATAAGCCCGACGCAGACGTGAATATCGGCCTGAATACCGAGCTGAGCTATAAGAAGTGGACGCTATCGGCCTCACTACGCAGCAGCCTCGGCAACTACGTATACAACAATGTACAGTCGGATGCTGAGATGAAGGCCGACATGTGGACCAACAACTTCATTGCCAACCGCATCAGTTCAGCTCCCACTACCAACTTCTCACAGGCTCAATACAAGAGTGACTACTACGTACAGAATGCTTCTTACCTGAAGCTCGACAAGGTGACACTGGCCTATAACATCTGCGACTGGTGCCGTGTGAACCTCACTGCACAGAACATCTTTACCATTACCAACTACGAGGGTGTAGACCCCGAGGTTGCCGGTGGTATAGACAATAACATGTATCCACGTTCTCGTAACTTCATTCTGGGTGCAAGCTTTAACTTTTAATCATTAAGGAGGACAAGAAATATGAAATTCAATATCATAAAGAGTGGTCTCTTGACATTTGGCATGGCTGCCGTCGTCTCTTGTACAGGCGACCTGGACGTGACCCCTATAGATCCCAATCTGGATACGCCAGAGAATGTGCTGACAAGTACTGAGGCATACAATCAGCTGCTGGCTAAGTGCTATTCGGCACTGGCAGTGAGCTCACCCGAC
The DNA here is from genome assembly GCA_024684515.1 of Prevotella sp. Classification (GTDB taxonomy): domain Bacteria; phylum Bacteroidota; class Bacteroidia; order Bacteroidales; family Bacteroidaceae; genus Prevotella. The sequence continues at coordinate 9,736 of JAIKWS010000062.1, forward strand.
GGTTCGGGCGGTGGCCCCGACATCTCAGGCATCGATGGTGGCTTCGGCCAGTACCTACGTGCGTTGTTCAACCTGCAGGAGCTGCCCACCGACGAGTGTGTCATGGGATGGAACGACCAGACCATCAAGGATCTGCACGGACTATCATGGACATCGTCCGATGTGTTCATCTCTGCCTGCTATAGCCGTGTGTTCTATCAGATTTCCATCTGTAACGAGGTGATGCGCCAGATTGATGCAGCCTCCAATGCCAGCGACGCTACCATGCAGCAGTATCGTGCCGAGGCTCGTGCCCTGCGCGGACTGAGCTATCTACATGCTATAGACCTCTTCGGTAACGTACCTTTTGCCGATGAGAAATCAGAAGTGGGTGGCACCAATCCAAGCCAGATCAGCCGTGCCGACCTGTTCAACTGGTTAGTAAAAGACATGGAAGAGTGCGCAGAACAGTTGCCCGCCAGCCCGGAGAAGTATCGCTGCGGTAAGGGTATGGCCTATATGATCCTGGCCAAGCTCTACCTGAATGCCAAGGTCTATACGGGCACTGCCAACTACGACAAGTGTGCAGAGTACTGCCAGAAGATCATCGACCTAGGCTACAAGCTCGAGTCGTCGGCCGACTACTACAAGATGTTCTGTGCCGACAACGACCAGATGCAGGGCATCGGCCACGAGCTAATCTTCAGTGTCTACCAAGACCATATCAACACTCAGGCCTATGGTGGTTCTACCTATATCATCTGTGCTAGCATAGGTGGCAATATGGTTCCCTCCGACTACGGACTTGGTGGCGATGGCTGGGGCGGTATCCGTGTCACACCTCAGTTTGTAGACAAGTTTGGTGATAACGACCAACGTGCAAAGTTCTTCACCGACGGACAGTCGAAGAAGATTTCAGACCTGAGCAACTTCCAGCATGGCTATGCCTTCACGAAGTTCACCAACCTGAAAGCCGACGGCTCGATGATTGACGGTGCTAATGCCTTCCCCGATACCGATGTTCCCCTGTTCCGTCTGGGTGATGTATACCTGATGCTGGCCGAGTGCCAGGTGGTAGGTGGTGTCAGTTGCGATGGCATTGCCAAATTCAACGACATCCGTACCCGTGCTGGAGTGGCTACCATCGCCAATCCTACGGCTCAGGACATCATCGACGAACGTGCTCGCGAACTGGCTTGGGAGTGTCATCGCCGTAGTGACCTGGTGCGCTTTAACCAACTCACCACCTCCGACTATATCTGGGCCTACAAAGGTATGAATAGCAACGTGGGAACACCTCATGCCGTCGATGCCAAGTACAACCTGTATCCCCTGGCTTCTAGCGATATCATGTCGAATTCGAACCTGAAGCAGAACGAAGGGTATTAATGCAATTGTCGAACGATTAAAACAAAGGAGAAAATATGAAAACAAGATATTTCAAGACCGGATTGCTTTTTGCCGCCATCGGCATGCTGTTCACGGCCTGTGACAGCGATCGCGACGATAATCCGACACTAGGTCCAAGCAATACCCCAACGGAGTTTGTGCTGAATGCCTCACCGCTGTCAGAACAATATATTTACATCTCGAAAGACAACAAGTTGAATCTGACATGGTCGCAGCCCAACTATGCCTTCAATGTTCCCGTCAACTATTATGTCCAGGTCGGTGTCGTGGACAATGGCACCACCAAGTGGAATGTTGATGATAATGGCCAACCACAGTTCCTTGACACCAGCTATGAGACATGCTCTGCCGCTCTAAGTGGCGAAGAGATCTCGCAGGCCATCAACCATGTCGACGGCATCACCGACGAGAATAACTGGGTTGACCCAGGCTATCGCGAGATTGCCTTCCGGCTGTATGCCAATGTTCAGACAACAACAAAGACTGTGATTGACGGCACGGGCATCTACTCTAATGCCGTAACCTTCAAGTATATGCGTCCTGACAACTCCATCAAGGGACTCGCCAGTCTCTATGTCATTGGCAACTGCTCAGGCTGGACAGAACCTGCTAAGGGCAATGCTGAGACGCTTGCCGCATGGAGAATCATGGAGACCGAGATTGGCAGCAATATCTTCCACGGAACATTCGAGATGCCTGCAGGAATGTTGCAGTTCCGCTTCTACAGCAAACTCACCGGATGGGATGGTGGTGACTCTTATGGCACACAGGTCGATGATGCTCCTATCGTCTGCAACTTCGACAGCAATGGTGCATTCACCGGTGCTGCCGTCGTTGGAAAGGGCTCATGGGAATTCGATGACTTCCCAGGAGGAACTCTCGACATTACTGTTAACAAGAACAAAAACACCGTAACGTTCCAGATTGTTCAGTAACATAAGCATAATGTTTAACCAGGTTCGAGGGTGACAACACTCTCCCACCTCAATAAAACAAGAATGAAGATGAAAAAGATTAGTTTCTATATGACGGCCCTGCTGAGTCTGGGACTGGTAGCCTGTAACGAGGACTTCGCCACAGAGTTTGTACCACAGACCAATCAGCCAGAGAGCACATTCCCCGCTACTGCCGTCACTGTCACGCCTACGGCATCGACCATCAACCTGGTCGACCTACTGGCTGCAGAAGAAGAGCAACCCATTCAGATAGGACAGATAAGCCTGTCGTCAGCTCTTCCCGCCAATACAGTCTTGACTGCTGATGTAGAATTGTCACGCAACGAGGATTTCTCACAGTCGGTCACCATCAGTGCCAACAGCATTGAGAACAACATCATCAGTGTAATGCCTAGCACGCTGGAAGATGCATACTATGGCAGCATCACGAAGAATCCTGCCACTACCGATCTCTATATGCGTATGCTGCTGTACACCGTCACCGGTGGCGAGGCAACAACCATCATTGGTACACCAGGAGCTAACTACTATGGCACTCAGAAAGTGACGCTCATTCCTGAGAACCGAGCCAACATCTCACCTGCCTATTACATCATCGGCGGTCCTAATGACTGGGCAGGCTCTGCTGCTGACAAGCCCATCAAGTTCAACCATAGTGGACAGGATGTCTATGAAGATCCCATATTCACTGTCGTCTTTGATGCTGCCGCAGAGGGTGACACCTGGTTTGCCATCGGCGACGATGCTGCCTGCGATGCCATCGTAGCTGGTGATTGGAGCAAACTGCTTGGTGTGGTTGGTGGCAATAGCCAGTCAACTGAAGGACAGCTTGACTTCCGTTACAACATGGGTGCCGACAATTCGTTCTGCGTGCCTGCCGGTCCGAAGAAGATCAAGGTAACCCTCAACATGCTGGAGTACACCTTCAAGATTGAATCGGTCAATATTGCTGATGCCTACTATCTCATTGGCGGTCCTGGCGAATGGAGTGCAGAATCTGCTCTTACCATGCCATTCTCACACAGCTCATTAAGTGTGGCCGACGATCCCGTCTTCACCTACGTCTTTGCCGGAACAGGTACCGACATGTGGTTTGCCTTTGGCGACAAAGATGCCATCGACGGTGTAGCAAGTGGTGACTGGACGAAGCTCTATGGCACGACGGGTGCCAGCGAGGACCTCATTGGTTCTGTGGACCGTCGCTACAACCTCGATGGCGACCACTCGTTCCATGTCGACGGCACTGCTAAGTTCTATCGCTTCCAGATCGACATGGCCGACCTCACATACACCATCACTGCCCTCAATTTCGCAGAGTACCTCTACGAGGCTGGTGTGAACAATGACTGGGGTGGCAAGGAACAGCCTCTCTACTGCGGAGATGGCAATGGCACCTACGTGGGCTTCTTCTATGCACAGGATGCTGACTGGAGCGAAGGCAAGGGAGCCTTCAAGTTCCGCGGTGCTGCCGACAACTGGGACAATGGCAACTATGGTACAGGAACCATCAATGACGACGGCCTTACTGGCACACTGATCAACGATGGTAACTCTGGTAACATCTTGGTTGAACCGGGCTTCTATCGTGCAGAAGTGAATCTTGCTGACTTGACCTTCACCATGACACCTATCAAGGGTATCGGCATCATCGGTCCGGCACAGGCTGGCGGATGGGGTGAAGACACCGACATGACCTATAACCCAGCAACGGGTGCCTGGGAGGCAACAATCGAACTGGCAGCCGACGAGATGAAATTCCGTGCCAACGACGACTGGGCAATCAACTGGGGTGGCGACACGGGCAACCTCATGCAGGATGGAGCCAACATCAAGGTGGCCGAGGCTGGTACCTACTTCGTACAGTTCTTCCCACTATGCCAGACGAAGTCCTATTGCACCATGACTAAGCAATAAGCACTATAAGCGAAATCATTCAGGCGGACCGCTCAGGGCAGCAGCCCGCCTGTTTTTTTAAACATTCGCGTACGAATAAGCGAGCACAAAACAAAATAAAAGATTAATTCTATTTGTCGAGCGAAAGTACACTGTCCGCAATGACAATATTGATTATCTGAAAAACGGAATTCTCATACAATGAAGAAACTAATCATTTCTATCAGTGCAGCCCTGCTCCTGCTGGCAGGTTGCAAGCCACAGCCAAAGAGCATCACCAGCGATTTCCAGCTGGCTGCTGTCGACGACATTGCCATGTATCAGGTCAACCCCCGCGTGTTTGCCCCACAGAACTCCCTTCGTGCCGTTGCTGCCCGCATCGACAGCATCCGTGAGCTGGGTGTCAACGTGATGTGGGTCATGCCCATCTATCCCATCGGCATTGAGAAGGGCAAGAACTCTCCCTACTGCATCAGCAACTATACCGAAGTAGCTCCGGAATTTGGCACTGTTGACGATTTCAAATACCTCACTCAGGTTTGTCACGAGCACCAGATGGGTATCATCCTCGACTGGGTAGCCAACCATACCGCCTGGGATCATCCCTGGGTGAAGGAGCACCCCGACTGGTACACCCACGATGCCGAGACAGATACCATCATCCATCCTCGTCCCTGGGACTGGTACGATGTGGCCGATCTGAACTATGACAATCGCGACATGCGACGTGCCATGATCGATGCCATGAAGTTCTGGATTGTCGAGGTTGGCATCGACGGTTTCCGTTGTGACGTCGCTGATGGTGTTCCTGCTGACTTCTGGAAAGATGCAATCAATGAACTGCGTCAGGCTGCCAAGCCCCGTCAGATTGTCATGTTGGCAGAAGGAAAGCGTTCTGACAACTTCACCATTGGCGGCTTTGACATGAATTATGGCTGGGACTTCAAGGACTCGCTCGTCCATGTATTCAAAGACGGCAAACCCGCCAGCGACCTGATTGCTGCCGACAAAGCCGAATACGACAGTCTGCCTGCCGGTAAGGTGAAACTACGCTTTACCACTAACCATGACCATGCCACAGAAGCTGCTCCTGTCGTCGAGTTTACCAACGTACGAGGTTCGATGGCTGCCTACGTTGCCTCTATCTATCTTCATGGTGGCGCACTCATTTACGGTTCGCAGGAAGTTGGTTATCCAGAGACCATCAATTTCTTCAAATACGTCCCCGTTGACTGGTCGGCAAACGCTGCACTATACGAGGAGTACGAGGAGCTGATCGAGCTTTACAACGAGCACCCTGCCCTTCGCAAGGGCAAGCTAGCCTGTTGGCCAGCACAGGATGTGCTTGTCTACGAGAAGAGCGACGACAAAGAGCGTTTCCTTATTCTCGTCAATGTGCGCAACAACACACAGGAAGCCCTGATTCCCTCCGAATGGATAGGAGTGGAGGTTGAGGATGAGATGAGCGACAAAAAGCAGAAGCTCTCCGACCGCATACTGCTAGCACCCTACGAATATCGCATCTTTGAACTTGAAAAATAATTATTGTTCATGAAGAAGACTTTCTTGTTTGTAATGGCCTTCCTGACACTATTCGTCACAGGAGGAATACTTACCGCCTGCGGTGATGATGATCCAGAGGGAGTGACACCTGACTTCAGCAAGGACACGACAGAAGTCCAGAAACCTGACACCACACAGACCGAGCCAGTCGACACCCTGAGCGACAAGGCGGCCATCGGATGGCCGGCCGACTACCCAGGCGTTATGCTGCAGGCTTTCTACTGGGACTCGTTCGACGACAGCCAGTGGGCTTTGCTCGAGCAGCAAGCCGATGAGTTCGCGGGCACTTTTGACCTTGTGTGGCTCCCTCAGAGTGGCTATTGCGGAAACACCTCCATGGGTTACGACGATCTCTACTGGTTTGAGAACTACAACAGTTCATTCGGCAACGAGCAACAGCTCCGCTCGCTCATCGCTACCTTACGTCAGAAAGGCATCAAGACCATCGCCGATGTGGTCATCAACCATCGTAAGAACCTCTCCAACTGGGTGGACTTCCCCAAGGAGACCTACAATGGCGTGACCTACGAAATGGTGTCTACCGACATCTGTAGCAACGACGATGGTGGAAAGACCAAGACATGGGCCTCGCAAAACGGCTATGAGCTGTCTGCGAACAACGATACTGGCGAAGGATGGGATGGCATGCGCGACATTGACCACAAGAGTGAAAACGTACAGACCATCGTCAAGGCCTATCTCAATTTCCTACTCAAAGACCTTGGCTATGCTGGTTTCCGCTATGATATGGTGAAAGGCTATTCTGCCTCCTACACCTCACTCTACAATGCCTATGCCCAGCCCGAGTTCTCGGTCGGTGAATGCTGGGACGGCACGAGTACCATCAAGAACTGGATTGTGGGCACCAAGCTAGGCACCAAGCCACAGAGTGCTGCCTTCGACTTCCAGTTCCGATATACCGTTCGCAATGCCATGAACGGCAAGAACTATACCCGTCTGGGACAGCAGAACGATGGCAACTGGCCACTCGTCAGCAGCAATCAGGACCAGGGGACCTACCGTCGGTATGCCGTTACCTTTGTTGAGAACCACGACACCGAACGTCGTAGCAATGCTGCCCAGGATCCACTGACCAAGGACACCCTTGCCGCCAATGCCTATCTGCTGGCCATGCCTGGCACTCCCTGTGTCTTCCTGAAGCACTGGCAGTCCTATCCCAGCGAAATCAAGGCCATGACGGCAGCACGCAAGCAGGCAGGCATTACCAATATGAGCAACTATAGTAACATTCTCAGCAAAACGACCTGTTATGCCAATATCATCCAGACGGGAAATGAAGACCGTCTGCTGGTGGCTGTCGGTGATATCGCTACTGCTGACAATGCTGTAGACAATCAAAAATGGGTCAAGGTCCTAGCAGGCTATCACTATGCGTATTACCTGCCGTCCTCTCTCGCTATGGCCTATGCCGACCTGCCCTCTGGCACTTATGAAGGAGAGCAGCAAGTACGTCTCTCTGCCGTCACTAGCGACTCCAAAGCCCAACTTGTCTACACCACCGATGGGTCTACGCCAACAGCCAGCAGCCAGGCTGTCAGCAGTGGCTATATCGTGAGCATTCCCACAGGTACCACGACACTGAAGGTGGCACTTCTCTCCGATGGCAAACTGAGCGGACAAGTCAGCCGCACTTACATCGTCAAAGAAAAAGAGAGTGAGCAGCCTGTTGAGATACCCTCGTTCTGTACTGTCACCGCTGGCGAGACCTGTACCTTCTTCGAAGCTCCAGCCACCTGGACGGATGTCGTCAAGTGCTGGGCATGGACCGACACTGAGAATTTCACTGGTGGCAGCTGGCCTGGCCAGGAATGTACTCTGCTAGGCACAGCCAGCAACGGCAACCAAGTATGGAAATGGAGTTATGCTGGCACTTCTACCTCACAACCCACAGGTATCATTTTCAGCAACAATGGCACACCGCAGACTGCAGACCTGCCATTCAACAATGGTGGCTACTACAACAAAGACGGCCTGAAAGCAGTAGTGACCAACTAGAATAGCGACCGCACTGCAAACCAGCAGTGCATGAAGAAAGTGCTGATATGGCCATAATGATGCGCCATCACCCTGTAGCGTTCTTTAAGCGACTCTCGGTGGTGGCGTGTTGTTGTGCCCTCCTCAGTATAATTGGCCACCACCATACCGATATTCACCAAAGGCAATGCCAGACGGTCGGCCTCCTTCATCACTCGGATGCACCAGTCGACGTCAGCCGAATAGCGATATCTGGTATCATACTGCAGGTTCTTGGCGATATCCGTACGGGCATAGAAAGCCTGATGGCACACTAGCATGCCGTGACGGAACGAACGCCACGAGAGCCGTGCAGGAGGCTGTAGACGTCGCGGATGCAGATAGTTGCCCTCACCGTCTACAATGTCCGTATTGCCATAGAGCACGGCAGGCAGTTCGTCACTTGGCAGTTCGTTCAAACGGCAACGATGGGCAATCTCCTCCAGTGTCGTATCTTTCGGAAAGCTGTCGCCAGCATTCATATAGAGGATATAGTCGCCCGAGGCCTGTGTCAGTCCCTTGTTCATGGCATGATAGATGCCGTCATCAGGTTCTGAACGGATGATGACTTTATGCCCGCTAGCTGAGGCATCGCTTGTTTCCTTGTATTGTTGCGCCAGCTCCAAAGTGCCATCCATAGAAGCCCCATCAATAATCAGGTGCTCCACATCCTCATGGGTCTGCTGCAACACACTCTGCAAGGTACGCTGCACCACTGCCTCGGCATTATAGGTGATAGTAATTACACTAAATTTTATCATCGTTTACTTAGTATTCGTTGCACATTTTCTGATAGAGATCAGAATACTGACGGGCTATCGCATTCTCACTGTAACGGCGAACCACACTACGACGCAGGTCCTGTGCCGACAGCGAACAATGCAATCCCCACGCTATACCCTCCGCCAGACTGCTGGCTGACAGCCGTTCGGCCAGATATCCATTCTGCTGATGACTGATAATATCTGCCTGACCAGCACCATCAAACGACACAGGAACACTGCCACAGGCCATTGCCTCGATCAACGTCTGTCCAAAGGTTTCGTAGAGCGATGACGATACCGTCACATCCGAAGCCGAATAGACCAGCGACAGACGGTAGACATCATCAATATATCCCAGATGGGAATAGGGCACAGGAATGGAGTTCAGCACACTGGCATCACGCACCTCGCCGAATAGAAGCAGGCAGAAGTCAGCAGCACGGTGACGACCATCAGCAGTCAGCAGACGCAATGCCTCCACCAGATACTCAAAACCCTTGATGGGATCGTCAATACGAGCTGCACCAAAGGCAATGACATATTTCGCCTCTACATCGACTGACGTGCGGGCATCAATACGATTTATAATTGTGAACTGCTGCAGCGGCAATACATTGGGAATCACCTTGATGGGAAACGACCCTATGAGTGCACTGTTGCGGGCCCTGCCTGCCAGCCACTCACTGACAGTAACAAACGTCACGTTATGTGCCTTTTGCAATACTTGCCGTTTCTTTCTGAACACCTTTGCCGATAGGTCGTTGCGGCCTGGCCTTCGCAAGAACTGGCATTGCCCACATGCATTGCGATAGCCCTCACACTCATAGGCGTGATGGCAGATGGCAGTAAGCGGCCACATATCGTGAAGCGTCCAGACGACAGGCTTGCCCGACAGGAAGATGCGTTCGATATCCTTCAGCGACAGCAATCCCTGATTCACCCAGTGGAGATGTATGATGTCAGCTTCCTGGTATGCCTTTGTCTTAGTGATATCAGTACCCGCATTGGCTATGGACACTTTGAACAGATGCTTGCGGCTAAAAAGGTTGGTGCCCCAGATGACGACACGCTCCCACAGGAAGTGCCACCTGTCGGCCACGCTATTGCCACGCACCAGCATGCTGGCTCTCACCCCGTTGTTATTCAACGCATCGCGAAGCCGGCTGGCCGCAACTGCTGCCCCACCCGTCTGTTCGCTGGTATTTACTATCAAGACCCTCATCTGTGTGACTCTATAAAAGTGGGCTATTCCTGACTGGCCTCACGCTCCTGTCTTTGGCGTTCCTTCTCTGCCTCCCGTTCCAGCCTACGTTGTTCTTTCTCTGCCTCACGCTGCAGTCTTTCCTCTTCCTTTTTACGTTTTTTCTCTGCCTTTATAGAATCTTTCTCCTGGCGTCGGCGTTCTTTGCGCAATTCCTTCTCACGTTTCTTCTTCTCTTTCTCGAGTTCCTTCAGCTCACGTTCATTTTGCTTGATCATCTCCTTTTCGTCGGCAGCCTGTTCTAGTTTCTCATGCAACATTTCGCTGTCAAAGGTGAACACATGCCCAAAGAGTCCCACTGACAACATCTGCTCCTCACCCATCAGTTTCACATAGGTCGTATTGAAAATCAGGTAGTCGTGCATCTTCAGTTTCATATTGAGGGCTTTCTCAATGGTTTTGTTCACGATGCCCTTTCCCAAGTCAGTCAGCACGTTGTCACCCATCCCCATGCTGTCAGCCTCGTCTGCTACGAATTCCTTCACCGCTTCCATCATAGCCTCTTTATGAGCAGCCTTGTCAGGTCGCGTCAGAACCATGATAATGATCACTAGCAGCACGATAACTGCAACCAACAGTTTCTTCATATATAAAACAAATGTTTAAATTCAGCTTGCAAAGATACGAATAAGTGAGAAGAAAACCAAATTATATTTGAGTTTTCTCGGAATGATGGAGCAGTGAGAGCCATCAAATTCATTTGAAAGGCCACAAATCCTATCTGAATGGACCGAGTGACAGAAGGCAAAGCCAATGGGTGCTTCCGACGACAGTTAAAGGGACAACAGAAGGAGGACAGAGATTCGGAAAAACAGGCAAAAAATTGGCTGTTATCGAGCACAATCGCTTGATTTGTGTCAAGAGAAGTGTTTTTATATGCACTTTTTTGCCAAAAATCTTGCATGGATTGAAAAATAGTCGTACCTTTGCATCGTCAAAAGGTTAATAGATTGTTTTAGGTTAGTAGTAATATTTATAGTTTTAGGTTTTTAGTTATTGGTAAAAGAAAGTTTTCAACTGCGGATAACAGGTGGTCGCTGTGAAGCTCCCATTTAAACTTTCAAATTTTTAGCCCTTTTGTGGCTGAAAATTTCTTTTAGAGAAAAGGATTTTTAGTTAAACATAGGCTTGTAAATGCTGCGGCTCGTGAGGGTCGCAGCATTTCTTTGTAGGTACTCTTGCTGGGACTGTCTGAGAGGGGCTACCCCTTCAGCCGTTTAACGACACGACACGGATTGCCTACAGCCACCGAGTTGGACGGGATGTCTTTCACAACAACAGAGCCTGCCCCGATGGAGACATTATCGCCAATGGTGACGCCAGGCAGGATGGTGACACTGCCCCCTATCCACACATTGTCGCCAATGCTGACAGGCAGTGCCCACTCCTGCCTGCTGTTTCGCTCCACGGGATCGGTACTATGACAAGCTGTATAGATGCTCACATTGGGACCTATGAAGCAATCGTCGCCAATGGTCACACAGGCCTCGTCGAGCACGGTGAAATTGAAATTGGCAAAGAAATGTCGTCCAACACTGATTTGGCGGCCATAGTCACAGTGAAACGGCTGGTTGACGATGATATCATCATCAGCAACGTGACCTAGCACTTCGTGCAATATTTCCTTCATCCGCTGTGTCTCAGTGGGAGCCAGCAGATTGTACTCATGAATCTTCACTCTTGTTGCCATCAAGCCCTGCAGCAATTCGGCATCTACAGCCGAATACACTTTCCCAGACAGCATCTTCTCTCTTTCTGTCATGATCTTCCTGATATCAACGGCCTATCAACTTCAGAAACCGCTTGTCGTTCATCTGCTCATTAGTCAGATATTCACCATCATGGAAAAGGGCATAGGTCGTAATGGGCGATGGCGCATGCTGGGCTTCCACCTTGCTTTGCAGATGGATGGCTTTGAAAGGCACCCCTTTCTCCCTGGCAATAGACGCTAGCACAGGCACATACTTGGCATTGAAGGGGCACTGGCTCGTATAATAGAGCACATATCCTGCCTCGTCAACATGCGGATGCCTGGCGCAATCCAGCAATCGTGGCTTTGATGCATTCTCATCAAACAACAGGCACCAGAGCTGAATGCCGTTGTCAGCCTCATCACATACCTCGAATCCCTTGTGCCTGAGATATTTAGGATCTGCCAGGAAAGGCTTTTTCTTTGCTGACGACAAGATGCACAGCCCCTTCTTGCCCTTCGACTTGCTATCACGGATACACTCATTAAGCAGGTCGCTGGAATAGCCATGTCCCTTAAAAGAGCCTGACACCCACAGGCAGTCAATATACATGAACCCCTTGGCATTCAGCGGATTCCAGGCATTCTCCGCAGGGATATACTCGATGAAACATTTTCCCCGCTCAACGCTTTTCAGAAAGCACAGCCCATCATCAAACCTTTCCGAGAGCCATGTTTTCTTCGATGCCACCTGCACATCGTTATTGTTGGAAATAGCACAGCAGATGTGCTCCTTTTCCAGATTGTCCTTCGTTACGCATATGTATTCCATACTCATTGCACACTTTGTGGATACAAAATTACAGCTTCATCTTCAGATTCCAACCATTATACTCCAAATTTTATTGTTTATTAACCCATTTTTTGCCAACACCTCACTCAATCTTCTGAAAAGCCGATAAACACTGGGGTTGAAGCGAGTGAGGTGTTTGCGCAACACCTCACTAACACCTCACTCAACACCTCACTCAACACCTCACTCAACAGGGCTGTGAATGATTGAGCAATGAGATGTTTTGCAAAAGCAGTGAGGAGTGAGCAAATGCCTGAAGGAAAGAATAATCTTAACATCGAAAATTGCAAAAGTCCAGGGATCTTTTTTACCTAGTTAGGAAAATATTTTTCCCTCACTAGGAAAATAGTTTTTGCTAGTAGTAGCGAAAAAAACATCAATTTTAACGGTCTGAAAAGACTTTACAAACCTACCCTTCTCCATGAGGGAAGACATCTTTCAAAAGACTTTTCGAAGCTTTTGGTGCCCAAGAGAAAGGCTGGGACTAAAAGCAAAAGTGAAGTGTTGAGTGAGGTGTTGCGTAAACACCTCACTCGCTTCAACCCCAGTGTTTATCGGTCTTTCCGAAGACGGAGTGAGATGTTGGCACAAAAAAAGGAAAATCTCAAAAAAATTCATTGAATGCGGTATAATCGCATCATTGTGTTCCACACCTTCCACTTCTCCTTGCGATAGGTTTCCATCACCCGGAAACCATAGTCGAGAAGGGCTGCCGACTCTGAGAAACGGGACGCATAGCTATCGCTCTTCAGCAGAATGAGAAATAACGTCACGCCATCACGACTTGCAGCCGATGCCAGACAGGAACCTGCCTTGCGAGTATAGCCTGTCTTCACGCCAATACAACCGTCGTACGAGCCAAGAAGGACGTTGGTATTCTGACTAGGCAGATGTCGTCCGTCAGTCAATGGGATATCCAGGAACGGTGTGCCCACGATTCTTGCAAATGCCGTATCGTCCATGCAATAGCGAGACAAGGACAGCAAGTCGCGGGCAGTACTGTAGTTACTGTCGTTGGGCATGCCATTGGGATTGGCGAAATGCGTAGCCTCCATGCTCAGATAGCGTGCCTTCTGATTCATCAAATCGAGAAAAGCCACCGTGTCGCCAGCCACATGCCTGGCAAGGGCATAGGCCGCAACATTATCGCTCAGCATCATCATCTCACGCACCAGATTGCCTGCCACATAGCCATCGCCAGGCCTCACCCTGCAGTCGTGTGTATGAAACAAATCCTTCGTTATCGTGATGCTGTCTGACAAATGTCCATGCTCCAATGCCAGCAGACAGGTCATCATCTTCGTAAGACTGGCGGGGTACATGCGTTGGTCGGCATGCTTTGCACTGATGAGCAGGCCCAGCGAGTCTTCGACCAGTATCCAGGCATCGGCAGAAAGGGTGTCGAGAGCTTCGTAGCCCTCGATGGCATCCAGATCGAGGACCGCCGATATGGCTGTTGAATCTATGGTAGCTATTTTCTCCAGTCTCGCTTCCTCACCTTCAAGCACGGGTTTCGCACTGGTAGTCCTCACCTCAGAACCACACGAACTGAGCATTGAGGACAGCAATGTCAGACTCCACACGAGCATCAGCTTCAATTCTTTCATCCTTACTATTTATTTGTCTGTGCAAAGGTAAGAAAAAATTCGGCCAATCCCCTCGTTTCTCCTGAAAAACGTGCCAACAAGCGACTTACGGGTTGCCAAACCTATGGCAACATACAAAGAAGTTTAAAAATAGCGGCTTTTTGTGGCGTATTCTCAGTTTTTTTGTATTTTTGCATCCACAACCATTTTAACCATTAAAAGGAAAGGAAACGTAAAAATGAAGATTTCAAAGAAAATGCAAGATGCTTTCAACGCACAGATCACGGCAGAGCTCTATTCGTCAAACCTCTACCTGCAGATGGCTTTCTGGTTCCGCAAGGAAGGCTGGAAGGGATTTGCCAACTGGATGTTCGACCACTCGAACGAGGAGAAGGAGCATGCCCTGAAGATGGCCGACTTCGTGCTGAACCGTGGTGGCGAGGCTGTCGTAGATGCCATTGAGGCTCCTGGGAAGGATTTCCAGGATCCCAAGGACGTCTTCGAGCACACACTGAAGCATGAGGAGTGGGTGACAGAGAAGATCAACGAGCTGGCTGACGTTGCCGATGCCGAACACGATCGTGCATCTGTCAACTTCGTCGACCAGTTTATCGACGAACAGGTAGAGGAGGAGAAGACCGTTCGCGACATCCTGAACCTGTTCCGCCATCGCGACGGCCACACCGTAGCTACCATCGACGATATCGTGGGTGCTATTAAGGAGGAATAGGACACGATTGTCACACCAAGAAAAAAATGCAGTCATTCCCCGACTGCATTTTTTCTGTCCTATATGGAAAGAGCACTGGCACTAGTGTAAAGGATGGCCTATTCGTTCGGTTCTAGCGATTCGTGTTCAAAAAACCATCCGCCTAGACGTTGCTTCTGAAAGATTCTCTCCGGCAATAACTACACCAGATAGATGAGCACGGTGGCATAGGCACTGATACCCTCCTGGCGACCCGTGAAACCCAGTCGCTCGGTGGTGGTAGCCTTGATGGAAATCTGGTCAGGAAAACAGCCTATGACATCAGCCAGACACTGTTGCATAGCGGGGATATGGGGATTCATCTTTGGCTGTTCGGCACAGATGGTGGCATCGATATTGCCCAGACGATAGCCCTTGGTGGCTATCAGTTCGACGGTCTTACGGAGAATGATCTTGCTGTCGATGCCATCGGTCTCGGCTGCGGTATCGGGGAAATGATAGCCTATGTCACGCATATTGGCAGCACCCAGCAGGGCATCGCAAATGGCATGAATGAGCACGTCGGCATCGCTATGGCCCAGCAGGCCTTTTTCATAGGGAATCTGTATACCTCCCATCCACAGGGCTCTGTCGGCTACCAGACGATGGACATCGAAGCCGAAGCCAACACGGAACTGGCACACAGGACGACTGGGCACTTCGCTGCTTCTGCCAGCCATTTGCGTGCCCGATGTTTCATTTTGGTCTTTCATTGTTTTGGTCTTTCTTGTCAGCAATGTCACAACTATTTTCTAAACAGGTCTTTGATACCATCCATGTCGAAGGCCAGCGTGAAACGCAAGGTCTGGTCGAGAGGATTGGTCTGGGCTGTGGAGATGACATAGCCCACATCGAGCGAGAAGACACTCATGCGGAAGCCTCCACCCACGGTGAAATACTTACGATTGCCCTTCGACTCCGACTCGTGGTGATAGCCGGCTCGTAGCGAGAACTGATCGTGGTAGACATATTCTGCACCCACACTCCACTGCACCTCTTCCAACTCTTCCTTGAAACCTCCAGGAGCATCGCTGAAGCTGTCGAACATACCCTTGATGCTGCTGATGTCGCTATACTCACGACGTACACGATCCTGATAGTCGCTGTTCGACTCGTCAATACCCTGACGGGGCACGGTAGGCACGAGCAATTTGTTTGCATCGGCAGCTATCGAGAAGCGGTTGTACTCGTCAACAGGAATCATCAACGAGGCACCCAGACGCAAGTTGGCTGGAATGAACTGACTCTCTTCATCGCCATAGAACGAGATCTTGCTACCCAGATTGGTAAGTGTAGCACCCAGTCCCAGCTGGCACTCACGCGAGCCCAGCATGACGTAGTTGTTGTAATAGAGAGCCAGGTCAGCAGCGAAAGCCGAAGCAGGCTTGGAATCCTCCGAGTAGTCGTAGCGCAAGTCGGAATAGATCCATCGCAGGCCTACACCCATCGAGAACGTCTCACTCAGCATGCGCGAATAGGCCACGTCGAGCGACATCTCATAGGGGTTGACGGTCATCTCGCTGTCATCGGAGGTGTAGACCTCGCCAAGGGAGAAATAGCGCAGAGAGCCACTCAGTGCTCCGTAGTCGCCAATGCGATAATATCCAGCCACATAGGCCAGGTCGATATCGTTGACCAACTGTCGGAGCCAGGGGGTATAGTTCAGTGCGATGCCGGCACGGCTGATGCAGAAGGGATACTTGGCCAGGTTCCAGAACTGCGAGTTGACATCAGGATCGGTGGCTGCACCCACATCGCCCATACCTGCTGCACGGGCATCGGGTGCAATGGTCTGAGAGATGACGGCATGCTCCACGGGGTTGAAGGTCGTGGTCTTGTAGTCGTCGGCCAGCATCGTTGCGGGGAGCAGTGCCAGCATCCATGCGCAACCCCTCGCCAGCATGGTCAGCGAACGGGTTATCAGAATCGGTTTCAGCATTTCTCTTATCTTCATAATTCTTGGTTGTTCTACTATTAATAAATGTGTATCCTTCTGCTATAAAATGATTATCTTCTGTGCCTTTGAGGCCTTGCTGCTGCCATCGGTGCTGATGAGCACACGATAGAGATAGACACCTGTGCGCAGCCGGCTACCACTACTGGTGGTGAGGTCCCAGTCGAGTGTATAGGTATTGTCGGTCGAGAGTCCTGTCTCGCTCTTCCGCCAGAGCAAACGACCAGAAGCATCGAAGACCTCCAGTTCGACATCCATCTGACTACCCGTACGGTCGTGGTTGATGACAAAGGTCGTATAGGTAGTAGCGGGATTGTGCGTGCACTCCACACTGAAGCAATTGGGCTCCAGGCCACGTACCACACGGAAGCGAAGCTCGGCAACGGAAGAGTTGTTGAGCACATCCCAGGCACGGAAAGTGAGCTTATGCTCTCCTTCTGCCAGCGTTGGCAGGGTATAGCCCACACTGCCCGAGCGATAGTCGCCAAAGTCGTAACGGAAATACTCGTTCAGATTGTATGTCATGGACAACTGTCCGTCTACCACCAGTTCGAGATCGTGGCCCAGGCTACTGCCAGCAGCATTGATACCGTCCTTATCCGTCAGCTGGGCATAGAAATAGGGAGTGGTATTGACCTCGTCGCCATTCTGGAAGTCGCTGGAGTTCAGATAGCAATAGATGCTTGGTCCGATGCCATCATTGCTGGCGTCGGAGCCACTGCCCATGACAAACGACTCGGTATGTCCATTTCCCATCCGCAGGCGGTCGTTGCTGACGGCATAGGCCATCATACGGCCTGTCTGGTCACTATAGCTGATATCCTTAGGCAGGACGAAACTCAACTGGAAACGTCCCTGTCGCACACTATCCTGCCCGTTGTAGATGGTAATCGGACGATCGGCAAAGCGGAACGGTGTGCTAGAGCCCGTATCATCGTTAAGACGGCATACGATGGTCTGCTCGATGTCTTTCACCGTAAGTGACACCACCCCATTGAATGCAGCTCCTTCCACGTGTCCAGCCACCGTCACCTTCTGACCTGCAGCCAGTTTCACAGTGTCGGCAGTACTGACAAGCTGCCCATTGATGCTGTCGATGACGATGTGCTCAGTGGGAATGGCTAACCGCAAGGCAGGGTCGCCCAATAGCGAGTAGTGAAGCTTGTTGATGACATACGACTCGTGGGGAGTGACGGAAGGGTCGGTGGGCATGGCACGTACCTCATTCTTCGACAGGCGTACCGCATCGCCCAGCCTGTTGGGACGTCCTGTAGCATCGGTAGCCAGGGCATGCTTGATGAAGGCACAGTTCATATTCTTGTTGTCGCCAGTATAGACGGTTCGCGTAGTACCAAAAAAGGCGATGGCACCACCACGAGTATTGAACATGGCTGTCTCACCGATATTCTCTTCCTGCGAGTCGTAAGGCATGATGTCGCACGATGCCGTCACCCAAAGGGGCAGACGCAACGACGTCTGTTCGGCAAAGTCCTCGATTCTTACAACCTGTTCATGACTGAGGCAGTAGGTGACGCCATGCCCACAGTAGTCCATGATCAGGGCTCCCTGTTGCATCTGCTGTTTGATGAGTCGCGAGGCATCCGGATAGCGATTGCCGGTAGAAGTGGTGACACGCTCGTAGGCATCCCAGTATATTTTCTTGATATTGAACGACGGATTGGCCTCGCTGGCTACGGCAGCTGCAGCATCGGCCTCAGTCATATGGATATTGCCGTTGCCATCGTCGCCCATAAAGCAAAGGGTATTCTGCCAGTCACCGGCATTAGCATTCTCCACATACCCATAGATTTTGTCGACCAGTATCTTCGCCTCCTCTTCCGTACGTGCCGTCAGACGTCCCACCCCGACATCGGTCTTGTCCTTTTTCGTCAGATCGCCACCTTCGCCATCGTCGAGCAGGCAGAAATAGTCGTCACTGACATAGCTATTGGTGGTGCTATAAGAGTCCTCACTCTCATAGCAAAGCAGGAAGTCGTCGGGTGAGAATGTGCGCCAGTCGCTTGTGAGCATGCGGTTGTCCCAGGCACCATCGCCAAAGAGCAGCAGATAACGGGGCATGTCGGTCTCGGATGAGGCACGGTCGTAGAGCATCTTCAGATAGCGACGATAGGCATTGGCATCGGGGGTGCCACTGCTGTACTCATTGAACAGCTCGTCGGCAGGCACAATGCGTACACGAAGGGAATCAAGCTGCTCGTGCAACTGCTTCAGACGCTCGGCCTGCTGCAATAGTTTCTGCGAGGTGGGGATGATGATAATCATGTCGGCAGCAGCATCGGCATGATGGTCCTGATTGGTGATGCGATAGACAAACTGTGGCACAGCAAAAGCATCGGTACTGAGGTTAGGAGCGGGAGCTGGCGATGGCATGGTCAGCGACAAATAGTCAAGACGCAGGTTACCTTCACCCGATGTCTGCCGGAGACGCACCGTATTCTGACTACGCAGATTGGTCAGTGGGAAATAAACTGTCTTACCAGCTGCCTTCGAGGTCTCGCCAAAAACAGAGGTGATATTGACGTTGCCTACCACAGAATCGTTCACCTCAACACCCACCATGCCCAGTCCGTCGTAACTCATCACGATGGTCAGTGTGCCACTGTCGGTGTGGGCAGGCAACACATAGGAAGCACTGCTGCTACTGGGGACTGGAGTCTTCTCAAATAGATTCCGTCCGCTATGATACCAGGCGAACTCATCGTTTTCGGAAAGGGAATGATAGTCGTTGGTCGTGGGATAGAATGCGGAAACAAAGGCTGTGCTGTCTACAAGCAATGGTTCGTCGGAGGTCTCAGTCAGGAAATAGTAGCCTGCCGTAGCATAAGGATTGCGGGTGCGAATCGTGGAAGTGGCACTCTCCCACCCCACTGGTCCCACACCGTGGAACAGACGACGTCCACCCACCATACAGGTCGGCACTTCACTCAAGTCGTCTGTCTCTGCGAGATATTCGGCCGTGAGAACTTCTGGCTGTAAGGCACCGCCATAACCATAGATCTTCACCTTGGTGATATCGGAAAATCCTGCCTGACGCACAAGGGCCTCAGTCAACTGATAGACTCCCGTTTCTGGAATACTGATCTTTGCCCACTGACCAGAAGACAGAACAGAATGGGAGGCATAGCAGGAAACAGAATCCGTGGAACGTGTTGCCCTGGACAAGGAATGGCCCACACGGGCCTGGCTCTCCAACCGCAAACGGAAACTGACCAGTTTCTGATACTTACCGTCACGGAAAACCAAGGGTACCAGCGATATGTAGAGAGTTCCCCGACGACGACTGACACCGATATACTGCTCGACAACAGGCAACGAAGGCAGTGAGTCGGACGTAAGTTCATGATAGCGACGGACATCATCCTCGCTCATGTCGATAAATTCGGGATATTCAATGCTGACGGTATAGACAGAGTCGGCATAGGCCGTACCCAAGGGAAACTCGTGATAATAGATGGGCAATGCCTTGTCAATCCTGACATCAGGGGCGGTCAGGTTGACAAACTCCTGCGCAGACATTCTCAAAACGACGCACAGCAGCAGCGACAGTAGAAGCACGATTTTTTTCATCGTCTTCTATATAACGCAGCAGCCCGTGCTTTTATTGCCATCAGCGACAATAAAAGTCCAATACACACTGGTCTCCCAGATAGCCCTGTAGGTGATCGCCAATCTTAACAGGACCCACTCCTACCGGCGTTCCTGTGAACAGGAGGTCGCCCGTTTTCAGTGTGAAGAAACGTGAGAGATAGCTGATGAGCTCGTCGATAGGGAAAAGCATATCGGTACTGTTGCCACGTTGTACCGTCTGTCCATTCAGGTCCAGATGGAAGTCCACTCCCCTCTCGATGGCGGTATTGGGAATGGGCTGCCAGTCGCCTATCATTGCCGAGCCGTCGAAGCCCTTGCAGATGGTCCAAGGAAGGCCTGCCTGACGTGATTTCTGCTGCAGGTCACGAGCTGTGAAGTCGATGCCCACAGTCACTGCATCGTAATAACGATGGGCAAAACGAACGGGAATACCCTTCCCCAGCCGGCTGATGCGTACCACGAGCTCTGCCTCGTAGTCGACACGTTCTGACCAGTCGGGAATAAAAAAGGGCTTGCCGTTTTTCAACAATGCAGAGTCGGCCTTCAGAAATATTACGGGTTCTTCAGGACGGTATGCCCGTCCGTCAAGCTCCTGGGTGTGCAGGAGATAGTTCATGCCTACGCCAAAAATCTTCATAACAGTTGCAAAGGTACAAATAAGTGAGCGAAATGTAAAAGGAAAACGCATTTTTATTTTCATTTCCGAACGAAAGGACCTTCGACCGAAGGTCAAAGGTACAAATAAGTGAGCGAAATGTAAAAGGAAAATTCATTATTCTTTTCATTTCCGAACGAAAGGACCTTCGGCAGAATGCCAAAGGTACAAATAAGTGAGCGAAATGTAAAAGGAAAACGCATTTTTCTTTTCATTCCCGAACAAAAGGACCTTCGGCAGAATGCCAATGGTACAAAAAAATCATATATAGTGAATGGCGTATTGTGATTTTTTCGTACCTTTGTAGGCAAAAACTTAACGAAATGGAAATCTGCATCAATGATATAAGCCAGATTAGCGAGGCTGCCCGTGAATTTATCAGCCAGATGGACGGGCATAACGTATTTGCATTCTATGGTAAGATGGGGGCTGGCAAGACTACGTTCATCAAGGCCATTTGTGAGGAGCTAGGTGTGCAGGATGTCATCACCTCACCCACGTTCGCCATCGTAAACGAGTATACAGCAGGCTCCCAACCCATCTATCATTTCGATTTCTACCGCATCAAACGACTGGAAGAGGTCTACGATATGGGCTACGAGGACTATTTCTACAGTGGTGCACTATGCCTGATAGAATGGCCTGAGCTCATCGAGGAACTGTTGCCTGACGATGCCGTACGTGTTATCATTGAAGAACGGGAAGACGGTGGTCGTACAATCAGCATCTAACGAATCTAAGCCAGCATGATCATACAGATTACCTACCGGCGTACTAACAGACTCAGTATGCGCATCGTCAAAAACGGCGATGTGCATGTTTCTGCCCCGATTGGCATGCCACGTGAAGAGGTGGAAAAGTTTATTGACGACCATCGTGACTGGATACAAACAGCAAGACTAAACACACTCGAACGTGAAAAGAAACGTTTAGAATTCTTCAATCAGCTGCCTTTGAGCACACCTCAGCAATGCGATGATGTGCTACGACGCATCAAGACACTCATCGAGCCAATGGTTGAGAAACACTCCAAAGTGATGGGTGTCAAGCCATCCATCGTATACTACAAAGCCACCATCTCACGCTGGGGCCAGTGCAATGTGAATGACAAGAGCATATACTTTTCCGTATATCTGCTCCTGCTGCCTGAATGGTGCATAGAGCACACGGTGGTTCATGAGCTGTGCCATCTGCTGGAACCAAGCCACAATGCTCGGTTCCATGCTCTGATGGACCGCTATTTCCCCAGATGGCGTGAAGCACGGGCAGAGACACGTAGAATATGCACAACGGAAGACGATACAGAATAATACGCAAACAAGGATGTTCCCGACTACATTTCTTATTGTTGCAATAGTAGTCTCAGCAAATTAATAGCAATATAATGATATAATAGTTATACAATTGAATGAAAGATAATACAAACACAATCAGACTATTTCCACAACGCTGGCAGGTGCTAAGTGGCAGTTGGCTAAAGATGATAGCAATTCTTTCCATGCTGATTGACCATTTGGCTGGCTTTGTACTATGCTATGACAACAAATTCATAGAGCCGCTATTTACCATAGGCAGCAAACCGATAAATTGGTATATACTGATGAGGCTTTTTGGCAGACTAGCATTCCCCATCTTTGCGTTCTTACTAGTAGAAGGATTCCAGCATACTCACGACAAAATGAAATATGGCAGAAATCTGCTACTGTTTGCTCTGATTTCTGAAATACCCTGGGACCTGATTCACTACGGGCAATGCTATGGTCCCTCGCAAAATGTGATTTTCACACTGTTTTTTAGCTATTTGGCTTTATGCAGCGTAGGACAATGGGAAAGCAAAAGACTGTCAACCACACGTATGGCTACATATATATTTGGACTCATCGCACTAAGCATCCTGCTACGCACAGACCACGGATCCTATGGCGTTGGCTTTGTCTTACTACTATATTTCCTCCGCCAAAACCATATTTTCCAAGCAGCTGCCGGCTGTTGTTATCTAGGGTCTCGCTGGTTAGCAGGATTGGCCTTCATACCAATAAACCTATACAATGGGCAAAGAGGGTTTATTCAAGGCACATTGGGCAAATACCTGTTCTATATCTTTTATCCACTGCACTTGCTCGTTCTCTATCTTATCAGGATTTGACTGCTGGCCATCCATCAGCTTGGACATCTACTTGGCTGTGAATGAACCATTCACCCATGACAAGGGGCACTTTTACCCTGCATTTCCATGATAGTCTTTTCCTCCATGCATGGTTTGACATTTAGATATACGGGGACAGATGATTCTCGATGACCGAACGGTGAAAGATTTTACTTCGAGCAAGAAGCTATCAACTGCAGGGAAAACACTAGTAAATAGGACATGAATTCGCTTAAGAATGTAGTAGCACATTCTCCTTTTGTATACTTTTTTCCTATTCCAAAAAAAATTCTTGAGTTATTCTTGCCCAACACCCCACAAATCTTTGGAAAAGCCCATAGACACAGGGGTTTCACATGCGGTGGGTGTTGCCCAAACACCTCACAAACACATCATAGTCTCCTCATAGCCACATTGTAGGTGATGAACAAGGAAAATAACATGCATATTCCGACGATATCCGTTCACCAATTCCGATGATATCCGTTCACTCGGTTGTTGATTTACTCTATCGGCGGCAAAGTTAATATTTTTTTCTGAGACTTTCGCCAGAATTATGTAAAGCTTTACATAATTCTAGTTATGGAAACATCTTGGATATGTAAAGTATTCAATAGCTTGAATCTAAAAGATCCTTAGTTTACACATTATACGCACATAATCTATACATAATAACTTGCCATAACGTTATTGTAAATATGGTGCATTGCCAGTATTAACATTATTAGTCAAGCTATTATGGAGATTAAACAATTAATTGAGAAAGCCGTCCAATTACTCCAGGCTGGAAGATATACGAGTAGTCGTATATATACCTACCGTTGGCTTTGGTCTAAAGGTATAATTCCTTTTATGAAAGCCAGAGGACTGGACGACTATGACGAGGACGTCGGTAAGGCATTTATGCTGACGTGCCATGA
>JAIKWS010000019.1 GCA_024684515.1 Prevotella sp.
GGTAAAGCTGTTCCCTGGCATGCTGACCATCAGGAATGAAAACACCTACACTGGCGGCAACCGCCTGTCGGGCGGCATAGTCAGCGTCAGCTCGCTGGCCAATGCCAACCAGCCCAAGGGCAATCTGGGCGGCGTGACCACCGCAGCATCGAAATTCGTCATCGAGAATGGTGCCGAGCTGCGCACCACAGCCGCCGTCACCAACGGCTCGCCCATCAAGTTCGAAAGCGAGCAGGGCGGCATCATCAACAACGCCCAGGACTTCATCGTAGACAAAGCCATGATGGGCACACAGCTCACCAAGAAAGGTAGTGGGTGGATGAAGCTGAACGTCTCCAACACAGCCCTGAACCGTCTGATCATCCAAAATGGCACCGTGCAGTGTATCAACGCCAATACGCCTGCCAAGACCGTTGAGTTCCAAGGAGGCACCCTGAGTGAGAACACTGGCACCAGCTATGGCATCGTGGTGGCAAAAGGCAAGAGCGCCACCTGGAACCTGGTGAACGATGCCACCTACAAAAACAATATTACCGGCGAGGGCACACTGACCATCTCGTGTCCTGTGCGCACAGGAGGCAGCGGCGACAACAAATGGTATGCCACCCGTACACGCATAGCCGTCAACCTGAGCACCTTCGAAGGTACCATCAAGCCAACATCGAATGGCGACGCCACAGGACGTTTCACCTTCGACACCTCGAGTGGCATGCCCAACGGCACATTGAACATCGCATCGAATGTAGAAGTGCAAAACAGCGGAAAGACCTTCCGCATCGGCAAACTGATGGGCAACGGTAAGCTAGGCGGTAGCTGCACGTTCAGCAACGGCGCTTCTGTAGGTGCCAACACCTGGCAAGTGGGTAACGACGACAACTGGACCTTCAACGGCAAGGTGACCTCGAACGCCAACCTCGTCAAGGTGGGCAGCGGCAAGATAACATGGAACGGAGCCAGCGACAATACCGGCACGACATCGGTCAACGAAGGTGAGCTCTGTCTGGGCTCCAATGCACTACTGGGCACCGGACGACTGACCGTAGGACAGGACGGCACCCTCTCATGCTCTACCAAAACCAAGGCACTGACCAACTCGGCCACCACCATCAACGGCACACTGCTCGTCACAGCAACACGATGTGCTACCGCCACCAATACGGGATGCACAAGCTTTGAATTCGAGAAGAGCCTCACCATCAACGGCACCATACGCATCGAAGTGACATCGCACAATACCCTGCAGGAAGGCGACAGCATACGCATCTTCACAGCATCGGCATTCAACGGAACACCAACCTTCGACATGCAGGGTGGCATCGAATGGGACACCAGCCGCATCAGCGAAGGACTGCTCTTCGTAAAGGCTATCGAAACCAGTATCAGCAACATGATTACAGACGAGACACCCCGCAACATCTACGACACCCGCGGAAGGCTGATACGTGCCAATGCCACCAGCACCGAGGGACTGCCCGCTGGCATCTATGTCTGTGAGGGACGGAAATTTATCGTTAAATAAAAACCACACAAAATGAAAAAGAAGACTTTTCTGCTCACACTGAGCCTGGCAGCCACACTTTGCGCATCCGCACAGCAACTGCCCTACCAGAACACATCACTATCCTGGGAACAACGCACCGAGGACCTGCTGGGACGACTGACCCTGGAGGAGAAGACGAAACTGATGATGAACCGTTCGGTAGCCATCGAGCGACTGGGCATCCCACACTTTGAATGGTGGAACGAAGCCCTGCATGGCGTAGGCCGCAACGGCTTTGCCACCGTGTTTCCCATCACGACAGCTATGGCTGCATCGTGGGACGACGCACTGCTGCAGAAGGTGTTTGATGCCGTCAGCGACGAGGCACGCGTAAAAGCACAACAGGCCAAGCGGTCGGGCAGCATCAAGCAGTACCAGAGCCTGTCGTTCTGGACACCTAACATCAACATCTTCCGCGACCCACGATGGGGACGAGGACAGGAGACCTATGGCGAAGACCCCTACCTGACAGCACAGATGGGTATGGCCGTGGTGCGTGGACTGCAAGGTCCTGACAATGCCAAGTACCGCAAGCTACTGGCTTGCGCCAAGCACTTCGCTGTGCATAGCGGACCCGAATGGAACAGGCACACATTCAACGTGGAGGACCTGCCCGAACGCGACCTCTGGGAGACCTACCTGCCGGCCTTCAAGGCACTGGTGCAGGAGGCTGGCGTAGAGGAGATCATGTGTGCATACCAACGCATAGACGGTGAGCCGTGTTGCGCACAGAGCCGCTACGAACAGCAGATCCTGCGCGACGAATGGGGTTTCAAGGGACTGATTACCAGCGACTGCGGAGCCATCAACGACTTCCTGCCCCGCTACCATAACGTGGTGGAAACGCCAGAACAGGCCGTGGCCATCGGTGTCAGAGCAGGTACCGACGTAGAGTGCGGCAGCCTGTACCGCCATCTGCCAGAAGCAGTGGCCAAGGGATGGATCAGCGAGAAGGAGATAGACACCAGCCTGCGACGACTGATCATGGGCCGCATGAAACTGGGGGACTTCGACCCCGACGACATGGTGGAATGGACCAAGATACCTGAGAATGTCGTTGCATCGAAAGAGCACAAGGAACTGGCACTACAGATGGCACGCGAGGGCATCGTGCTGCTGAAGAACAACGGCATACTGCCCCTGAAGCAGAAGAACATCGTGGTGATGGGTCCCAATGCCTGTGACTCAGTGATGATGTGGGGCAACTACAGTGGTTATCCCACCTATACCATCACAGCCATGCAGGGACTTCAGAACGTGCTCAAGAAGCAGGTGAAATATATCCCTGGCTGTGGCTTGACTCGCAGCGAAGTCATGGAGAGCTTCTACAACCAGTTCGTCACCCCTGAAGGCAAGAGAGGACTGAAGGGCACCTACTGGAACAATGAGCAGATGGAAGGACAGCCTGTGGCCACTGCCGTCTATGCTGAGCCTATCAAACTGAACAATGGCGGTGCTACCGTCTTTGCACCAGGTGTAGAACTGGAACATTTCTCTGCTCGCTACGAAGGCTCGTTCAAGGCCAGTCAGGATGAGCAGCTACAACTGTATATCAATGCCGACGACAAGATGCGCATACTCCTCAATGGCGACACCGTGGTGAATGTCTGGCAGAGCCGCAGACGCAGTCAGGAGGCTACACGCGACCTGAACATCGAGGCTGGCAAGGAGTATCAGCTCGTCATCGAATATGTGCAGGAAGACAACATGGCCAACATGCAGTTCGACATCCGCAAGCGATATACCCCCACCCGCGACCAGCTGCTGGCCGACATCGGCAAAGCCAAGGTGGTGGTATTCGTAGGCGGTATCTCACCACGTGTAGAGGGAGAACAGATGCGAGTAGAAGAGCCAGGATTCAAGGGTGGCGACCGCACCAGCATCGAACTGCCCCAGGCACAGCGCGACCTGTTGCGCACACTGCACGAGGCTGGCAAGCAGATCATCTTCGTCAACTGTTCTGGTGGTGCCGTGGCACTAAGCCCCGAGGCCGAATACTGCGATGCCATCCTGCAGGCATGGTATGGTGGCGAACAGGGAGGAACAGCCCTGGCTGAAGTCATCACAGGAAAGACGAACCCCAGCGGCAAACTGCCACTGACATTCTACAAGGACGACACCCAGCTGCCCGACTTCCTCGACTATCGCATGAAAGGACGTACCTATCGCTATTTCGAGGGTGAGCCGCTCTACCCCTTCGGCTATGGTCTGAGCTACACATCTTTTAATATAAGCAACCCACAATACAATGCTGGACAGCATACCGTAGCCTGCACCATCAAGAACACAGGCAAGCGTGAAGGCACCGAGACCGTACAGGTATACATCCGTCGTACTGCCGACACAGAAGGTCCGTTGAAAACCCTGCGTGCCTACCAGCGTGTGACACTGAAGGCTGGGGAGAGCCGGCAGGTAGCAATTGCCTTCCCACGCGACCGCTTCGAGAACTGGGATGCCTCCACCAACACCATGCGTGTGGTTCCTGGCGAGTACGAACTGATGGTAGGCACGAGCAGTGCCGACAAGGACTTGCAGCGATTCACGGTGAATATCCAATAAAGACTTTTGAAAAAATATCAAAATGTTTTCCAATGGTTTCATATTTAAGAATACCCTATGGTGGATAGACAAAAAAAGCGTATCTTTGCAGAAAGAAACTTAAACAACTTATAACACCTATGAATCAAACAGACAAGGGTAGCCGTGGCTACCTCATTTCCATCGTCATGGTGGCCGTACTGGGCGGACTGCTCTTCGGCTACGACACAGCCGTCATCTCTGGAGCCGAGAAGGGACTTCAGGCATTCTTCATGGAAGCCAAGGATTTTGCCTATACTGACGGCTGGCATGGCTTCACATCTGCTTCCGCCCTCATCGGCTGTATCATCGGATCAGCACTCTCCGGTCTGCTGGCTACCAGTCTTGGACGCAAGAAGTCACTCATCATCGCAGGATTGCTGTTCTTCGTATCAGCACTCGGATCGATGTATCCCGAGTTCCTGTTCTTCGAGAAGGGCAATCCCACCTACTCGCTGCTCATCACTTTCAACATCTATCGCGTCATCGGTGGTATTGGCGTAGGCCTGGCATCTGCCATCTGCCCGATGTACATTGGCGAGGTGGCACCGTCCAACATCCGTGGAATGCTGGTCAGCTGGAACCAGTTCGCCATCATCTTCGGTCAGCTGGTGGTATACTTCGTCAACTTCTTCATCCTGGGCGACCACGTGCAGCCGCTGGTGGAGGAGATGGGCAAGGGCATCGCAGCCATCAACCCCGACGCACAGTGGACGGTGACCACAGGCTGGCGCTATATGTTTGGTAGCGAAGCTGTGCCAGCAGGCCTCTTCGCCCTGCTCATCTGCTTTGTTCCTGAGACGCCACGCTATCTTGTCAGCATCGGTCAGGACAGCAAGGCCCTGGGCATCCTATCACGCATCAACGGACAGTCGAAGGCCCAGCAGATCCTGCAGGATATCAAGGACACGATGACCGTCAAGACCGAACGTCTGATGACCTATGGCGTGATGTGTATCTTCATCGGCATCATGCTCTCTGTGTTCCAGCAGGCTGTAGGCATCAATGCCGTGCTCTACTACGCACCACGCATCTTTGGCGATATGGGCATGGAGAACCCGATGGTTATCACCGTCTTCATGGGCATCATCAACATCCTGTTCACACTCGTAGCCATCTTTACCGTCGAGAAGCTAGGCCGCAAGCCCCTGCTTATCTGTGGCTCACTGGGTATGGCAGTAGGTGCCCTGGGAGTTGCCGTCACCTTCGGACATGCAGGCATGGAAACCATCACCGCCATCAGCATCATGGTCTACTCGGCATCGTTCATGTTCTCGTGGGGTCCCATCTGCTGGGTTCTCATTGCCGAGATCTTCCCCAACACCATCCGTGGTGCTGCCGTAGCCATTGCCGTGGCCTTCCAGTGGATATTCAACTTCATCGTCAGCTCTACCTTCGTGCCCATGTTCAACATGCACCTCAGCGAGGGTGATGACTTCGGCCACTGGTTCACCTATGGTCTCTATGGCATCATCTGCGTCGTTGCCGCCATCTTCGTATGGAAACTCGTTCCCGAGACGAAGGGCAAGACGCTGGAGGATATGACCAATCTCTGGAAGAACCGCAAGAAGTAAGTCCGCACTTCACATAACGGAAATCAGCCGCAACGTCAATCGCTACGGCTGATTTTTTACGACCTTGTGAGGTTGAATTTCAGTAAGTCCGCACTTCACATAACGGAAATCAGCCGCAACGTCAATCGCTACGGCTGATTTTATTTACGACCTTGTGAGGTTGATTTCCTATTTCGCCGACTATCCTGAAGAGGAGTCTCCCGACTACTTGTCACCCAGCAGGGCGGCAGTACGCACACGGCTCAGGGTTTCCGGCGTCATCTGCAGATAGCTGGCGATATACACCAGAGGAGCACGCAGCACCAGTTGCGGTGAACGCTTCACGAGCTTGGCATAGCGGTCCTGGGCCGTCTCAAAGCGAAGCATGTCGGCATGATGCTGGCTGATGATGAGCGACTCCTCCAGAATCTTACGGTACAGCATCTGGATATTGACGCACTTGATGGCGGCCACCTCCAGCTCGGCCTTCGGAATGGAGTAGATGATAGAAGGCTCGAGGGCCTGTATCTGCAGATGAGAAGGCTCCTCCTTGAACAGGCTCTCGATACACATCACGATACTGTTCTCTGTGGCCATATATTCCGTCAGCTCCTTGCCATTCTTGAAATAGAACTGACGCACCAGGCCTTTCACAATCCAATATATATTCTCACAGGTTTCGCCTTCGCGCAAGAGCAACTCATTCTTTGCATACTTGCGGGGGATAAGTATACTTTCGAGCATGTCAAGCTCGTCGTGTGTCATCGTACTATACCTGCGAGCCAACTCGCGAGCCACGTCACGGGGAGTTAAACTTAGGTTTGACATTTGCGTTTCTGAATTTGATGTTTAAGATTTTAGATGCTTGTTTTTGAATAGTAGAGTAGTATAAAAAGATTAGTCGAGCTTCAATACGGCAAGGAAGGCTTTCTGCGGCACCTCCACATTGCCTATCTGCTTCATGCGTTTCTTCCCTCGCTTCTGTTTCTCCAGCAGCTTGCGCTTTCGAGAGACATCGCCACCATAGCACTTGGCCAGCACGTCCTTACGCACCTGCTTCACCGTCTCGCGGGCAATGATTTTCGCACCGATGGCTGCCTGGATGGCAATATCGAACTGCTGGCGGGGGATGAGCTCCTTCAGCTTCTCACACATGCGTCGGCCGAAACTGACGGCATTATCCTGATGAGTGAGTGTAGAAAGAGCATCAACGGGCTCACCATTGAGCAGGATGTCGAGTTTCACCAGCTTGGAAGGACGGAAGGAGTCCACATGGTAGTCAAACGAGGCATAGCCCTTCGAGATGCTCTTCAGCTTGTCGTAGAAGTCGATGACTATCTCGCCCAGAGGCAGCATGAAATGCAGTTCCATACGTCCGCCACTGACATACTGCTGGTCTATCAGTTCGCCTCGCTTGTCAAGGCACAGGGTCATGATGGGACCGATGAAAGCCGACGAGGTTATGATGCTGGCACGGATATAGGGCTCCTCGATGTGGTCGATCAGGGTCTGGTCGGGCAGACCGGAGGGGTTGTGCACCTCCTTCACCTCTCCCTGCTTCGTGTAGCACATATAGCTGACGTTGGGCACGGTGGTGATGACATCCATGTCAAACTCGCGGTCCAGACGCTCCTGCACGATCTCCATGTGAAGCAAGCCCAGGAAACCGCAACGGAAGCCGAAACCCAGGGCCACGGAACTCTCTGGCTGGAAGGTCAGCGAGGCATCGTTCAGCTGGAGCTTCTCGAGCGAGGCACGCAGGTTCTCATAGTCTGTAGGATCGATAGGATAGACACCGGCAAACACCATGGGCTTCACCTCCTGGAAACCCTCGATGGCCTTTGCGCAGGGACTGGCCACATGGGTGATGGTGTCGCCAACCTTCACCTCCTTCGAGTCCTTGATGCCACTGATGATATAGCCCACATCGCCCGTACGCAGCTCCTGACGGGGTATCATGTCCATCTTCAGTACGCCAACCTCGTCAGCATCATATTCCATCCCCGTATTGAAGAATTTCACCTTGTCGCCCTTGTGTATGACGCCATTGACAATCTTGAAATAGGCAATGATACCACGAAACGAGTTGAACACCGAGTCGAAGATGAGTGCCTGCAGGGGAGCCTGCTCGTCGCCCTCAGGATGCGGGATGCGGTCCACCACGGCATTCAGGATGTCGTCGACACCTTCTCCCGTCTTGCCGCTAGCCCTGATGATATCACCCGGCTCGCAGCCTATCAGGTCCACAATCTCGTCCTCCACCTCGTCGGGCATGGCACTGGGCATGTCTATTTTGTTGATTACAGGAATGATCTCCAGATTGTTGTCTATGGCCATATAGAGATTGGAGATGGTCTGTGCCTGCACACCCTGCGTGGCATCCACCACCAGCAGGGCACCCTCGCAAGCCGCTATCGAACGGCTCACCTCATAGCTGAAGTCCACGTGTCCCGGAGTGTCTATCAGGTTCAGGATGTATTTCTGCCCGTTGCGCTCATACTCCATCTGGATGGCATGGCTCTTGATGGTGATGCCACGTTCACGTTCCAGGTCCATGTCGTCAAGCATCTGACCCTCCGTCACCTGAATGGTCTTGGTACGTTCCAGCAGACGGTCGGCGAGAGTCGATTTCCCGTGGTCAATATGAGCAATGATGCAGAAGTTTCTTATGTTATTCATTTGTAGTGCGTGTAATCGAATGCAAAATTACAAAAAAAATGCCGAGATACATGATTTTTTTTGTTTTTTTTGTAACTTTGCACACAAAAAATACAAGTTACCACATCTATGAAAAGAATCCTGATCATCATTTCTGCCCTTTTAGCACTCACGGCATGCCAGGAGTCGCTCGAGGAGCGAGCAGCCCGCGATGCCCGTGAGATAACGGCAAAGAAGTGTCCCATGCCACTTGGCAACGACGGCAACGTCATCATGGAACGAGTGGAGTTCGACATTCCCACACGCACTTGGAAGGAAGACCTGCTCCTTGACTTCCCCGAGGAAGGGGTGCTAGACCAGGCGGAAATCAGGGATGTACTCATAGGAGAACTGAAGAACACCCCCAGCTACAAGCCTTATATGGATGCTGGCTTCAACTTCAAGTACGTCTATTGCAGAATGTCCAACCCACAGGACACACTCATCAATCTGATGCTGACAAAGGAAGACTATAAATAGCTCGGCTGATTTTCTGCAATTCACGCTTTTTAGTGCCAAAATAGTCACATTATTGAATAGGAAAGCAGGCAGCAAATGCGTTCCTATTCATTTTTTTGACTATCCTTTCACAGACGCACCCCCGTGAAGAAGGGATGCCCCATGGTGATGCGTTAGCTACTACCGTATCAGACAGTCTGTCGACGATTACCGAGGCGGTTACCTCCATCTGACCTGTCACAGGGAAAGGAATACGGCATATTCAATGTTTGCTCATCCACTCCTTGATCGGCTGTCCCGTGTGCTGCTTGAAAACAGAACAGAAGGTGGTGTAGTTACGGAAGCCGCACGCCAAGGCTATCTTACTGATATCGATGGCAGTGTCGGAGGCGACGGCCTCATCATACTGTTGTATGAAATGCTGGATGCGCAAACCGTTGATATAGGTGTTATAGGTCTTTCCCTGCACTTCAAAGTGCCGGATGAGCAGATCGGGGTGGATGTCGGTCAGCTTGGCCAGCTGCTTGAGGGTTACGTTATTGCGAAGATAGAACTGCGGCTCGATGCAGTACTGCTGCAAACGCGATTCTATCTCCATGGCGACAGGGTCCTCAGAGGGGTCCGGATCGACATACCTGATATGATCGTCAAGGATACGCAAGGTCTCCACACGCCACAGCAGGAAGAAGATGAGCAGGACATCAAACACCTCGACGAGCACCTCGAAGATGAAATAGTCGTTCGCCAGACCATAGGAAATGGAGACTAGCAGGAAGACTGCCATCACGACGAAGATCTGCCATACCTCCTTATGCTCCAGGTCGGCATAGGTGTCACGCAGCCAGTGTCCATACTCTATGACGGCCCTCCCGAAGATGAAGGCAATAAAGACGACATTGACGGAAAACAGCAGCAGGAGGAGTGTCGACACAAAGGAACCCGTGACATAAATCACCAGCATCTCGGCCAACGAGATTGCCACGACAACCGCCACAGGCCATTGTGGCCGGCGACGGTCCTGCAACATGGCCAGCATGGTGCAAAGGATAGCAGGCAGCGTAGTCACGGCATCCAGGGCAGAGCATATCAGGATACGGTAGAAGGGGTCACCTTCCGGACGGGTATAATAGATGAGCAGCCACCATAGGTGGCTCATGGCGATGGTGGCGAAGAAGACGGCAGTCCAGCGACGCAGGCGAAGGGGAGAGGTGTTGGTTGGCACAAACTCGGGGGGACGACGCCACAACAGGTATATGCAGGCTATGATGGCTGTTACCATCACTCCCCCGTATGGGGCAAGGAACAAGGAGTTCTCAAGTGTTATTTGCGGCTCCATAGGAAAAACGTTTACTTTCTCTTTGCAAAGATACATAAAATATTTGGAAATACCGCAAAAAAACTGACATTTTTTTATTGTTCATGTATCGCAGGCATGCAGAGTGTCCGGCAATCAACTCCCTATCTTCTGGCTAGCGCTATCATTTGGCATAACATCTGGCAGGACTAAATTCCACTGGCGAGTAGAATCTACTGGCATAAAAATTACGTTCGCGGAAGGCTCACCCAGCGTGGCATTACGGCTCACTCTGCGTGGCATTACGGCTCACCCAGCGTGGCATTACGGCTCACTCAACGTGAGATTACGGCTCACCCAACGTGAGATTACGGCTCACTCATCGTGGCATTACGGCCGAGGCTTAGCTATCGTACTCATGATTGACCGGAATGTCAGCAAGAACGCTGGCGCACAGCTTCGTAGAGCAGGATGGCAGCCGATACCGAAACATTGAGTGAGTCCAGACGTCCGAGCATGGGCACACGGATATGGGCGGTGGCAGCCTCACGCCACTGGTCGGTAAGCCCTGTGGACTCCGTACCCATGACCAGGGCGGTAGGACGACGCATGTCGGTGTCGTAGTAAAGCCGGGAATCCTGCAACTGAGCCGTCAGTATCTGAATGCCTTGCTGCTGCAGGAAAGCGATGCACTCCTGGCTGCTGCAGACCACGACAGGGACGGTAAAGACGGCCCCTATGCTGGCACGGATGAGATTGGGATTATAGAGATCGGTCAGGGCATCGCAGACGATGACGGCATCGGCACCCGCAGCATCGGCCGAACGCAGCACGGCCCCGAGGTTGCCGGGCTTCTCAACCCGTTCGAGCACGATGACAAGAGGCGATGGCGACAGCTGCAGGTCGGCAAGCCCCTGACGTCGTTCGTGGACAATGGCTATCACCCCCTCGGTGCTACCACGATAGGCCATGTGCTCGTAGAGTGCACGGGGTACCTCATACCGCTGCCCGCGAGCATCATCGACGATGGCGGCATCGCACAGCTCCTGGCACACGAAGAGGCTGTCCAGTTCGTAGCCGGCAGCCAGACAATGTTCCAGCTCGCGACGTCCCTCAACCACGAAAAGTCCATCCTTGCGACGCTGTTGCGACTTCTGCTGCAACAGCAGTAGATGGCGGATGCGCGGATTATGTAAGCTCGTTATCTCCATTTTTGACCGCAAAGGTACAGAAAAAGAGCGAGAAAAATTCGTTATTTACTCAGAAAATGCTTAATTTTGCACAAAAAAAGAAGACAGATGAACCGAGACATAGACTTTTTCATACCTTCTGACAATCAGGAGAGCCTAGCCGACATCACCCGTCAGCTGTCCTGCTGCCCGGCTGTCAGGGCCATAATCCCCCATCATATTGAGAACCTGCCCTCCAGCGACAGCCTGCGTAGCCTGGCTGCACTGTCGAAGGCACGATATACCGCCCTGGTCACCAAGTCTACCCCGCTGTTGCTTGGCGAGGGTGCCCTGGAACGTATGGCACGTGTGGCTGACGACGGCCAGGCAGCCATGGTCTATGCCGACCGTCTGGAACGCAAGTTCGTGGACGGTCAGTGGCAGGACCACCGTCACCCAGTCATCGACTATCAGCCAGGTTCCATCCGCGACGACTTCGACTTCGGCTCGCTGCTACTTATACGCACCTGCCTGCTGAAGCAATGGGCAGAGCAGACTGACAGTCCCAGCTATGCCCATGCCGGTCTGTACGACCTGCGTCTCTTCCTGAGCCGTCAGGGTGAACTGCTGCACCTGAACGAATATCTCTACACCGAGATAGAAAGCGATCATCGGGCATCGGGCGAGAAGCAGTTCGACTATGTCAATCCCGCCAACCGCAATGTGCAGATCGAGATGGAACAGGCAGCCACGAGCCACCTGAAGGCCATTGGTGCCCTGGTCGACACCTCCGACTATGGCGACATCGACTTCGACGAGCAGACGTTTGCCTGCGAGGCTTCGGTTATCATCCCCGTCTACAACCGCGTGCGGACCATCAAGGATGCCGTGGAGAGTGCCCGCTCACAGCATGCCAGCTTCCCCTTCAACGTCATCGTGGTCGACAACCACTCTACCGACGGCACCAGCGAGGTGCTCGCCAGTCTGCAGGCAGACGAGACATCGGCCCCGCTGGTGGTGCTCCACCCCGACCGCTACGACCTGGGTATCGGCGGATGCTGGGACATGGCCATCAACGATAGTCGTTGCGGACGCTTCGCCATACAGCTGGACAGCGACGACCTCTACTCGTCGGAGACAACCCTACAGCGGATTGTCGATGCCTTCTACCAGCAGCGGGCAGCCATGATCGTAGGCAGCTACCGCATCTGCAACTTCCAGCTGGAGACACTGCCACCGGGACTCATCGCCCACCAGGAGTGGACAGAGGAGAACGGCCCCAACAATGCCCTGCGCATCAATGGGCTGGGAGCACCACGTGCATTCTTCACTCCCTTGCTGAGACAGCTGCAGCTGCCCAACACCAGCTATGGCGAGGACTATGCCATGGGACTGGCCTTCTCGCGCCACTATCGTATCGGACGCATCTACGACGAGCTGTACCTCTGTCGCAGGTGGGAAGGCAATAGCGATGCTGCACTCAGCGTGGAACGTGTCAACCAGAACAATCTCTATAAGGACAGGCTGCGCACGCTGGAGATAAGGGCCCGCCAGCACATGAACGCCAAGCAGCAGGACGGCAGCACAGGAAGGGGGACCGCCATGCAGCGATACTTCGAACAGCAGCTGCGGCAATGGCCTGCAGCCCTACAACGCTATCGCGAGCTGACCGATGTGCAGACCAAGGAGCTGCACGTGTCACAGCTGACCTTCGTGGCACAGTACAACCCTGCCCGCATACGTTCAACGGGAGCCACCATCACCAGGCAAGCCCTGAGCGAACGTCCCTGCTTCCTCTGCCAGAAGAACCGGCCACCCGAACAGCTCACGACACTACTGAGTGGCCAGGGCAGTCAGCTGGAACTGCTCGTGAACCCCTACCCTATCCTGCCCATGCACTTCACACTGGCAGCACAGCGGCATCAGCCACAACGCATCAAACCCCTGTACGGCACGATGCTCAGCCTGCTCAACAAGCATCGCGAGCTGACCGTATTCTACAATGGGCCGCTATGTGGTGCCTCTGCCCCCGACCATGCCCACCTGCAGGCCGGCACCAGCGGTGTGCTGCCTCTGCAGAAGTGCTGGCCACAGCTGCAACGCAACCTCACCGTGATACTGCAACCCACTGCCGACACGATGATGGCCACCATCGACGACTATCCCTGTGCCGCCATCGTCATACGCAGCAAGGGCAAGAAAGGCAGCGAACGGCTCTTTACGATGCTCTACCAGACCATGACCATTCCCGATGGCGAGGAAGAGCCGATGATGAACGTGGTGTGCTGGTACGAGGACGAGAGCTATATCACCGTGGTGTTCCCACGCAAGAAGCACCGCCCCGACTGCTACTACAAGACAGGCAGCGAACAGCTGCTCATCAGTCCGGGGGCACTAGATATGGCTGGCCTGCTCATCACCCCTCGCCAAGAGGACTACCAACAGCTGGATGGCGAACAGGCCGTGGCCATCCTCAAGGAGTGTGCCATCGACAAGGACGAGCTGTCACGATGGACAGATATCATGAGAAACGATGCCGAAAGACAGGTCACCGCACAGACAGGCACCCTACTGCCCGTCGTGCCTCCCGTCGTCAGCGTGGGCATCGTCAGCGCACAGCATATCGACTTCTGCCTCAACGGCACCTACCAGGCCAAGGGAGAGAGCATCATCGGACATCAGGAAGTAGAACTGGCCGAGGGAGGCCTGCTCTGGCGTGGTCAGCAATATCAGAAACTCAGCTTCATACCGTCACCATCAGAGACGGCACAGGGCACACCGTCATTCACCCTCAACGATGTCACCATAGGCAATGGCTTCCACTGGGAGCGACATCGCGAGCAGACCTTTGCAGGCACACTGCACCTGATGGTAGAATCGGACAAGGTGCTCGCCATCAACGAGCTGCCTGTAGAGCAATATCTCGAGAGTGTGATCAGCAGCGAGATGAGTGCCACATCGTCGCTCGAACTGCTCAAGGCACATGCCGTCATCTCCCGGTCGTGGCTGCTCTTCCAGAAGAAGCAGCGTGAGGAGAACGGCAATCGGAAAGAGGGCAGCTTCTTCTCGTTCGTGAAGAAGGAGGACGAGCTGATACGCTGGTACGACCGCGAGGAGCACACGCTGTTTGACGTCTGTGCCGACGACCACTGCCAGCGATACCAGGGCATCACCTCACTATCGCAGCTGCCCGGTGAGGCCGTCAGGGCCACCCGTGGCGAGGTGCTCGTATACCAGGGAGAGCTATGCGATGCACGTTTCTCCAAGTGCTGTGGCGGTCACACCGAGGAATACCAATACTGCTGGGAGAACACCCCCAAGCCATACCTGCAGAGTGTGGAGTGCCAATACTGCAACACCACCGACCAGTCCATCCTGCAACAGGTGCTCAACGACTACGACCTGGAGACGGAAGACTTCCACGACTGGCACGTCAGCTACACACAACAGCAGCTCACCGACCTCATCAGCCGGAAGACAAAGCTCAACCTGGGCATCATCACAGACATCATACCCCTGGACCGCGGCAAGAGCGGACGCATCTGGCGACTGAAGATCGTGGGCACCAAGGGCTCGTTCACCATTGGCAAGGAACTGGAGATACGTCGTGCTCTGAGCGAGAGCCACCTGCTCAGCTCGAACTTCGAAGTGGAGAAGACCCCTGCCGATGGCGACGGACAGCCAACGTTCGTACTACATGGCCGTGGATGGGGCCATGGCGTGGGTCTCTGCCAGATAGGAGCTGCCGTCATGGGCCATCAGGGCATGAGCTATCGCGACATCCTATTACATTATTATAAAGGAGCAGAAATCAAGCAGCTATACTAATGAACAGCAAAAGACGAAATCCATGGGCATGGGTGCCCACACTCTATATTGCCGAAGGCCTGCCCAACGTCATCGTGACCTCGGTAGCCGTGGTGCTCTACATGCAGATGGGTCTCACCGATGGCGAGATAGGCCTCTATACCGGATGGCTGGGACTGCCCTGGATCATCAAACCCCTGTGGAGCCCCTTCGTAGATCTCTATAAGACCAAGCGCTGGTGGGTGCTGCTCACGCAGATGCTGCTGGGGTCGTCGCTGGCAGGCATCGCCTTCACACTGAATACCGACTTCTGGTTCCAGGGCACCATGTTCTGCTTCTTCCTCATGGCCTTCAGCAGCGCCACCCACGACATTGCCGCCGACGGCTACTACATGCTCGAGCTGAGCGAGCACAAGCAGGCGTGGTTCGTAGGCATCCGCAACACTTTCTACCGCCTGGCCGTGATCTTCGGCAATGGCATTCTCGTACCCGTGGCAGGACTGCTGCAGGAGGTCTATCCCGACGATCATGCCTTCGCATGGAGCCTCGTCTTCTACGGCACCGCAGCCCTCTTCCTCGCCATCTGGCTCTACCACACCTATATGATGCCCCATGCCGATGCCGACAAGAAACGTGACGCTACGGCCAGGGACATAGCCCGTGGACTGAAGACCATGCTCGTGGCCTTCGTCCATAAGATGCCGTGGAAGGCCATGCTGGCTGCCATCGTATTCATCCTCTTCTACCGCTTCCCCGAGGCCCTGCTCAATGCCATGAGCAAGACCTTCCTCACCCGTCCGCAGGAAGACGGCGGACTGGGACTGACACTCACGCAGTATGGTGTGGCATACGGCACCGTAGGCCTCATCGGCCTGTTGCTGGGAGGCATCGTGGGCGGCATGCTGGCCAGTCGCGACGGTCTGAAGCGCTGGCTATGGCCAATGGTATGCGCCATCACCCTGCCCGATGTGGTCTACGTGTGGATGAGCCTCACCATGCCCACCGACATGTTCCTCATCAGTACCTGCATCTTCATCGAGCAGTTCGGCTACGGCATGGGCTTTACCGCACTGACGCTCTACATGCTCTATTTCTCTATGGGTGAGTTCAAGACCTCGCACTATGCCATCTGCACTGGCATCAGCTATCTCGGACTACAGGTGCCCGCCATGTTCAGCGGCTTCCTCAAGGATGCCGTGGGCTACAGCACCTTCTTCATCATCGTCATGGCACTCTGCTCCATCACCTTCCTCGTGGCAGCCTTCATCAGGATAGACCCACAGTTCGGCCGCAAGACCAGCAGCAATTAGATTATTAACCCATAAAAACCCTTTGTAAAATGATGAAAAAGTACTTTTCTTACATCATGCTCGTCGTGGCAATGACGATGGGCATCACCACCCTTACCAGCTGTGAGGAGGAGGACGACTACATCGCACAGCAATTGCGTGAAGGCGACTGGCAAGGCTTCATAGGAGCCTATTACAACGACCGTTGGGGCATCAGTGGCAGCAACTACGCCACCGTCATACGTTTCGAGTCGCGGAGTGACTACTACACCAGTGGACGTGGCTATGAGCTCAACTACAACACCAACTCTCCTCGTTACAACTATGCCTGCAGCTCGTTCAAGTGGTTTATCGTCGATGGTGAAATCACCCTGCTCTACGACGATGATGTCTGGAGACCCATATACATCATCGACTACTCACTCAACAGCAGCCACTTCCGTGGATTGATCTTCAACGGGTCGAGCCAACGCATCAAGTTCGAGTTCCAGAACACCGTCTACTCAGACTGGGACTACTACCGCAACAGCGAACACTATGGTAGCTATGGCGACTTCCAGTATCAGAACTGGTTCCGTGCACGCACCTTAGGACCTGCCGACGACAGTGTGCCTTTCATCAACCGTACTGAGGAGGCCCGTCAGAAGAGTGGTGAGCCCGAGGCTGTGAGCATTGCCAGCGGCGAGTTTGCAAAGGCCCTCCAGGAAGCAGCATACTGATTTCCCCCTTCGAAATAGGTTTTCCCCTAATGGCTTTTAGGGGAAAACCTTTTGTTTGGTGCCTATTATACCTTATCTTTGCAACATCAAACAATTAAAATTCTTGCGTTATGAAAAAGATTTATACCTACCTCTTCATGTTGCTGATGACAGTCACAGCAGCTATGACATTCACAAGTTGTGAAACCGACGACCAGTATGAAGCCGATGTACTCGTTGCTGGCGACTGGCAGGGATATCTAGGAACATACTATTATGATCGTTGGGGACTGAGTGGCAATACCTACGAAACCGTCATCCACTTCTGCACCAGCGGCTATGGTGCCACCAGCGGTCGTGGCTATGAGGTCGACTACGACACCCGCTCACCCTTCTACGACTATGCCTACTGTGAGTTCACTTGGTCGGTCGTCAACGGCATCATCACCCTCATCTACGACGATTCGATGTGGTATCCCGTCTATATCAGCGACTACACCCTCTCGCACGACTATTTCGCAGGGTATATGAACGACGGCACTCGTCGCGACATACGCTTCAAGCTGGCCAATGTCAACTTCCGCTACTGGGATACCTATCGCGGCTACTACGATGGCTATTACGACGACGGCTACTACTACAATGACGGCTACTACTACGCTCGCACCCGTTCGGCAGACAGTACGGCAGTAGCCACCGACAGCATACCCGTGGTGAACAATGGAAAGAGCATCATGAGTGGAGCCTTCGTCAAGAAGCCAGTAGAAAACTGACCCCACCACTCCGCACTGTCCCCACAGTCTGAAAGCCGACAGAAACCACATGGTTCTCCTTTGGATAACAGTCCGAAGGGGAACCATTTTCACACATTTCACATCTCACATCTCACATCACTTATAGCCGGATGGCGCTCCCCTCCCCTCCTCTTAGGGGAGGGGCAGGGGTGGGGTCTGCAGAACTATCTATTACACCCAGCTTTATGCCGGATGGTGTTGTTGTTTGTTGCTGCTTTGCAGCAACTGCCATCAGCCCCTCCTCTCCTGCCCTCCACCCATATACCCTCGTTGCGGGCAGTCAGC
Organism: Prevotella sp.; assembly: GCA_024684515.1. GTDB lineage: Bacteria > Bacteroidota > Bacteroidia > Bacteroidales > Bacteroidaceae > Prevotella. The sequence continues at coordinate 18,163 of JAIKWS010000019.1, forward strand.
TGTAACATCCAATGCCTTACACCCTCGTTGCGGCCCGCCAACTGATAGGAAGTAAGTCTCGCAGACCCCACCCCTAACCCCTCCCCTAAGAGGAGGGGAGGGGAGCGCCATCCGGCCATGATATTTGGGGGAGTGCCATTGGGAAGTGCCATTGGGGGAGTGCCATTGTGGAAGTGCCCTTTGGGGGAGTGACATTGGAAGAGTGACATTGGGCCATGCAAGTATCCATCTTCAACCGCACAGGTCGAAAATTGTAGTTTATGCACAATATGAAAATCAACTATTACGGGGCTAAGCCTCCTGCGAGGGACCGTCTACCGCCTTGCTCTGCAGAATGCGTGAGTAAGGCGGTACATCACGTGTAAGCCAGATGTTACCACCTATCACCGAGTCGTGGCCTATCGTGATACGACCTAGCACCGAGGCATTGGAATAGATGGTCACATTGTCCTCGATAATGGGATGGCGAGGCACGTTCAGCATATTGCCTTCCGTGTCGTATTTGAAACTCTTGGCACCCAGCGTAACACCCTGATAGAGCATCACGTGAGAACCGATAATAGTCGTCTCGCCAATCACCACACCCGTGCCATGGTCGATGGCGAAATACTCGCCAATGGTAGCACCAGGATGGATGTCGATACCCGTACTGGCATGAGCCTGCTCCGTCATGATACGGGGTATCACGGGGACCCTCATCTGCCAGAGCACATGGGCCAGCCGATAGTGCGTCATCGCATATACCACAGGATAGCAGTAGATCACCTCACCATAGTTCGTGGCAGCAGGATCGTTCTGGAACACAGCCTCAACATCGGTATACAGCAGACGCTTCACCTCGGGCAACTGGTCGATGAGCTGTAGTGACAGCTCCTCGGCCTTGGGCAGCACATCCTCCTCGTTGCACTCCACGCAGAACTGAAGGCTACGGGCTATCTGCCTGCGCAACAGCTCGTAGAACTCCTCCATGTTCACACCGATATAGTGCTGGCGGATCTGCTCGTCGGGTTGTCGTTTATAGAAATAGTCGGTGAAGATGATACGCTGGGCAAGACTGACGATGCGACGCACCTCATTCACATCAGGTAGCGATGCCGATCCTGCAGGCATCATCGACTCTTCTTTCTCGTCTAGTCGCGAGAGCAGCACAACATTGCGCAGCAGTCGCTCGTTAATACGTTTCTGGTCCATAAACAACATTTTGAGTGCAAAGGTACGAATAAGCGAGCGAAATGCAAAAGGAAAACGTGTTTTTCTTTTGCGTTTCCGAGCGGGAGTACCTTCGGCAGGGCCAAAGGTACGAATAAGCGAGCAGAAAACCAAATTTATTTGAGTTTTCTCGAGCGGGAGTACCTTCGGCAGGGCCAAAGGGACGAATAAGCGAGCGAAATGCAAAAGGAAAACGGGTTTTTCTTTTGCGTTTCCGAGCATCACCGCCGGTGACCTGCCCGGACAGGTGCGCAGCTTCGTGCTCGACTTCGGCCAAGAGACCACGGGGATCGCGACCGTGGGCATCACCGCCGGCGACGCATGGTACACCCTCGACGGACGGCGACTCAGCGCCAAGCCCACGCAGAAGGGACTATATGTAAATAATGGCAGAAAGACAGTGATCAAATAAAAATCGGAAATAGATATGAAACGAGTTTATACAGGGTCCACCATACAGGTCATCCAGCTGGCCCATCGCAGCCAGATCCTCTCAGGCAGCTTCCAATCGGTCGACAGCAACTTTACAGAAGTTATCGACCAGATACAGTACAGTGGTGGCGGCGTGTTCGACGCAAGATAGTCCTGCCACATAGCCATCCCCTACCCTTTTTTTTCCAGTGCACTCGAAATATTTTTTGAGTGCACTGGAAATATTTTTTGAGTGCACTGGAAATATTTTTTGAGTGCACTCAAAAAAAAGCGGAGTGCAGGGAGGATATGGAGGGAGGTACTGTCACTCGGAAACGAAAAGAAAAACCCGTTTTCCTTTTGCGTTTCGCTCGCTTATTCGTACCTTTGCACCGAAAAAATCAAACGTAGGCAGGACTAACGAATTATGATAGGGACAATCGTCAACACCTGTGCCATCGTCGTGGGCACTATAATCGGTACAGTGCTCAACAGAGGTATCAAGGAGAAATACAAGGTGGGACTCTACGATGCACTGGGGCTCGCCTCACTGGCCATCGGCCTGAATGCCACCATCACGAATCTCCCCAAGAGCCAGTATCCCGTACTGTTTATCGTGGCACTGGCACTGGGTACCGTCGTGGGCACACGGCTGGACATCGATGGACGCTTCCACCGCCTGGTGGGCAAACGATCCGGCAGTGGCGGACTGGCAGACGGACTCTCCACGGCAACACTGCTCTATTGCATTGGGCCGCTCAGCATGCTGGGACCGGTGATCTCGGCATTGCAAGGGGACAACACCTTCCTCTTCACCAATGCCACCCTCGACCTGGTGTCGAGCACCATCTTCGCATCCACCTATGGATTCTGGATGATCCTGGCCGCACCCGTCCTCTTTCTCTGGCAGGGGATGTTCTATATGGTAGCACAACTGTCGAGTCAGGCTGTCAGCGATGCCCTGATGGCCGAACTGCTCATCGTGGGTGGACTGATGATTCTGGGCAGTGGACTGAACCTGCTGAAACTGAAAGAGCTGAAGACACTCAACATGCTCCCAGCATTATTGGTGCCCCCCATCTGGTTTGCCATCAAATGGATGTTATAGCTGAAATCGCACCTTGCCTGTAAGACAGGTCCCGGCATGCATATCTCTTCGTGTAAGAATGACGAAGAGGATAACTCGATAAGTAAGCCCCCTGACGAATGCGCCAGGGGGCTTGTCTTATAGTTTCAGCCTACGCCACAGCCAGCGAGGGATACGTCTCCACAGCCAGGTGATGGCTCGCCATCGCCAGTCGATGACCCGCACATGGCGACCTTTCTCTATCGAGCTTACGATGTCGGCTGCCACTTTCTCTTTTCTCAACAACAAGGGATAGTGGTTGCCATCGTTGAGCAAATCGGTATCTACAAATCCCGGACGGATATCAGTAAAACGGATACCAAGGCCACGGGCATTGCTGAGCTGCTCCAATGCCTCGATATAGGCATTCTGCATGGCCTTCGTGGCCGAATAGCTGGGTGCGGGACCTAGTCCCTTGGTGCCTGCTATGCTGCTGATGACGGCAATGTGTCCGCCTCCATGAGCAGCCATATAGCGATAGACAGCTCCCACCATGCGTGTGAAGCCAAGGGCATTGGTGCTGACAGTCTGCAGCTCGATGTCCTCTCGCAGCTCGCGGTTCTGATGGCCTATGCCCGAGGCATGGAAATAGAGGTCTATGCCCCCTATCCTGTCTATGAGCTGCAACAGTCTGTCGGCAGCATCATCGGCAGTGACATCAATCTGCATCGACACCTCGAAGTCCGACAGTTTCTCTACTCTGCGGGCAGCCACAGCCACCTGCCAGCCTCGCTGTGCCAGCAAGCGGGCCACCTCACGACCGATGCCCGACGAGGCTCCTACCACAATGGCTTTGCGCATGGCTGTCATTCCTCAGTCGGCACAAGCCACCACCTCGATTTCGACAAGTGCCTGCCTGGGCAAGGTCTTCACGGCCACTGCCGAACGGGCAGGATAAGGAGCCTGGAAGAACTCTGCATAGACAGCGTTCATATCTGCGAAATCTGTCATGTCTGCCATAAACACCGTGGTCTTCACCACCTGTTGCATGGTAAGTCCTGCCTCGGCAAGGATGGCCTGCACATTGAGCAATGACTGACGTGTCTGCTCCTTGATGCCTCCTTCTGGGAAGGCTCCCGTGGCGGGATCGATGGGCAGCTGTCCAGAGGTATAGACGAGATTGCCTATGTGGATGGCCTGACTATACGGGCCGATGGCTCCAGGAGCCTGTGTGGTAGCGATTGCTTTCATATTCCGGAATAGCTAATTTGATTAGGGTTGTATAATCTGGTGACTCATGAGCCGCTGACGGGCCATCTCCTCATACTTGGTGCCTGGCTGTCCGTAGTTGGCATATGGATAGATGCTGATGCCACCACGCGGCAGGAAGAGTCCTACGACCTCGATATACTTGGGTTGCATGAGTCTCACGAGGTCCTTCATGATGACGTTGACGCAGTCCTCATGGAAGTCGCCATGATTGCGGAATGAGAAGAGGTATAGCTTGAGGCTCTTGGACTCCACCATTCTGTCAGCGGGCATGTACAGGATCTTGATCTCAGCAAAGTCGGGCTGTCCGGTGATGGGACAGAGAGTAGTAAACTCGGGGCAGTTGAACTGCACCCAGTAGTCGTTGTCGGGATGCTGGTTCTGGAAGGTCTCGAGCAGCGACGGGTCGTAGTCGCTGGCATACTGCGTCTCCTTGCCCAGCAGTTGGAGCTGTTCCTTTTCTCTTGACATAATCAATATTGGAATGTATAGGTTATGGTCTCCCCATTATGCTGGGTGGTAAGGCTGCTGATGCTGCGGTCGGCATTCAGTGTGGTGGTGACGCTGATGGTGGCCTGCGTGTCGCTGACAAGGCTGCTCAGCACACTACTGTGACGGGCATATCGGAATAGTGACAGCAGCTGATAGGGGTCGCACTGCTCTGTACCGAAGACGAGCTGATTGGCATCAACCGACTGACAGCGGTTGTCGACATTGGAATAGCTGAGCTTATACTTGGCCACCTGGTAGTCCTGTCCGTTGCGAGTGGCAATGCGCAGGCTGTCGGCATTGTGCAGGCTGTCGGGCATGAGCGACTGTCCGGATAGCAGGAAGGCATAGTAGGTGTTGTTGCCATTGATGGTGTGATGCTCGATGTTGAAGGCATTATTGGCCGATGCGGGCATGCCATTGGAATAGTACTGTGCGTAGTAGCCCAGGGTGTCACCCCCACCCACCAGTCTGAGCGGCTGATAGTCCTTGGCATACTGACTCGTCATGGACTTGGTGCGGTCGGTGACGGTCATGATGCTGTCGCGATCGTTATAAGCCAGTGTGAGCTTATGCAGCACCTGTGCATCTCTGGTAATCAGCAGCGAGAGCGGCCGATGCTGCACATCGTAGGAGAACTCAAAGGTAGAGCCGTCGGAGCCGGTGATGTTCTTCACATCGGGTGCCGAGCCCAGTGTGCCGTCGCCACGTGTGGCATACTGGAAATAGACCAGTGTGGAGCTGGCCTCGCCAGGATGGTCGGTATCGGAGAAGGTGATCTGCGTGCTCCGTCCTGCCCCCGACGTATTCTGCTGGAAAGTGACGGGGAAGGAATAGAAGGTGTTCCCCTTGCCGGTAGTCACAGGAATGGTACACCAGCCGCCACCGAGATTGTCGGTTGCCACCCGCCAGTTGCCATAGCTGACAAAGGCAATGGAGTCGGTGAGGTTGTTGGCAAAGACGGCATTGACCACATAGGCAGGCTTGCTGAAATAGAACCCCGCATTGTATGCCTCCTTATCGTCCATGCAGGAAGCAGTCATGACGAGTACTGCTAACGCTGCCATGAGCACTCTGAGTTGTCGTTTGATTTTCGTCATTTCTATTACATTATTTAATATATTACAAAAAAAAAAGGGAGGCCGCTAGTCTATGCTTCCGTCATCGTCATCGTCCCAGCTCTCGAAGTCGAAGTCTCCGTCCAGCGAGGGTCCTATGAAAGCATCCATCTGCCTGCGGTCTTTCTTCGTGGGCCTGCCTGTACCTCTGGCACGGTTGACGAAGGTGCTGATGCGTGTCATCTCCAGCAGCTCATACTGATCCTGTGGCGTCACATTCTCGTAGACCTCGGGCAACAGCTTGGCCCCCACCCTCTGCTCGATGGGCTTGATCAGCCTGAAGCTGAAGGTGACGGGTGGCTTTCTGACACTGACGACATCGCCCACCTTTACCATGCGCGATGGCTTGACGTTGACGCCATTGACAGCCACACGTCCGTTCTTACAGGCATCGGCGGCAATGGTACGTGTCTTGAAGATACGTGCCGACCATAGCCACTTGTCTATTCTTGCTTCTGCTGACATGGTTTCTTCCCTAACTTGTTGAACTGGTTCATCGTGATATCGATACCAGCAAGCACAAAACTCTGTATGATGCTGACCGCCTGTTCGATGGCCGGCTGCAGCACCTTCTGCTCGTCGTCACTATACCGTCCTAGCACCCAGTCGATCTGTCCGCCCATGGGGAAGTCGGCCCCGATGCCCATTCGCAGCCGTGCATACTGCTGTCCTATGAGCTGCTGGATATGTCCCAGTCCGTTATGGCCACCATTTGAGCCGCTGGCCTTGAGTCTGAACGATCCAAGGGGTAGTGCCACATCATCGCTGACGACGAGTAGCCTCTGCTGGTCGATACCCTCCTTGTTGAGCCAGTATCTGACGGCATTGCCGCTGAGATTCATATAGGTGGTAGGCTTGAGCAGGAACAGCTTCCTGCCGCGTAGCGATGTCTCTGCCACGAATCCGTAGCGTCGGTCACTGAAAACAGCATTGGATGCTTTCGCAAAAGCATCCAACACCATGAATCCTGTATTGTGGCGGGTACTGGCGTATTCATCGCCAGGATTACCCAGCCCGACAATCAAATATTTGTCCATAGCCGGTTATTACTCTGCAGCAGCAGCGGCAGCCGACTTCGAAGCACGGGTCTCCTTGACCGAGCATACCACCACCTGTGCGGGGGTAGTCAGTGTCAGTCCCTCGAACTTCAGCTCACCGACCTTGATAGCCTTGCCCAGGCCGAGGTTGGTAACGTCGATCTCAAGGATCTCAGGAATCTGCTTGTATGGAGCTGTGACGTCAATCTTGCGGATGCTCAGGTTGAGCTTACCACCCTCACGCACACCCTGTGCCAGTCCATTGAGCTTGACGGGTATACCAACGGTGATCTCCTTCTGCTCGTTCACCTCGAAGAAGTCAGCATGCAGCAGGGCATCGGTAGTGGGATGGAACTGCAGCTCCTTGATGATAGCCTTGTGCTCCTTGCCGTCAATAATGAGATTGACAACGAAGACATGGGGTGAATACACAACCTTGCGAAGCTCAGAAAAAGAAGCAGCGAATGCCAGGGCCTTGGGCAGTCCCTTCTCGTCCTTCTCCTCACCATACAGGTTGCAGGGCACCAGGCCCTCCTTACGCATCATCTTTGTGGCCTTCTTGCCAGTGGTCTCACGCTTCTGACCATTGATTGCAATTTCTTTCATAACTGTTGTGTTACTCTAAATTAAGTGGTTGTTGAAAATGTTTGTTCGACTTAATTCGCCATCACACGAAAAAAGCGGGTGCAAAGGTACAAAGAATAATTGAAAAAATAAAAAAAAGAAAGGATAAAATTCAAAAAGACAGCCTTTTTCTTGTATAATAGGAGAAAAATAGCTAATTTTGCATCGACAAACATATCATATGCTAAATGATTAACAGAGAAATCATCAGAATCAAGATTGTTCAGTTAACCTATGCGTACTATCAAAATGGTAACAAGAACATAGACACGGCTGAGAAGGAGTTGTTTTTCAGCCTATCTAAATCCTACGACCTGTACAACCACCTGCTCGCACTCATCGTAGCCATCACACAAGAGTCACGACGCCGGCTGGAGGTGCTACAGGCAAAGGCAAGACGTGAGGGTGCAGAGGCACCCAGCCAGCGGTTTGCATTCAACAGGTTTGCCGTACAGCTGGAGAACAACAAGCAACTGCACGAGTTCCTCGAGAACCAGAAGCACACCTGGTCCGACGAGCCGGAGTTCGTGGGTAAGATGCTGGAGCAGATTGAGCAGAGCCAGATCTACGTAGACTATCTTCAAGGTGAAGACAGCTACGATGCCGACCGCGAGCTGTGGCGACGTCTCTACCGCACACTGATACAGGAGAACAGCGACCTGGATACACTGCTAGAGGAGCAGAGCCTATACTGGAACGACGACAAGGAGGTGGTCGACACATTCGTGCTGAAGACCATCAAGCGATTTGAGGAGAAAAACGGTTCCAAGCAGGAGCTGCTGCCGGAATACGACTCGGAAGAGGAGAAAGACTATGCCCGCAAGCTGTTCAGGGCTACCATCCTCAATGCCGACGACTACCAGCGGTATATGAGCGAGGCATCCTTCAACTGGGATTTCTCACGCCTGGCGTATATGGACGTGGTGATCATGCAGATAGCCATTGCCGAGATGCTCACCTTCCCCAGCATTCCAGTCAGTGTCACCATCAACGAATTCGTCAACCTGGCAAAGGTCTACTCTACACCACGCAGCTACGGCTATATCAACGGGATGCTCGACGGCATTGCCAGACATCTCTACCGAGAGGGCCTGATGCAGAAAAGACCCGACACACGGAACTAGTACCCTAGCTCCCTCAGCAAGAACAAGAACTCACATAAACAATAAACTCACACAACAACAATGACAAACATTCTTTTACAAGCCCAGCAGGGTGGTGGCGGCATGATGATGCTGCTGATGATGGTGGCTATCTTTGCCATCATGTATTTCTTCATGATTCGTCCACAGCAGAAACAGCAGAAGGCAATCCGCAACTTCCAGAACCAGCTGGCAGAAGGCATGGCCGTGGTGGTGGGAAGCGGTATCTACGGCACAGTGAAAAGCGTTGACCTGGCCCGCAACACCGTCGACGTGAAGATTGCCAAGGACGTGGTCATCACCGTTTCGAAAAATGCCGTCTTCCAGGATACGGCCAGCATACCACTCCAGAAGTAATCACTGCCACAGAAGATGGGCGACTTCTTCAACACCCTCAGGCGTTTCCTGTTTGGCTGGGCCAACAGGGAATTCCTGATTTTCCTGGTCTTTCTGGTAGTAGCTGGAATCTTCTGGCTCCTGACAACGCTCAACGAGGACTTCGAGCAGGAGATGAAGATTCCAGTACGATTTGTGAATGTACCCAAGGACGTGGTCATCACCTCTGGCGAAGAGGATACCCTGCGTGTCACCATACGCGACAAGGGCATCAGCCTCATCACCTACCTGTATAGACGCAACAAGAAGCCTATCACCATCGATTTCCACCGCTATGCAGACGACAACGGCAAGGGCATGATACCCGGTAGCGACATACTGCGACTGGTGAATGCACAACTGCCGGCATCGGCAAAGGCCATCAGCGTGAAACCAGAAACGGAGGTGTTCTTCTACAACAATGGTGAAAAGAAGAAAATTCCCGTCAGCTATCAGGGAAAGGTAGTCCCCGACAGGCCCTATTTCATCTCGAACATTGAATACCTGCCCGACAGCATCACCATCTATGCCAACGAAGACAAGATGGACAGCATCACCAAGGTATATACCGAGGCCCTCATGCTAACTGACTTCCGCGACTCGGTAGAAGTGAAGGCACGGCTACAGAAGATAGAAGGAGTGAAAATGGTGCCCGATGCCGTGACCATACGATTCCTGACCGACATGCTTACAGAGGTGACCATCGACGATGTGCCTGTAAAAGGCATCAACATGCCCGAAGGCAAGAAACTGCGAACCTTCCCGGCCAAGATTTCCGTCAGCTTCGTCACCGGCATGAAGAACTACCAGCACATGTCGCCCAACGACTTCCTTATCGTGGCCGACTACAACGAGCTGAATGCCGACACATCGGCACAGTGCAACGTCTACCTCCGACTGCAGCCTACCAACATACAACGTGTCAGACTGGCTACCGACAAGGTGGACTATCTCATCGAAGAACTACAGCCATGAAACGGATTGCCATCACAGGAGGGATAGGCAGCGGCAAGAGCTATGTCTGCCGGCTGCTGAACCAACGGGGTATAGACATCTACGACTGTGACGATGCCGCTAAACGGCTCATGCATAGCTCAACACGACTACGCGAACAGCTCACACAGCTTATCGGACCCGATACATATATTAATAATGTATTGAACAAAGCTGCCGTGGCACAATTCCTGCTGGCATCGGATGACAATGCACATGCCATCGACAGCATCGTGCATCCTGCCGTTGCAGAGGATTTCAGAAATAGCGGACTGACATGGATGGAATGTGCCATTCTCTATGAGTCGGGCTTCGACCAACTGGTGGACCTGGTCATCGTGGTCACGGCACCTGAGGAGGTACGGCTACAGCGAATCATCAACCGCGACGATATCACACCGCAGAAAGCAAGGGAGTGGATCTCCAGGCAGTGGCCACAGCAAGAGCTGCAGAGACGGGCCGACTACGAGATTCGCAACGACGGCCTTCTGCCACTGGAACCACAAATAGACAATATCATTCAACAAATAACAACATGCAACAGACAATTCTAGCTATCGCCGGCAAGCCCGGACTCTACAAACTCATCTCACGTGGTAAGAACAGCCTCATCGTAGAGGCTCTGGATGCCACACATAAACGTATGCCTGCCTTCGGCTCCGACCGCATCACGTCGCTGGCCGACATCGCCATGTTCACCGAAACAGACGATGTGCCACTGATGGACGTACTCGACAGCCTGAAGACACTGGAGAGCGGCAAGACGACATCAATCGACTACCGCAAAGCCAGTGGCGACGAGCTGCGTGACTTCTTCGCTAAGGTGCTACCCAACTACGATCGCGATCGTGTACATACCAGCGACATCAAGAAGCTCATCCAGTGGTATAACATCCTCGTGGAAAACGGCATCACCGACTTTAAGGAGGAGATGAAGCCTACGGAGGGTGATAACATTGACGACCGACAGGAAGATAAGAAGGAAGAGGAAAAGACTCAAACCGAAAAGGCTGAAAAGGCAGAGGCTGAGAAACCAGCCAAGGCAGAGAAAACTGCCAAGGCAGAGAAAACTGCTAAGGCAGAAAAACCTGCCAAGGCTGAGAATGCCAAGAGCTCCAAAAAGACAGCAGAAAGCAAATAAAGCTTCTCGGCAGGATGCTCTCCCCTACCCCCTTCTTTGGGACGGGGTCTGCTTTTTAGAGCAGTGAAAGGCCGTAACATCTGCGAAACAGCTTGCTGCCTCTAGGCAGGAAACGATCAGAAAAAAGAAATGCAGTCCATTCATCTGGCTGCATTTCTTTGTTTATATATCGGTAGTATGTGTTGTCCTAGAAGCGTCCGGGGCCTCCGAAGCCACCTCCTCCGAAGCCACCGCCACGGCCTCCACGGCCACCACCGCCTCCGCGGCCACCTCCGAAGCCACCGCCCATGCCCATACGCATGCCCTGACGAGCCTCACGGTTGCCAAACAGGTTGAGACGATAGATGACGTGCAGCATGGCATAGCTCGTGATGGCATTATACTCGTTGTCGGTACGTGACATAGCCGAGATCTGACGAGAGAAGGTCGACTGCTGGTGCAGGATATCATAGAACTGCAATGAGACGGTGAGGGGCTTGCCCTGCAGGAATCCGTGCGAGATCTGTGCGTTCCAGATCAGCTCGTTGGTGTTCATCGACGAGTCGCTATAGCCACGACGGCTGTTCATGCCCATGTCGGTAGCCAGCTGGGTGCCCCAGGGCATCGTGAGCGTGGTGTTGAAGCCATAGGCAAAGCTCCAGGTGTCGAGGTCCGACTGCGACTGCAGCTCGTTGCGAGAGTGCGTATAGTTGACCGAGCCGTTGAGCTCCACCTCCAGCCAGCTGTTGCGATAGCTGAATCCCAGACGCTCGCCGATGGTGGTCGACTTGGTATAGTTCTTCGTTGCCGTAGCACTACGGTCCAGGTTGATATAGCTCACGTGATGGTTGTAGCTGCCATTGGTCGAGGTGTTCATGCTGAAGTATCCCAGGGTGTCGAGTGCCGTGTTGAACGTGATATTGGCATTGGCATTCCAGTTGCCGTTGATATTCTCCGGACGCGAGTAGCTACCACCGGTGTTCGGGTCGTAGGTCACCATGTTCGAGATGCTGTTGCTCGTGGTAGAGAAGCCGGCATTGGCGAAGATGAAGCGTTGGTGGTTCTGATAATAGTTGTTATAGCGCAGGTTGAAACGCTGGGTGAACGATGGCTTCAGCGAAGCATTACCGGTACGGATGTTCAGGGGGTCGGTATTATCGGTGATGACAAGCAGGTCGTTCATCGAGGGCTGGCTGGTGTTGCCGCGATACTCGAAGCGCAGGTTGCCCTGTTCGGAGAAACGCCAGCGGAAATTGGCTGTCGGCGACCAGTTGAGCACGTTGCGAACGGTGTCGATGCGGGTGTTCAGGTACTCCTGATGATAGTCCGACGTCTGGGGAATCAGCTGCACACCGACATTGAAGTCGTAGGTATTGCGGATGAAGCGCAGCATCACCTCGGCCGTGTGGATATAGTTCTTGTACTCCGAATACTGTCCCAGGCTGTCCACCTCATACATCGGGTTGTTATACTGTGGGCCCATGAAGCCTGACCAGTCGCGATACACGGGTGTGACTTTCGAGAAGTCCATATCACGGTAGGGAGGATTCGAGAAGTCGTAGGTCGTATTGTCGCTCTTGTTATAGTTGTACTGGAAGGTATAGCTCAGCTGCAGGAAGGTGGCACGGGCGATGGGCTCGCTATACGATGCACGCACGCTGTAGTTCCATGAGTTGGTGGGTGTCATCCTGTAGCGGTTGGTCTGATAGTCACTCACATAGATGACCGAGTCGCCACCCTGACTGCTTCTCACCACGAAGGGCATGGTACTCTGATAGAGGCTCACCATGTTGCTCGACATCTGCAGGTTCTCGTTCTTGTTGTAGTTACCAGTCAACTGCAGGGTGATGTTACGTCCGGTATTGCTCAGCTTGCGGTTCACCTGGAAGGTACCACCCAGCTGCTTGGTCTTGCCATAGCTCAGCGAGTTGCTGGTGTTGAAGTTCACGGCGATATCTTCCAGGTCACCGCCCCGCTTCAGGGCTTCCTGCATCACGGCCGCACTCAGCAGCTGGTAGCTGATATGGTTGTAGGGATCGTCTTTGAAGGTGGCCGAAGCGTTCCAGCCTAGACCGTCGTTGGTCGAATAGCTCAGGTTCGGACGGAAGCTGATGTTCCACATCGTATCGGGTGTCCACTCTATACGGCCACCGGCACTCCAGCTGTTGGAACGTGAGTAGTTCTGCCTGACTGAGTTCTGGAACGACTGTGTGCCGTAGAAGTTCTCCGATGCCGTGCGCGACCAGGTGTCACCATCGCGATGGTTCCAGTTCACGTTGGCCTGCGCAATGAGCTTGTCGGTCTTCTCATAGTTATAGTTGAGCATGCCCGACTTCATGGCGTTCAGACCGCCACCACCCATGCCACGGCCACCACCGAAGCCACGGCCACCGCCACCACCGAAGCCCATGTCGTTGGTGTTGTTGGCATTCAGCATACCCATCAGTCGCGAGTCACCCCTCATGTGCATGCCAAACAGACGGGCAGCATAGCGGTCCTTGGTACCCACGCCCAGGTCGGCATTGGCCATCGTACCCATGTTCATGCCTGCACGCAGTCCGAAGTCCAGCACGGTCTGCTCGTTGCCGTCATCGATACCGGTGATACGTGCCAGGTCGCTCTTCTCATCGTAGGTCCTGATACGCTCCACGATGCTCGTGGGCAGGTTCTTCATGGCGGTCTTGGTGTCGCCAAACTCCTTGCCGTCGACACGTACCTTCGAAACCGACTTGCCGTTGATCTTTATGTTGCCATCATCGTCAACCTCGGCACCGGGCAGACGCTTCACCAGCTCCTCGACCACCGATCCCTCGGCTGTCTTAAAGGCATCGGCATTGTAGATCAGTGTGTCACCCTTCGACTGCACACGTGCCACGTTGCGAACGACTTCCACATTCTTCAGCATCTTCGAGTCGGGCTCCATCACCAGCGTACCCAGCTTCTGTGGCTGACCGCTCATCGTGATGTCCCGATACAAAGGCTTATAGCCTACATACGTAACACGCAGCACATACTTGCCATCGCGAGGTGCCGTCATCTGGAAGACACCGCTGAGGTTTGTCACTGCGTTGGTCACCAGTGTCGAGTCTTGCTTCAACAGCGAGACGGTGGCCTGGATGACGGCTTCGTTGAGTTCTTTGTCAACGATGGTACCACTGATGGTACGCTGGGCACTTGCTGAGAGGGCCGTCGTCAACATCACGGCCATCATGAGTAGAAATCGTTTCATTTCGTTAGGGAATTTATTTCCATAATTATTTAACTACTTTCTCAGACGAAAGGAAAGAATAAAGGTTTAACTTCTTTTCCGAAAAATTTTCAAATGCCAAGATAAGCTATTCATTTCCCCCATATCTTTCACATTATTATATATAGCCTTTCCCATTTTTCCTCTTTTCTTCTTTTCGTCTTATACATTATAACATTTGACGCGTGGGTCAGGTTCTCGTTGGCAAAAATCCCTCCAACCCTCCACTCTCCTTTAAATACGCAAAAAGAGAGTCAAAGAGTTGTTTTGAACATACAATATAAATATTTGAAGTTATGTTCCGCAAATCAAAAAGAAAACTCACAAATTTGCAGATTATTTGCAAATCCGAGAGTTTCCTTGATGAATCTCGAAAAACTATTGCCCAAGGAACTCTGATGCCATACGGTTGATTTCATCAATGTCCATCGGTTCAAGCACAATCTCTTCTGGTTGCAAGTTCAGCAGGAACTGCATATAGCTGGGGAGAGTTAACATATGCCCTTCTCTGCCTATATTGTAGTCACCGAACTTTATAATCTGTTTGACATGATACTTCTCTGGGTGGTTCAAAACAGTTCTTGCACTTTTAGATTTGCTTGACTTTGTCTTGACTTCCAGCGGAACACACTCTCCGTTCATTCGCACAAGGAAATCCAATTCCAATCCAGAATCCTTTTGGAAATAGTAAAGGTTCTGCGTTTTCTTGTGAAGCGTGTCGGCCATCAGATTCTCGTATATAGCACCTTTGAAACCACCAAGATTGCCTTGAAGAATGTCTGCGCGTGTTCCCTCTCCAAGCATCTCTACGAGCAAGCCAATATCGGACATATAGACTTTGAAAACATTGTCC
>JAIKWS010000031.1 GCA_024684515.1 Prevotella sp.
GAAGGTGGTCTTGCCACATCCCTGATCGCCAATCAACGTGGGCACTGTCTCGTTGGCATGCAGGGTGTTCATCTGCAGACATTGAGCCATCATCGCACGAAACCAGATGCACAGTAGGTCGGTCTGTTCGGTGCTAAGGCCTGGAATGCGTGCAAAGAGGTCGCCCACATAGTTGTGGCCGTCCCACTTGGGCAGCTGGTTCAGGAAATCCTCGATGGGACTGAACGTTGGAATTTCGTCAGATTCCAGGAACTCCTGAATGCCCTGCCTGGGACTTTTCTTCGCAAACAGCCCGATTTTCTTGGCATGAATCACGATGCTGTTCATGGCAGACTTGGTCAGTGGCTGGAAGTCGCCAAACTGTCCATCCTCTGACTTGGTTGCAAACTCTACCTTTCCGCTCAGCACATTGCGGCGTAAAAGGTAATACTCATTAACGAATTGCTCAATCAAGAGCATCTCTTCAGCGCAGGCACCTAGTGCCTCGCCATGCAAATTGCTTTTTTTCATAAAGGGTTTTAATTTAACACTTGTGGCTTAACGTGTTTTTCATGTACTCCTTGCTTGTTCTTTCTTTTCCTTAAATTCATCCTCCTTCACGTTTCGCCGATGCAAAGATACAAAAAAATTTTTTACTCTGCAAATATTTCAACCAAAAATAGAAGAAAACATGCATTTTTTATTTGATTTTTGTCTTATCACATTGATAACTTGACAACTACATGGCATCGGTAGCAAATCATTCCTTTCTCACCATTAACATTATTATTATAAGGTGGTGGGGGGTGTAAGGGGGGGTGTTTGACGGGGTGTTTGACCAACACCCACCTTGCCGCAAACCCTTTGTACATCGGCGTTTGAGCGGAATAGGGGTGGGTGTTGGCAAAAAATATTTCCATTAAAAATTATGCGAGTTGTGAATTTTCTTTACACGCCAAAATAGCGTTTTTCTTCCCTGCCGTAGAAAAACTATTTTCCTAGTGAGGAAAATTTATTTTTCTAGTGAGGTAGCAAAAAAACCGTCGTAAAGTACCAAAAACAGTTTCGAAAATAGTTTACATTTTACCAGTTTCTGTCTGACAGCGACATCAATCCTTCCTGTTCCATTAAACGATATCTAGGGGGTAGGCTAAAAGCTATTCGCCCGGCGAGTGTGTTCCCCCCTTATGCCTTATACTTCTGTTTGGTGCGATAGCAGGCTGTGTAAGATGGAAATCCTGAGGCGAGGGCGGCAGACTCTTTGGTTTCGTCAGGATGCTCTGCCTGGTACTGCTCGAAGTGGGCCAGACGCAGACCATTGACGTAGGCAGCAAACGAACCGAAGCGGCGGCTGAAGGTGAGCGAGACATAGGAGCGTCCGGTCTGACAGTGATCCACCACCTCGTCGATTTTCAGGTGGGAGTTCAGGTAAGCCTGCTGATCCTTGATGTAAGCCTCAATCTCAATGGCGGTCTGGTCAATGAGCTCCTCCTGGGTGTAGTTGTCGTCAGGCTGCAGGTCGTCAGCCTCTTCTACATGTTCGCCCTCGGGGGTAGAGAGTATGCGCGTGCGGCGCCATACGGGCATGACGTTGAGCAGCAGCAGGATGTTGCCCACGGACAGGAGCACGTTCTGCACGGCCAGCACCGCGGGTGAGTCGAGGATATAGCCAGGCCATGTCAGCGGCACGTAATAGACAGGAGCGAGCCATACGCGGCGGGCATACTCGGTAGGGAAGTCGTCGGGATTGGAGTAGTTCTGGTCACGGGCCTCGTCCATCCAGTGCTTCACCTGATACATGGCTATGGCGGCATAGGCCATCATGATGATGCTCTCGACTACGACCCAGAACTGCCAGAAGTGCATGCCCGAAGCCGTCATGATGGGGGTTGGCAGCCAGGCATTGAGTACCACCGGCAACATGGTGGCCAGCACGATGAGCGCCGCCACCCACGACACCGTGCGCCACCGGTTCCACTGCTTCACCGTGCCGAAGAAGCAGAGCAGCAGCAAGCCGCAATAGAAGAACCAGGTACTGACGAGATAGGTCTTCATCAGCACCCATGCCTCCTGGCTGGTGGGGTTGACAGCGTAGGGGATTAGCACCACACTGCATAGATAGACCAGCACCTGCAACTGGCGGTCGGGCCAGATGTAGCGGTGCTCCTTCTTCGGGGCACGACAGGTGTGGAACCATCGCACGGCAGCAAACGTCCAGCAGGTGACGAGCAGCATGACAGCTGCCATTCCATAATAATAGTATTCGTTCATGTGCAGAATATTCAAAATCGCAATTCCCTTAATTTATGTTTGTTCTCTGCAAAGTTAATCAATTTTTCAAAAAACACCATTGAAAATCTTCAGATGCCCATTTTTTTAATACAAAATAACAATAAAATGAAAGGAGAAAGGGTAAAAAGGGTAGCAGAATCATGGGAACAGGTCTTTGATCCCCCTGATTGATGATGCCAGAGAATCCAGTCGCCACAATATCCGTCTGATAGGAGTCAAGAGTGGTCAGCACTTCTCATGCTCTAATAAGCACCTTCTCCCCCTCTAAGCAAGCTCTAGGCAAGCTCTAGGCAAGCTCTTGAGTATGCCTAGAGTATGCCTAGAGTATGCTTAGAGCTTGCTTAGAGCTTGCCTAGAGCAATTTTACACCAGCAAATAAGGATTTTAAAAACGGGTTGCCATACCTTAGCCAAACACCAAGGGAATGACAAAGGTTAGGGTAGGGTATGGCAAGTTTTGGCCAAGGTTTTGGTAAGGCCTTCGGTTTTCATCCTTTCAAGTGAAAAGTGCTGGAAAAAGGAATACGTTTTTCTGAAATACAGGAATGTCATAATAGACCTACCGACCTACCATGACCCCTCGCAAACACCCTGCTACAAAGGGTTTGAGGCATGGTAGGTCTATGGTAGGCCTCAAAACAAGACCTACCATCGCGAAACGCTATTGTACAAAGGGATTGAGCCCTGTTATGGTAGGTCGGTAGGTCTGTAACTATTACACCCGGTTGTATGCGTAACCCCCTCGTTGCGGCCCGTCATTTGTGTCATCTAATGCGTTACCCCCTCGTTGCGGGCCCGTCAGACCCCACCCCTAACCAGTTAGCTTCGCTGACTTTTGTCGCGACTCGGCATAGCTCAAACTAGTTTGGCTCTGCTCTCGCTGCTCCAAAAGTTCCCCTAAGAGGAGGGGAGGGGAACGCCATGCGGCTGAGGCCATGCGGACATCGCGCAGCCACCAACAGCGGACATCGCGCCAGCCGCTCCCCTCCCCTAAGCTTAGGGGAGGGGTTAGGGGTGGGGTCTGACGGCCCGCAACGAGAGGCACGCAACGAGGGTGGTAACGCTAGGTGTAATAGATAGTTCTGCAAACCCCACCCCGCGCCTTCGGCTAACCCCTCCCCTGCAATAAGGGAGGGGAGTGCCATCCGGCTGAGGCCATGCGGACATCGCGCCAGCCACACCAATTGTGGACATCGCGCAGCCACCAAGAGCGGACATCGCGCCAGCCGCATTCCCGAGCAAGCTCGCCTACCCGTAGCCTTTCCCCTAAGAGGAGGGGAGGGGAGCGCCATGCGGCCATGACACTATCCTTGTTTAGCGAGATTACAGATTGTTCATAAGGATTTCAACCGCACAGGTCGAAAAATATTCCCACCTTGGGAAAATAATACGCAGGACGCATTCCGCACAGAGGCATCATCGGTGAAGCACGTAAGCATGAGAAAAGTCACACAACAGCAGTGAAGTCGGTAAAATTGCACCGATTACAACTGTTACGTCTATGCTTTGTTTACGAACATAGGTTGCTTGTCTCACGAACATATGTTACTTTGCTCACGAACATATGTTACTTTGCTCACGAACATATCTTACTTGAATTTGTAGTACTCGTTGACTAAGCTCCTGTATCCTAATTGCTTGAGGTGGTCGTAGTCTGTTTTGTAGTTGGTTTTGTTGTGTTTTCCTGTGCTGAGGAATCGGATGTTCTGCTGAAGGTAATGGTCAATCTCTTTCAGTCCGTCGGTCTTGTTGATGATGGGGAAGAACCACCTTGCCCATGTCAGTGTCCTGTTATCGCTATCCTCGAAAAAGACACGGTTGAATTTGTTGATGAGCCCTTTCATCGCTTTTTCCGGTTCGATATGTTTTTTACTGCTCCATCGCATCAGCGACCTCGTGGCCCGTTTGATCTTGCCTTTCATCTTCTTCCTGGTAGCTTCCGAGATGTCTATATTGCCTTTATGGCATCTGAATCCCAGGAACTCGAAGGGTTCCTCGGGTGTATAGATCCTTTCTTTCTCGGGGTTCACTTCCAGCCGGTATTGAATGAGAAAGTCAGCCATCTTGCTCCTGTACTCCTCGAGGGTGTCGCGATTGGGAGCGAACAGGATGATATCGTCAGAATAGCGGGCATAAACGACGTTGGCATCGCAGAAATACCTGTCCACATCCTTTAAATACACATCTGCCAGGAATGGTGAGGTGGGTGTGCCTGCCATCACGCCATGGCTTTCGCGAATGGTCTCATCGTTGTAGAGGACCCTGTCGTCGGTCAGCATGGTTTTCAGGAAATGGTACAACGGCCGGTCGTCAGCCATCATCTCAGCCAACATCGGCAATAGGATCTTGATGGAAATAGAATTGAAGTAGTCGTGGATGTCCAGCTTGTAAGCCCACATCTCCTTCCCGCTGATGGCTCTGTTGATTTGCATGATGGCATCGCTGGCGTTCATGCCCCGTCGGAAGGCATAGCAGCCGGGTGCGAACCAGCTGTCGTACCGGTAGAGCTTAAAGGCGATGAGCTTGAGAAGCATCATCTCGTCGGGTGCGAAACAGTAGACCACCCGTTTCCTGCCCGTCGCCATCTTGTTGACAATCATCTTCCTGGGGATGCCAAGGGCAGCGCCATCCGCAATCCTTTGTGCCAGCGGGAGGTATTCTTCACGTTCGACATAGCTGTCAGCCTCGTCAAACTCATGCCAGGTGAACCGGCCTTTCAGTAGCCGGTATGCAAGAAACTCCTCCCATGTCTCTTGCCGGGTGAGTTGTGTCAGGATGCTCTCCATTGATGGAAAAGGAAAAAGGGGAAGGATTTTGAATCAGCAAAATTGCTGTTCACGAGAGGATACCTTGCCTTGTTGCCTGCAAAACCTGTTGATATGGGCAAGGCTGCCTCCTCTGCAGGCGCAGTCAGATGACTGCATCCCCTTTTTCCGTATGTGTCAGTCGATAAACTTGTGAATGCGTTCAATGACGTAGCTCCTCTCGTTGGCCATCTGCGTGTAGAAATTGATATAGGGGAGTCCCATCTTCTTGGCATACATCCTTGCAATCAGGAACTTGACACCGCTGTCGTGGCTATGTCCCTTGCCCAGCATGACCACGGCTCTGGCACCGCTCTTGTCGAGTACGAATGTGTAGGGCTGTCCCCATTCTGCCTTATAGGCTTGTCTGGGCCGTGTGTTGTAGAGCTGGAATTCGTCGTTCGCATATCCTGCGAGGTCTGTCACGGGCACATTCTCACGGATTGTGAACGACGGGAATTCCCTCAGCAGGATTTCCCTGAAATAGGCCTTCCACTCCTCGTCGGTCTTCTCCCGTTCGACAGTAGGAGAAACAGGACGCTGCACCGTCTGTGTCTGCTGATAGGACTGGCTCTGACGCCTGGGCTGCTCATCATTTTCCGAACCCTCAAAATGATCCTTGGCAACCCCCAGGATCTTTAATAGTAATTTTCCAAAATCCATAGTCTTTCCTTTTAAAAGTAAATATGCTGGTGAATTGTCTGCAAAGATACGAATTATTTTGATAATCCCAAATGTTATTGCCTGTTTTTTGAAAAAACCATACAGATTTTGGCAACAGAAAGAGGAGCAGTAACCGAAAAAGATAAAAAATCTTAAAAATCGCTACTATTTCATTTCCTCATTTTGTCATGTTATGATTTATACTTAAATTTGAAACCCTAAAAAATACTTTGGTGTTTCAAGAAACGGCGAATAGCAAAAAACGCTAGCAGTCGTGTCCGATGATTCACTGTGGCAGGTGGATAATCGAACAGCCGTTTCTCAGGCGGCAAGAAGAAGAGTAAGATAAAGCAAACAGAAGGAAGATGCTTAAGAGGCGATTTGACAAAATGCTGTCAGAAGGTCAGGGCCGTCAGCTGGTGTGGCTAATACTAGTTACGCTATCTGTTTTCGTGCTCTATTTCCTGATAGCCAGGATGATGATGGGCATGACCTGGCAGGAAGTGCTAGGGCTATATATGGATCCTGGCAACTTCAACAAGCCAGGTGAGCACGATGGGTTCCGGGTGATGGTCGTGCTGACCGGCGTAGTCCTCTTTTCAGCGTTGCTGATTTCTGTCTTCACGAACGTCTTCGACAATATATCGGAATCCTATCAGCGAGGTGAACACTGCTATAGGCTGAAGAACCATATCCTGATCATTGGCTCGAGCGATTTCCTGATGGACCTCCTTCTTGCCATCAAGGACAATCAGCAATATGCCAAGAATGATATCCTGATAGCGACGACCAGCAATGTGGTGGATTTGCGCCTGGAGGTAGAGGTGACGATGGCAGACAAGAGCTTCTGCAACCGCATACTGTATTATCACAGCAGCAGGACATCCTACAAGAAGCTCGTGGAGACCTGTCCTGACAAGGCCTCCATGATATACATCATCGGTGAGAATGACGATCTGTCGCATGACGCCATCTCCCTCTCCTGTCTGCGGCATCTGGAAAAGATATGTGCAAACGTCACCACTCCCATCCTCTGTTACATGCTGGTAGAGATGCATTCAACCCTCGACATGTTTCATTATCTGGGCTCGAACAGCAGCTCGGGGCTGTGCGTGGAGATTATCAACCGCAATGACTATATAGCGGAGATCTTCCTGGCAGGCACAGACTTCCTGCCAGTGATGAAGGCCGGCAACGAGCAGCATCTCCACATTATTATAGACGGCAACACATCCATGGGACGGGCTTTTGCATCGGTAGCGACACAGATATGCCATTTCCCGAATTTTGACCATAGAAGGCGAACGGTCATCTCCTTCCTCCACAAGGATATTAAAGGCAAGATGTGCGATTACGTGGCCAATCATCAGAATCTCTTTGACTTGTGCCATTATCGCTATATAGACGGCGACGTCCGGGAAGAGTATCACCCGCAGTCGCAATACGGTGACTTCATGGATGTTGAATATGAGTTCATAGAAGGCAGCCTGGCAATGCCAGCTATCAGGAGCATGGTAGAGAAAAGTGTCAGGGATGAGAATGAGGAGACGATCATCATTATCAGCCATGACGATGACACGGTGAATATTTCCACGGCATTGCATCTGCCACCTGTCGTCTATGAACGGAAAATCCATGTGGCTGTATGGCAGAAAGAATATCCACAGATTATCACGGAAGCCGCCACGACGAAGAAGTTCAGCAATCTGTATTATTTCGGTAGCGGCATGAGATATGATGATGCGATGTTCTTGTCGCGCTCAGCCATGGGAAAGAGGGTGAATAGGCTGTATGACCAGGAATATGGCAATCCCCCGGCCGAGACGGAGGATGCGGCATGGATGAGACTGTCGTACGCACATAAGGCATCGAGCATAGCCTGTGCCTATTCCATCCTCACAAAACTCCGGAGCATAGGCTGTGAACAGGTGGGGGCAGATGTGGCCCTGTCGGAGGCACAGCTGGAGGCGCTCTCAGAGATGGAGCACCGGAGATGGATGGCCACCATGCTTATGATTGGCTATTCGGCAGTATCCAGGACTGCCCGTAAGGACCGTTCCAGGTTTAAACAATTGAAAGAAGAGAAATTCCTTCATTTAGACATTGCTCCATACGAAGAGCTGTCGGGGGAGCAGGAAAAGGATATGATCCTGATGAAGAACATACCCTATATCCTGACGGGAGAAAAAGACAGAATACTAAACCTATCAAATATTATTGCCACTTGAAAACAAATTATACCATTTTCGTCTCGGGGTCGAAGAGCCTGAAGGAGCACAGGCTGAGGCTGAAAGCCTTGGTCAGTAACATGAATGGAGAGCATCGCCTGGAGGGCTCTCCGATATCGCTGAACATGTTCTCGTATGTCAACCTGGGTGATAACCAGGCAGAATATAATGACTTCATACAGAAGAAGTCGGACATTGTGCTGTTTATCCTGGAGAAGAGTATAGGCGCCAAGACCCTGGAAGAGTTCAGGCTTGCCTCTCAGGCGCACAAGGAGCAAGGCAAGCCCAAGATCCTGGTGTTTCTGCAAGACTATAAGGAGAAGACAGAAGAAATAGCGCGCATAGAACAGATGGTCAGTGCCGACACCAATGCTTCTATTGTCAACTATTCAGATCTGGATGATCTAGAAGAAAAGGTCAGGGAGCAGCTGACCGCCGTCATCAGCAAGGAGTCAGCCCCCAGCGAGGCAGATGCAAAGAAGACTTCTCATGTCTATAAGATATGGGCATGGGTGTCGACATTTGCCCTCTTGCTGTTTCTGGGCTATGGTGTGAAGCAGTGCTATTCCGTTAGCAATGGCGTCACCCTGCTTTTCATCGGAGGTGGCTCTGCCGTCAATTGCCTGGAGGAGCTGCATCCGGATGTTGGCGATCTCTATGACTATCCCGGCTCTTTCTGCCTGGCCGTGCCTACGAGTACCTCATGGCCCATCATCAGCAGCGAGATCATACGCCATAGTGAGACGAAAGTAGCACATGCCTACCCTATAAGCCTGTCGGCAATGGCAGCAAGCGAGTCGGACTTCCTTAGCATGAGCAACAAGAGCCAGTTCGTCACCAAGGGTGCTGTCTTGTCGTATTACCTGGGAGAGGACTACCTGATGGCGTATGTGAAGAAAACGGTGCGCCATAGCCTGATAGACGGTAAGGAATCGATTACCGCTGAGGACTTGTCGCAGTTGCTGCGCGACATAGCCCAGCAGGATTTTATGGTTTTCACTACCGAGGTGGGCAGCGGCACATTAACATCCTACCAGCGGATCCTGGCCCCGTACGATATTACTATTTCCAAGTCGGTACTGGGAGAACAGGTGGATAAGTTTACCGATTTGACCCCCAAGAGCAAGATCATACGTGATGAGACCCCGTATATCATGCTTGGCAGCAAATACTATGTCGCAAAGGAAGTCTATAAGGAAGGCGACTGTCGTGGACTGAAGGTGCTGGATATGGATGGTAATCCAATCTCGAAATCCATCGTCCTGTATTTTTCCGGCTTTACTACCGATGACGGCACTGCATTCTGGATTCCAGACGAGATGGTTCGGTTCCTGAAAAAGATAGATGGCAGATTTGAGCACGTCTTTGACGGCAACCGCATACCCCGGAAGAATGAGATGGTTGTCGTGTCGCTGAATGACTATCTGAATGAAATATCCCCTGCTACAGGTCAAGAGAAATGAGAAATATCTTAAATTACATCCCGATACCTCTCCCTGCGCCCACAGTGAGCATGCGACGTATGTATAACCGTGAGCGTTACTGCATCTCCAATCTGTACGTGAAGGACGAGTACCTGTGTGATGCCATTGAAGACACGGTGCGCGACCATGATCATAATGGGAAGATTGACCATGGCGAAGAGAAGATATACGGAGAGACCGCCATACCCTGCGGTAGATACTATGTGACCTTCTGTCCTACGTCGCTCGCCATCGGTAAGAAGGCACGACATGGATGTATACCCTATGTCCACAAGGTACCGTCGTTTGAGCATATACGAATACATCCTGGTGTTGATGAAAGGAACTCCGAGGGCTGTATTATCCTTGGCTATAACAAAGAGGTAGGGAAAGTGCTGGATTCAGAAGCGTGTTGCCTGATGTTCTACGACAGGATGCACTACCGTCCGTTCTGGCTTGAGATAACAGATGATTTTGCCCAAGGAAAATAAACAGGAAGAGCAAGAAAAACGATCAGCATCAATGAAAAGAGACACTATAACCATATTCGTGTCAGGAGCCAAGAGCCTGAAGGAGCATAGAACGCGTCTGAAGGTGCTATCGAACGATATCAATGGCGAACTGCAGCGGCGAGGCTATACCATCACCCTGAATATGTTCTCATACATGAACCTGGGGGATAACCAAGCCGAATATGATAATTTCATCAAGAAGAAGTCGGACATCGTCTTGTTTATTATCGAAGACCGAATAGGCGAGAAGACACGTGAGGAGTTCCTGCTGGCCTCTGAGACCCGTAAGAAACGGGGGAATCCCAAAATATATGTCTTCCTGAAAGAGCAGAAAGAACGGACGCCAGAACTGGAGGAGATAGAGGATCTCATCAATGGCAATCAAAGCTCATACTACATAGAATATTCTTCGATGGATGACCTGGTGGCCAACGTCAGGAATCGTCTCATTAAGGATATCTATGAACGACTGTATGAGAATAATGCCTTACCAGAGAAGAAGCTGAGGAGGTATAAGTTCTGGGCAATAGCCTCGACATTGATGGTGTGCCTGTTGGTGGGAATAGGGATAAAGCAACACTTTACCGATGATCAGAAAGTGGTGCTGCTCTTTGTCGGGGGAGGATCTGCGATGAATTGCATCAAGGACAAGTGTGAGTCGGTGGGCGACCTGTACAATTACGAACATTCGATATGCATGGGTGTGTCGAGCAGCGTTGCCTGGTCGCTCATCTCCGGGGAAATCCTTCATCATCATGCCGTAAAGAACGATAGGGTGCAGATACCTTTCTATCCTATCTGTCTAAGCGCTAAGGAGGCCAAGGAGTCTGATTTCCTGAAGCTGTGCGACAGGGAGCAATTCGTCAGCAAGGGTTCCGTGCTGTCTGTCTACATAGGCGATGACCAGCTGGTCGTGTATATCAAGAAATCGTTAAATAACGACCTGGTGAATGGCAAGGACAGTATCCACGTCGATGATCTGAGCCGGTTGATAAGCGAGTCGCTGGAAGAAAACCATATCATCTATACGACCCAGGAAGGTAGCGGCACACTATTGTCCTATCGTGACATCCTGACTCCAAGGGGAGTGGAAATAACGACAGAGGCGATGGGTAATAATCTGCAATGGTTCAGCAGCCAGACACCCAGCAATAATATCAGGAGAGACGAACAGCCATATCTCATCCTGGGTAGTGAGTATTATACTGCAACAGAGGTCTATGAGGAGGGTGACTGCAGAGGCCTTATTGTCGTGGATGAAAACGGCAAGACCATCAGGAAACCGGTATATCTCTATTTCGCTGGCTACCATCATGGCCTGGAAGGCCGCTATTTCTGGATACCAGACGAGATGGTGGAGCTGCTCACGAAGATCAATCCCCGCTATGGCGATGTCATCAAGGACAATCAATTGCCCCGACGTAATGAGATGGTAATAGTTTCCCTCGACGAAGAGCTGGAGAAGATGTAGATTGGTCCAGCGTGGGATGAGTCGTCCCAGATGTCGTGACGATGGTCTTCCCTATTTGACGATTACCTTTCCTTTCATGATATACAAACCCCTGCCGGGCTTCTCTACAGGGCGGCCTTGCAGGTCGAAGTATCCACCTCCCTCAGTACTTCGAGAGGGGTAGGGGGTGAGGCTCATCATGCCAGTTGTGCTGTCTTCATCCTCAAAGCTGATGCTGAAGCTACGGGCACCCTGTCCGGATGTGGTTGTCGGTATGAGGAAATGGGCACGGAAGGCACGCAATGTGCGGGCGACCTTGGAATAGCCCAGCTTGTCGTTGCTTGTCAGCAGCACGATCAGGTCCTTGTTGTCGTCGTCGATGCTGAATGGCGAGTACTGTCCTACAAACTGGCAGTCGTCGCCCTGCTCATTGCTGAACGCGACAGCCTGTGGTGATGAGCTGGAGATGGTGACAGCCTGGAACACAGGGTTCGTGATGTCGAAACTGGCTGGACTGTTATCATAGCCATCGGGTTTGTCCCACTTCACGATATAGGGATTGCCAGCCTTGATACTTGTTGCGGACGAGAAGACGATGGTCAGCAGCCCGTCAGTAGTCAGGCTTGAGCTGCTGGCATCCAGCTGCATGACGGTAGCCCCCTCGAGTGGCGTCCCCGTGAAAGTAAGTCCGTCAGAATTGTCACCATCGGTGACTGCGAATGGCAGGCACAGCGTATTCCAGCATCCATCCTTGAAGAGGGTGCGACCGTTGATGATCACGTTCTTCGTTTCACCACTATTATCGGTTATGGCTGTGCTGTTGTCAGCAGCATCTTCCAGGGTCACTTTTCCCACCAGCTTGTAAATCATGGGAGCAGAGCCTACGGTTGACGATGACTTATAACAGGAGAAGAGCGGTGAGCCGCTGTTGGGATTATAGCGCATCCTGTTGCGTGTGTTGCTGCCTTGGAAAGTGATGGTTGCCTGTCCGTTGTTGCTGTTGATGGCGACAGAGGCCTTCGCATTGTCGTCAGCCGTTTGCTCGGTCAGCAGATAGTTTGCTTCACTGCTGGCAGCATACAGGTATCCACCAGTCACGCCAAACATGAAGCTGTCGCCGCTTTTAGACAGTGTGACCACCTCCACGTTGTCTGTTAGAGTCAGCGTGCCATCGCCATTCTTGGTGATGCTGACGGCAGCACGATTGTTAGCATTCTGTCCGCCCATGGCATAGGCGGTGTTTCCATTCACATAGGCTATCAGCACCTTGTCGCCAGCAGCCAGCTTGCTGGCATCCTTCACCAGGGCATATTTCTCTGCGCCAATGCTATAGGTGGCAGAGGCCACACGGCTCAGGTCTTCTCCCACAGCGGCTATGGCTTTGATGAGTGTCGTCTCTTTCACCGTCAGCGGGCCGGTATATAAGGTGCTACTGGTGGTGGGCACCGAACCGTCGGTGGTGTAATAGATGACGGCATTGGCCGTGCTGCAGCTGATGGCTACGTTCTGTGCTTCCTCATAATAGCCCGATTCAGGAGAGAATGTCGGAGTGGCCACATGCCAGGTGCCTACGAAGCTGAAGGAAATGGTGCCCTCGTCAGCATCCTGGGTGATATCCTTGACCGTATATTCCAGGTCTTCAGTTCCGGTGGCATTGGTATGATAGAGTGCTACCGTACGGTCGGTACCCTTGCCAAAGGCGTTGTATTCTCCCGATGGGAACGGGTCTGTTGCCATTCCCTGTACGGTGTAGTATTTGTTGCCATTGCTATCCGTCGTATATTCATATTCCCCATCGGCAGGAATCCAGGTCATACGTTGGTGGCTAGGGTCATCGTTCGGTTTGTTGTCGTTCCAGATAGTAGCATCGTAGTCCACATGAATAGCCAGCAGGCCTGCACCGGGCAGACTCTTGTCCCATCCTGTCTGTTGGCGGTTTTCCAGCAGCAAGTACTCATTCTTGTTACCACTATTATAGATGATATAGCTCTCACCTCCCTCCGTGAGTGCCTTCATGCCGCTGACAGCTGTCGAGACTTCCAGTTCCACAGGCTCTCTCCATCCAGCAGCCCAGCGTTCATAACTGGTATATCCTGCTGGCCGGTGGCCATCGCCGTTGTAGGAGCCAGAGTCCATCAGGTCCCAGTATCCCATGCCCTGTCCGCCACTATTGTCGGTATCGTAGAAATCAGGAAAGCCCAGGCAGTGGCTGAACTCATGGCACATCGTACCTATGCCCGCTCTCTTGCCGTCCGCATCCAGCTCCGCACTACAGGCATAGGTGTAGATGGTCTTGCCGTCCAGCGTCAGTGCCAGGCTTCCCAGATTCCATTCGTGGGGCCAGATGGTATTTTCACCACCACCGTCAGCCTCTCCCTTGCCGGCATAGAGCACATATACCTGGTCCACCTCACCGTCGTTGTCCCAGTCGTAGTTAGCAAAGTCCACGTTCTCGTCGGCCAGCTGCACTGCTTCTTTTACCATCTCCCGGGGCCGCAGGTCATCGCCCTCGCTGTCATTGCCGCCGTAGTAGCTCTGTGTATTGCTTAAGGTCACAGGCCCCACGATGTCGAAGGTCAGGGAAAGCTTTTCGTCACTTTGGTCTTTGAAATAGTCATGTAGCGAGCCTTCAAAAAGTCCAAAGGTGATACGCTTAAGATTTTCATAGTTGATAAATAGCTGAATTTCTCCCTTGGGGTCATCGCCAGTGAACTGCACGTCGGAGAAGTTAGCCAGAATGATCAGTCCTTTCTTCTCACCCGTGTAACTGCTTGTGGCACTGCTTCTCTTCTGAGCCAGTCGCTGGCTACGCCTGCTGTTCTGTGCCGAGCGTCTCACATGGCTTCGCTGTCCCAGCCGTCTGGCGTCCACCTCATGGTAGACCATCGTTCCTGTCTGTAGCTGGTATGCCTTGCCGTCATCCCCCAGCCAGTAGTGACCATACTCATCACCAACGAGTGTAGCATTGACCACCTGTCCGTTGCTAAGATTCAGGGACTTGCACACTCTCGGTTTGGCAGGAACAGCAAAAGCCCCCACTGCTATCAGACTAGTCAGAAGTACAGCAAACAGGCACCTCGTGGCCTGCAGAACATGTTGTCTCTTCATCTCTCTTTTTTGTAGTCGTTAAACATCTTGTCGTTGGTTTACAATGTGCCAATGCCTGGGCAGGGATGACACCTCGTCATCTCAGATTCCGGTATCACTCATTTGTTTTTCTTCAAAGACTGTGCGAAATTACGAAAATTGTGCAAAAAAGATAGTAATCCTTGTTGGTTTTTATGATATTTTAACGAGTAGGGCCCAATAGCTATTCTGGTATAGGACAACTAGACTATAACACTGTAGATTCAAGATAGGATGCCCTATCACCATAATGAGCAGTCAAAACGATGACTGCTCATTATGATATGGCTGGGTCAGCTTCTATGTCATAGAAGCAGGATGAATGAAAGGTGCTCCTTCATACTTCTGCCTGTTATCGCTTTGGCTTTATATTGAGGTTCACACCCAGTACTTCCTCGCTGTCCACGATTGTCCAGCTGCTGCCAGGATAAATGCCTATTGTACGCTCAGTGTCAAAGCCCATAGCCTTTAGCTCGCTGATGATCTTGTCGCGTGAATCACCGACTTCAAATCCGATGTGGTGTACGCCATAGCCATGCTTATCCTGGAACTCGCGGAAAGTGCTCGCCGTCTGGTCCACCTGATGGAGTTCAAGCATCCAGCTGCCCATGTTGAAGACACACATCTGCAAGTCGCATGGGATGTCTTTTCCGCGATAGGTATACGGATAGTCTCCATTGCTCTTCAGATGATTCGTCCAGATCTCTGGCATCGGGACGTCAAGTATGGCTGCCCATGCCTTGGCAGCCCGCTGGATGTCATCCACCACGATGGTAACCTGTATGAACTGGTCCTTCGTCAGCGGTGTGGAAAAAGGCTGGTATGACATGGGCGAGTCGTTGCCAGCCGTCAGGTCAACATCCTTGGTTACCTTTCCGTTCGTGCTCTGGAATACGAACACCAGCTTCTCTCTTGGCAGGTCCTTCATGTACAGCTCAAACTCTTTTGCACCTCCCAGTGCATAGGTCTTCACGGTTTGACCGGAAAAGCTGACCACGTCAACCTTCTCCACCGCTTCCGATGCTGATACCTGGAGCATGTTGCCATTTCTCTTGGTCTCTACGGCAAGAGTCGATGTGGCTACACTCGACTGGTCCAATCCCGTGGCGGCTAGTCTCTGCCGGCATGTCTCTGCCAGTGTAGGATTCGTTGCCTCCAGATAGCGCAGGGCATAATGGCGGCCCAGCATGCGGTAGCCCTCGCTAGAGAAGTGCAGGTTGTCAGCACTGGGCAGACAGCCTTCTGACGATACGACAAACGTGTTGGGATAGTGGTTGGCAATGTCGTTGATGGTGGGATTGGCATGTCCGCAGATGCCACCATACTCCTTTCTCACCACCTCACCGACGAGCAAGGGTACCGCCGTAGAGTCGAACTTCAGCTCCTGCTGCAGGTCACGGTAGATCTTTCTCAGCGTCTTGCGCCACTTGTCATTATAGGCATCGGTCTCGCCCTGGTGGAGCAGGATACCCTTTATGATGCCATCCTTGGAGGCCTTTTTTGCCATCGCGAGCAGACGCTCGTAGGGATCGCGGCCATACTGATCGAGGATGCCATTCATCCAGTCGCGCTCCTCCTTGGCGATAAGTGCCTTGTTCTGGTCTTTGTCGAAGAAAGTGATCGGACAGCCCTCGACAGCCACCGATACGATGCCTATGCGTACATTTTCGGGCACCACATCGAGCAGCGTACGTCCGAACCAGTCTACAGGTCCCAGATGAGCATCGGCACGACAGAGTGGTGGCACTGCCTTGCGCCATGTCCCCAGTTTGCGGTCGGCACCATCAGTGGTCGCCATGCTGAGATAGCGGTCGCTAACAGCCATGTCTTGCTGTTCGATAGGTGCCTGTCCTGCCATATTCGACTGTCCGAAGCATAGAAAAATCCAGAAGTCCTTGTCCTGTGCTTGCAGTTGCATTGCTCCCATCATAGTCATTAAGAAAATAATTGTTTTTTTCATTATCGTAATGTATTGTGTTATTTACCAAGGGAACGTCTCTGGGTCGTTGAGAACGTTAGAGCGACGATTCTGGTTCAAGTTGCTGATAGCCACCATATCCTCGTCCGAGAGTCGGAATTTCCTGATCTCCAGATTCTCCGCGAAGTGGCTGGGCTTTGCTCTTGGTATGGTAATCAGGCCGTTTTGAACAATCCAGCGAAGCACTATCTGCGAGGCTGTCTTCTCGTATTTTGCTGCCAGCGCCTGCAGCAGCGGGTGGCCGACAACATCGATGTCACCCTGTCCGAATGGCCCCCATGCCTCTACCTGAATGCCCAGCGATCGGTTGTAGGCAATATTCTCCTGCTGCGTCATCAGCGGATGTACCTCAATCTGATTGATGACGGGAATGAACTTCGCATATACGAGCAGTTCATCCAGATGATGGCGGTTGAAGTTGCTCACGCCAATAGCCCTTACCACTCCCTTCCTGACATATTCCTCCATCACCTGCCAGGTATGTCTCACGCAGTCTTTCACTGGCCAGTGGATCAGCAACAGGTCGATGTAGTCAGTCTTCAGCTTGTCCAGACTCTCATCAATCGAGTCGCGTACAGCCTGGCTGCCCTGTCGCATGATTCCAGTATTCACTTTCGTGGTCAGGAAAACGTCATCCCGGGGCACACCACTGTCGATGATGCCTTGTCCCACTTCTGCCTCGTTCTCATAGCCTTGTGCCGTATCGACATGCCGGAATCCTGCCTCGAGAGCCAGCCTCACATTCTGTCGGGCTGTTTCTCCACGCAGCGTCCATGTACCCACGCCAATCTGAGGAATGTCCATTCCGTTTCTTAGTCTCATGCTGCTGTGTATGTCTAGTCAGAGAATAGGAAGTATGCGCTCCCACACAAGATTCAGTTCACCCTGCAGATCCTCTACGTCAGAGGTGATGGCCACGACGGCATTCTTGTCAGGAACGACGATGATATACTGTCCCCTGGCACCATCGGCACGGAAACAGCCGGGGCGGCAGCGCCACATCTGGTAGCCATAGCCCTGCATCCAGTCGCTGGTCTCAGGGGTCATGCCTTTGGCTGCGGCTTCCTCTATACGTGTGCCGGGATTGATGCTCTCCACTTGTTTCCTTGACATCTCAGCCACCCATTCTGCAGGTATGAGCTGCTTGCCGTTCCACTCACCCTTCTGAAGCAATAGCAGTCCCATCTTCGCCAGGTCCTCGGTCTTTAGCCAGAGGCCCCATCCACCCGCGTTGATGCCTTGCGGACTCTCCTCCCATCTGGGTTTGTCAATATGCAGGGGCTCGAAGAGACGTGTGGCCAGATAGTCCACCACCTTCTCGCCTGTCACCTTCTGTACAATAGCTGAAAGCATATAGGTTCCGAGGCTATTGTATAGGTAGAACGTCCCAGGCTTGTGAACGACCGGATGTGCAAGGAAGGCCGTTACCCAGTCCTGTTCTGCGTTGTCGGAGTTGCGCAAGGAAGGCTCGACATCATGTCCGCATGACATCGTAAGCAGGTCGCGCACCGTCATGGCTTTCAGATTGTCACTCTGCTCAGCAGGCAGCTTGTCAGGGAAGAAGCTGACTACCTTGTCCGTCAAGGCCATTTTCCCCTCTGCAATGGCGAGACCGACAGCCGTAGCGGTGAATGTCTTACTCACCGAGTGGAGAACATGTGGCACGCTGTCCACACCCTGACTCTGCCACCGGCTGTAAATCACCTTTCCGTCCTTCACAATCATCACGCTATGGATATCCATGGAGTCGGCAGCTGCCTGACTGAAGAACCCTTCCATTGCCACAGCGATGCTGTCGGGTGTCTCTGTGCGAGGCAGGTCTGTGATTTGTGCCGTGTCCTTCACGTTACTTTTACAGCCCACCAGTGCTGCCAGCACCCAGGCGACCATTATCATTTTTGTCGTTTTCATAAAGTCTTTGTTAGAATAGTTGATGAATATGATTCATTGCAGGCGCAAAGATACTGATTATTTGTCAACCAGCATTCTGTTGCTTGCCTTTTTAAAAGATTTTTTATTACAAGGTCATGTCTATGCTATTGAAGGAAGCAAATGCGGGAGTCTTTTTGCCTTTGTCTCCTTTAATTCCCCAGCTTCTTTCCTGACGTCAGTATGTCTACAAGCCCTTTGTCCTTATACTCATGTTTCTGCTGGTCCCAGAATCCGAAGTCAGCATCATAGCACCATGTGGTCCATGCGATATCGAACTCGTCAAATACCGTTAGCATGTCCTTCGTCCATTTGTAGGCCAGCTCGCGGTCAACAGGCTCGTAGACGCCCCACTCGCCACAGAAGAGCTGCAAGCCGTATTTCTTTGCCACGTCGATGGCATCCTTAAAGTCCGCACGGATTCTGTCGATATTCCACTCTTGCCTGGTGTAGGGCTCGAGCTCCGCCTTCAGTGAGTCGGGGGCAGCCTCATAATCCTCTTGTGACACCAGTATGCCGGGATAGCTGACCTTTCCCGTGTATTTGCCGATAGGAGTCCACCATGCGCCATGGTGCGTCAGAATCATGGGGTTGTAATAGTGGAAGGAGAGCACAATGTTTTTGTCACCCTCGGGGACCTTGAGATATTTCATCGTCTCATAGCCCTGCCAGCGGTTGGAACCGATGACGAGTGTACGCTGAGGCTCACGCTCACGCAATGCCTTGTGGACCTTGGCTATCAACAGGTTCCACTGCTCGTGCTCGTCAGCCACTGGCTCGTTCATGAACTCATAGGCAACAGAGTCGTTGCTATAGCCCTTCAAGGCATCGGAAAGCTGGTACCACATGTTGATAAGACCTTGCTGGGCCTCTTCCGAGGTAAAGAGGGTGTTGGCATTTCCTGCCCCTTCGTTGACAGCGTTAAAATAGTGAGAACGGATAATGTGCAGGTCTACAATTGCCCGCAGATGGTGCTTTACCGACCAGTCGAGGGCATTGGTCAACAGCTGCCAGGCCTCAGGCAGCTTATTGCCGTCCTCGTCCCAGAACTGGACCTCGTCAATGGGGATGCGGACAAAGTCAAAGCCCAACTGCTCCAGTCGTTCAAAGTCGTCTTCCTGGATATGCTGCTGACGTGCCTCGCCACGTTCTTCTGACTGTGACAGCCAGTGGCTAATGTTCGTACCCCGCTTAATGCGAAAATCGTTCACATCCTTTTCCACAGGGGAGCTCTTACAAGCGCTGAGGAAAAAAGTAGCAGACAGAAGTGCTACAACCATACTGAAATACTTTTTCATGTCGTTGTCTAGTTTTTTAATTACCGTTTAATATGTGTATCTATGAGTATCCTTTTGTGATTCCTGGGTGGACAGTCGTCCTCATTTCAGCATTGCTTTTACATTGGTCACCATGTCCTTGTGCCTCTCGTCGTGCTTGGTGAGTTCAGATGTTATCGTGATGTCGCCAGTCTTGTCCTTGGTAGAGAACGTGCCGGAATAGATGATGTCGCTGTCGTTGAACAGTGTAGCTTCTACAACCACCTTGTAGTTCCCCTTTGGAACGGTCTTTCCTTGCTGGTCCTTGAAGTCCCAGGTGAAGGTCTGTGTACCGCTGGCCTGTGGTGTGGCTCCCGTGACGGCATCCAGCTGCTGGTCGGTCAGCTCGTCAGCAATGACGGTTTTCACCCAGGTTGGCACGCATGCCGGCCTGACGATGTAGCCCCGTTGGGGCTGCTGGCCACCACGGGCACGGCCTTTGGTGGTGTAAGAGGTGACGAAGAGCGTCCTGACGACCTCTCCCTTTTCATTCTCAATCCATACTGCATACTGGTTGGAGCCAGGACCAGGCTGTCGCTGATAGTCAAATGACACTTCGAGCATCTTGGCCTTTGCCTGTACGCTCTTTGCCTGAACCATTGACGGAACTGCAAGCAGTACGGCAGTGAGAACTGCAATAATTAACTTCTTTTGTTTCATAATCTTAGCTTTTTAGTTGGAGTCGTTGAGTGACAATCTGATTGTGGTTACAAAAATAGTAATAAATCTACAATAACAAGCATTTTCCCCCTATATTTTAAATGATTTTATGATTCTTCTTCAATCTAGTCGGGAAATGGCAATATCACATACACAATGATATATCAGCGTAAGCATGTGACCCGTGAGCAGGCTGCCTGCCGTCCATTTCCTGGATACAAAGCCTGTACTCAGTTTGCCTTGGCCTGTCCGCCAATCTTCACATCTTTTATACATAGCCACTTGCCAGTAGCATTGCCCGTATGCCAGGGATAGACACGAATCTGCAGCTGGTCACCTTCCTCCAGTTTGACAACAGGCGTAGCCACCACGTCGTTCATCACATTGCTGGTCATCGAAGCGGGATCATAGAGGGCGGTACGGGATTTGAAGCCATCGGTAGAATAGTACACATGACAGCGCATGCCGTTACCGCCACGAGCACCTACTTGCATGGCGATGTGGTTGATGTCGAGTTGCTGACCGTCGGGACAGGCGATGCAGAACTGTACATACTGGTTTGGTGAGTCGTCCTCAGCCTTCACCCATGCTCCACCTTCGCTGGTGCTGACCATGATGCCGTTTGTAGCGTTGTTGCCATCCTTCACCATGCCCTCAACCTTGACCGCGGTGGCATTGGCACTGCCTTGCACAGCGGCTTCGTCATTGCTGGTCAGTGGCCAGCTGACCGTGAAGGGGGCACCATCACCCAGACCGATGGCATTCATCGTCAGCTTGGCAACAGCCGTCTTGTCGCCAATGGTAGCCGTAACCGTGCCGCAGAACTTGCCAGCAGCTGTGGCTGCCACCTTGGCATAGAAGGTCTTGATGACCGTCTCATTTTCATAGGTTGCCTCCAGGATGTCCGTCCAGTTGTGCTTGTCGGTAGACAGCAGGATGCCCTCAGAAGCCGTCATCCTGATATTGCCTGTGGCCGGTTCCAGTCCTAATCCCGTGAGTGTCAGCTCCTTCATGCCCCATTGTCCTACATAGACATCGCCCATGTCACCAGTAGAGGGAGAGATGGCGAGGTCGCGAGGTATCTCGATGGCATCGGTCAGTATGCCTGCCTCCTTGAGTAGCTGGGCACAGAGACGGGCAGCAGACAAGGCACCTGTCAGATTGTAGTGGGTGTTGTCTTTTGTGGCTCCCTTGTCAAAGAGAGCGGCATAGCACTTGTCGTAGGTGCCATAGCTCTCATAGAGATTTCTCGTGGCAGTGGTCATATCGATGAACTGTACGTTCAGTTCCGTCGCCAGCTGTCGCATGTGGTAGCTATAGTCCATGGTATGGTCATCGGCACCTATCGCCAGTGCGGTCTTGTATTCGCCATTGACCAGTGCATCGTACTTGTCGCCCAGGTCATGCCGTCCGGCACGGGTGATGGTGCTACCACTGAAGTAGCAGCGGCATACGGCCGAGACGAGGATAGGCGTAGCACCCTTCTCCCTGACAGCATCTACAATCTGCTTCAGACATTCCTTGTAGGTCGTGGAAGGCGTCGTTCCACGTCCGTCCTTTTTCACGGCTGCGGCATTGGCAGCATCGCCGTTGGCCGTGTAGTATTCCTGCAGCTCCAGGTTGTCGATGCCACGGTACTTGCCGTCGTTATGGGCAAACTGTATAAGCACATAGTCGCCGGCTTCAACATTGTTCTTGGCATTCTGCCACAGCTCGTTGAAGCCGCCACGGGAGTCACGACCCCCCTTGGCATAGTTGACCGATGTCCACCCGTTGGTGAGGAAATGGCCAAAATACATTCCCCATCCGCGTGTGTTGGTGACATTCTCATTGTAGTGAGCCATCGTCGAGTCTCCCAGTGTATGTACTTTCTTGGCACTGGTAGTAGATATCAGCAATATCGCGATACCCAGCAGGAATAATAGTTTTCTCTTCATTGTGGTTGTCAGTGACTCTGTTGTCAGTGCTTTTACGAAAGACCTTCTATCTCGCCGTTGACAATGGTGATACGCTCTGCCTGCGGACTCTTTGGCAGTCCGGGCATGCGGAGCATATCGCCGGCGATGGCAACGATCATCTCACTGCCACAGTTGAGGATGACATCGCGGATGCGGATGGTAAAGCCCTCGGGTGAGCCGTATCGTGTGGAATCGGCAGAGAAGGAGAACTGTGTCTTGGCGATACAGACAGGATAGTGGGCAATGGCACCGTCTTCATCGGTAAAGGTGGCACGCAGGTCATCCAGCTTTTTCTTTGCCGTCTTGCTGTACTCTACGGCAGAGGCACCATAGATGCGCTTGCATACCTTCTCTATCTTGTCTTCCAGACAGTCTGCCTCCTTATAGGTGAAGCGGATGGGAAGTGGATGTTGCCGCTCGATGGTATTGACAACGGTCTGGGCTAGGTCGATGGCGCCTTCGCTGCCTTTTAGGAAAGCCTCATTGACAGCGAAGTCAACACCCAGATCCTCACAGTTCTTGCGCACGATATCGATTTCCTCGTCCAAGTCGGCATCATGACGGTTGATAGTGACCACGACAGGCTGTCCGAAGCCTTGCATGTTGCGGATGTGGCGGTTCAGATTCTTGAGCCCTTCCGTCAGTCCCTTTGCATTGGGCTCCTTGATATGATCGAGATCGACTCCGCCATGCATCTTCAGTCCCTGCGTGGTAGCAACGATCACCACCAGTCGTGGCTGGAGTCCTGTCTTGCGGCATTTGATATCGAAGAATTTCTCCGCACCAAGGTCAGCACCGAAGCCTGCCTCGGTGACCACATAGTCGCAATAGCTCATGGCCATCTTCGTGGCTACCACACTTGAGCAGCCGTGAGCGATATTGGCGAAGGGACCGCCATGGACAAAGGCTGGCGTATGCTCTGTCGTCTGCACCAGATTGGGTGAGAGTGCATCGCGCAACAATACGGTGATGGCACCGGCCACACCAAGGTCTTTCACTTTGAATAGCTTGCCATCTGCTGTGATGCCCAGCACGATGTTCTCGATACGCCGCTGCAGATCCGACTCGTTCGTGGCCAGACAGAGGATAGCCATCAGCTCTGAGGCCGGGGTGATGTCAAAGCCTGTCTCTGACACCACACCATCACCCCTCAGGCCTGTCACCACATTGCGCAGGGCACGGTCGTTCACGTCAAGCACCCGTTTCCAGAAAATCTCCCGCAGGGAAAAGCCATCCTTGCGATGCTGGTAGAGATAGTTGTCTAGCAGGGCACTGATGGTATTGTGGGCTGAGGTCACGGCATGAAAGTCGCCTGTGAAGTGAAGGTTGATCTTTTCCATCGGTAGCACCTGGGAATAGCCACCGCCGGCAGCACCGCCTTTCATTCCGAAACAGGGACCGAGCGATGGCTCACGCAAAGCGACAGCTGCCTTCTTACCAATCTTGTTCAGACCCAGCGTCAGACCGATGCTTACGGTGGTCTTGCCAATACCTGCCTTCGTAGGACTGATGGCAGTCACCAGGATCAGCCGGCTTTGCCTGACCTTCTCCTCGTCGATAAGGGTTACTGGCACCTTGGCCATAAAACGTCCGTAGGGCTCTATCTTCTCTGGATCGATCCCTAGCTGAGCTGCAATGTCGCCAATGGGTTTCAGCTCACATTCGCGTGCTATCTGTATGTCACTCTTCATATTATTAATAATGTTTGTTTCCTCAATAAATGGTCTTTTGGGATGCAAATTTACGAAAAAACTTTGAGAACACATAAGAGTTGTGCCCTTTTTGTTGTCAGGATTTAGAGAATTGGCTTCAGGCACGAGGTAGATTGTTGTCAAGAATTAGAGAATTGGAGAATTGGCTTCAGGCACGAGGTGGATTGTTGTCAAGAATTAGAGAATTGGCTTCAGGCACTGGGTAGATTGTTGTCAAGAATTAGAGAATTAGAGGATTGCTCGGAAAAACTCAAAATTATTTGGTTTTTCCCTCGCTTATTCGTATCTTTGCCGTGAGTTTCAGTTTTATTAAAATGATACAGGTATGAAAGAACATATTAAATTTTTCGTTACGCTGCTTGCGTGTGGCTTTGCCATGAGTCAGGCGGGAAAGGCACAAACGTTGGAATATCCAAAGGCAGAATGGATGCACGCGGGCACCATCCTGATGCACACACCAGGCCAGGAGCTCTTCTATGGGGTGATACATCCTATGGCCGGACTTTTCGAAGACTACTTCGATGTTGACAAGGCGGCAGCAGAACACCAGTACTACATGGAGGTGCTGAAAAACAACGGTGTCGAAGTATTCACCGTACAGGACATCCTGATGAAGATGCCAAGAGAAGAACTGCAGAAGCTGGCCGGGAAGGTGTTGGTCTACAATGTCGATGCTCAGTATGCAGAAGAGCAAGAGAACTATCGCCAGGAGACACTGGCCAAGATGTCGGTTGCCGACCTGGTGCGGGTCATCTTGCTACAGCCCACCGTAAACCTCAGACCGACAGGCTTCAATACTGGCTTTGAAGCCAGCTATACCACCAATCCACTGATGAACTTGTATTTCTGTCGCGATCAGAGCATCTCAACCCCAAAAGGGCATGTCATCTGTAGGATGAATTCCTCGCAGCGGTTCCCAGAGACCAGCATCATCGAGGCTTGCTATCGCTATATGGGAGCTGATATCGCCTATCGCATACAGGGGGAGGACAGTTATCTGGAAGGCGGTGACTATATCCCCTTTGGCACCCTGGGACTGATAGGTTGTGGACTGCGTACCACGCAAAGGGCCATTGATGAGATGCTGGAAAATGATGTCGTAGGACATGACACGCTGGTGGTTGTCCGCGATGCTTGGAAAGACCAGTACCAGATGCATCTCGACACTTATTTCAATGTCATAGACAAAGACCTCTGCACACTGTGCTTCAACCGTTATGATGCTACCAGCGCAGACAGTCAGAACTTCCTGACCATCTCTATGTATGCCCGCCAGCCAGGAACGACAGCCTATCATCAGGTAGCTGCCTATGAAGGTCAGTCGTTTGTCGACTTCATGAAAAAGCGAGGTGTTGAGTTCATCCGCGTCTCCAAGGAAGATGCCGATCACTACGGCAACAACTTCCTCTGCATCGAGGGACGTCACATCGCATGTGTTGCCGGACAGTCAGATGCCTATAAGCAGGCATTGGCAGAGCATGGCGTCACTGTGGAATGGATACCCCTTGACCAGCTTACCCAGGGCTATGGTGCTGCTCACTGCATGACACAGGTCATGAAGCGATCGGTGTTTCCGACGCCTACCGCTATCCCGGCACTACAGCCTGAGTATGTTGCTGCCGACGGTGTCACTTATAGTCTTGCCGGCCAGCAGGTTGCTAATCCGTCAAACGGCATCTACATCGTCGATGGCAAAAAGGTGATGATGCCCTAGGGACCTCCGTCGCTGGTGGATGATATTCTTTCTGGGTATAGCCTTCGAGGAGTATGTTGAATCGCTAAAGTCATATTTGAAAATATAACTGCCAACGGCAACTGTGTCAGCCGCGACACGGGGACCAGTCTGTGTCCCCGTGTCTCCAAAGAGATCGTCCGCAATAGGGCAAGTCAAATGTTAAAAACCGGAGCTTGCCACCTTCTTGGCTTGTTCTTGGCTTGTTCTTGGGTTAAGCTTACCTTAAGCTTGTGTCAAGCTTACCTTATTCTTGTGCTAGGCCTCTTTTATATATGATCCTGAAAGTATCCGAAAAGAATTCTCCTTGAATAGTGCCTGCATACCCATCGAAAGAAACCGTAGGTCGATGCTCTCATAATCTTCCTTCGCTTCAGCCTCCTTTCACTCTCCTTTCACTCTCCTTTCACTCTCGCTCTAGTCATACTCCTACAGCAGGCT
Source organism: Prevotella sp. (assembly GCA_024684515.1). Lineage (GTDB taxonomy): Bacteria > Bacteroidota > Bacteroidia > Bacteroidales > Bacteroidaceae > Prevotella. Next base: position 26,243 of record JAIKWS010000031.1, read on the forward strand.
AGAAGGAGGCTAGAAGGAGCCTAGAAGCAGGCTAGAAGCAGGCTAGAAGGAGGCTAGAAGCTTGCTCGGGTGCTCCAGCTTGCTGGTTTTGCTTGCAAAGAATGAGGCAATTCGTTGGCGGGTTTGACAAACTGACTATCGATGGAAAAAGATACCCATTTTGTGAATAAATGTAAGATTTAAGTTTTTTTAAATACAAAAATGTAGAAATAAACAATCCTTTTCTTAGGTTTTTGTTATACCTTTGCAATAGGATTTCGTATTATTGCGATCTCCAAACTAATATTGCTGGTTAAAGAAATGGCGTTCGCTGTCTCTTCTTGTCCCCGAAACGTGGAAATTTCAAACGGACAACGTTGGCCCTTACAACGTAGAAAGAAAAGATATAGTGAATGCTCACGTGATAGGCGTGGGCCCGCGCTGTTTTACATGCCGACAGTTAATTAAGAAACTAAAATGTACGATCAACCTCTACCGCAGAGTATTCTGTTTTATATACTGTATGGCGCAGTAGCAATGACCAACATCATTGCCTGCTGCTATCTGCTGTTTCGTCGAGCAAATGCCTTTGCACCCGACAACACCCCGCCGGTAAGACTGCGTCGCTGGGCTGCAACTTTCTTTGCCTCTATGGCTTTAAGTCATCTGTGGTATATACCAACGGCGTACCTCACTTCAAGTGATGATGTCAAGATGGGCTTATTAATTGGTGCAACGCTCGACTTCATGCTATTTATCCCGCTGACCATCTGCTTCATGCTCGTTCTGCTGCAAGACCGTAGGCGACCGCTGTGGCCTGTTCCTTTGATGATGGCTCC
>JAIKWS010000039.1 GCA_024684515.1 Prevotella sp.
TGGAGTGCTGACAGATTTCCCCTTTATCCTCCTCGACCAGAGGATATGGATGCTCAATATGCCGATGATAACATTTTCCCCTTTACAGCCATTGACAACAACGGAAAGATAGTAGGCCATCTCATGCTTCGCTATCCTGGAGAATCGAAAAACGTTGTTCGCTTTGGGTTCGTCATCGTCAGCAATGAGTTGCGAGGCATGGGCTATGGGAAGAGGATGTTGCAACTTGCTATTGAGAAAGCCAAAAACGAGTTCGGAGCAAAGAAGATAACACTGGGTGTCTTCGACAATAATCCTGCGGCCCAGCATTGCTACGAGTCCGTAGGATTTAGAGTTAAGGACATAAACGTCTATTTGATAGATGGAGAAGAATGGACTGGTAAGGAAATGGAGTTGCTAGACAATTAGAACAATTAACATCCTTTCTATATCCAGCAAATAGACAACATTTATTTGAATCCCCAACATCTACATTGCAAATGTAGGTAGGGTGGACATGTGTATTCGCAGGAGATATACGCCCCCTCTGTCAGGACATTACGGCTCACTATGAGTGGGATTACGGCTCGCTATGAGTGGGATTACGGCTCACTATGAGTGAGATTGCGGCTCGCATTTCTTTACAAATTGAGTTCTTTTGTCATACATTATATAATAAAGAATCGCCCATTTTAGCCCTTATACATTTTAGCCCTTTTTGTTGTACAAATGCAATACCAATAGAGATGTTAGCCGTTCACCATGGGAACTACAGATAGAGGCCGAAGGAGAGCGATTTGAATTTCACACCTCCGTCTTTCAGCACATCGTCGTTGCTGTATTTCACATATAACGGTATGTCGGCAATGCGCATGTTCAGCATCCAGTCGATGGTGAAAGGCCGCTGGCGGATGTTCTTCTCCATGCGCTCGTGCTTCTCGCCCAGGAACTTGTACTTGTTCTTGATGGAGGCATGGGCATTGTAGTTGAATACGGGTCCGAAGCCAATGGCAAAGCCGTGACCAAAGTCGTGCTCGAAGCGCAGGGTGGCAGTGAGGGCGAAGATACGGATGCGCGAGAATTTGGGCTCGTAGGTCAGTGGGTATCGCGCCACGGTGACATCGCTGCCGTCAGCCTTGGTAAAGAAACGGTCGCCAGTCATGCAGTAGTTACGCCAGTTCAGTCCCAGTCCCAGCGAGAGCATGTTGCGCCGGCGGCGGTCCACGAAGTGGTCCCACTGTGCGATGGTAGTAATTAACTCCAACGACTTGAAGGTCGAAAAGTCCAGACGGTCATCGGCATGCGTGGGACTGGTGAACCCAATGCCGAGATGAGCGGAGATCACGTTGCTATAGTCCTGTTCGTCGTCCTTTCTCGATCCCACTCTGACCGATGGTATGAGCTCCCAGTGGTCGCGGCTGATGCTGGTATGGCTCTCGTAGTTGGCATCCACGAGCCGTATGGTGTTCTGATAGTTGAAATCGTCGTCACCCTGTTTGCCGTTGACGATGACCCGCTGCAGCGAGTCGTTGCTGATGATGGTCACCTTGTGGGGATTGTTGATGACGAGGGTGTCGCTTTGTGCTGATGCGCTATAGGCACTCAGTACGAGCACTATGGTGAGTGCGGTATGGATCTGTTTCATTGTTTATGTACTATTTTAATAATTCATCTAATTGCTTCAAACTGCTGACGGTGCCTTCCATAAAGATGACGGTCACCTCTTGCAGGTCCTTCTGCCTGGCTGGCTGTTCCTGATAGCATAGGAATCGCGTCTTGCCCTCTTGGCGGGGCACCTGTATCTTCTGCGTGTATGTCTTCTGTCGCTCATAGATACTGACAAAGCATCCTTTCGCATCGTCGTCCATCAGCTGTCGCAGACGTTGGGTTTCAGCTGCCGTGGCATTGAAGCGCAGGCTGCGGTAGTAGGTGAGCTGGTACTTTTCCAGTGTCTTTCCCCGCACACGTGTCTCCACCATCCGTTCCTGTGGGATGATGTGCCCCAGAAACAATTCGTTGATATGCAAGCCCGTCTGTGCCTTCAGGGGCATCAGGGGGCAGAGCATCACGAATATGACAAGAATTTTCTTCATATACATTATTATATTATGGGTTACTGAACATTTGCCTAAGTTGTTCTTCCACGATGTCACTGCCGTCGTTGGCCAGGGCAGTCATGGTCTTTTGCATCTCCGTGAGCACGACCTCGCGGTTGGTGGTCCGCTGTCCATAGACGTACGCCACCAGCTCGTCGTCGTCGCTTTGATGCGTGAAGAGTGTCATTGCTCCACCTGCCAGCAGCATGATGGCAACCGCAGCCGCAGCCCACTTCCATCTGCTGGGGGAATGGGGCTTTGACGGACTATCTGGCTGTAAGTCAGCTGTTGGCAATACACTTAGGTCGAGGAACATCTCGCGTAGCTGACGCAGGTCGTCAGGCATCATGTCTGGCTGCTGTCGGAAGTAGTCATAGAGCTGCCGTTCCTCGTCGAGTGTTGTCTCGCCATCAAAGAATCGTTCCAGCAGTGTACGTATTTTCAGTTCATTGTTCATATTTCTTCAGATATTGTTGTCTTACGGTTTGTCGGGCACGGCTCAGTGCTTTGCGGATAGCCACTTCATTCGAGCCAACGAGGCTGGCAATGTCGCGCATCTCCATCCCCTCGATGTGTCGCAGTCGCAGAATGGTCTGCTGCAGGGGTGGCATGCGTTCGATAATGGCCATCACCCGCTCCAGCCGTTCTGTCTGTTCTCCGCTCTCAGTTGCCGTCAGCAGGACATCTTCAGAAGACTGTTGCCACCTTTCTGCCCGTGGCAAAGACCGTCTGCGCAGGGAGTCGATGCAGCGATTGCGCACCAGCACGACAGCAAGCCCTTCAAGGGGCAGATGCAGCTCGTCGCACATCTGCCACAGGCGCAGCAGCACATCCTGCACCATATCCTCGGCAGCGTCAGTGCCCACATAGCGCCTGGCTGTCTGCAACAGCTGTGGCCGCATACGCTTCGCTTCGTTTCTGAATTCCTCTTGCGTCATTCTACCTCTTTTACGCAAAAACTTGCATCTTGTGACACATTTTAGGGGCAAAATTAGTAAAAATAAAATAATTCTTCGTACTTTTGCACTCAAAATGACAATTAATACACATATGGACGAACAACTGAAACAAATAGGCGAGCGACTGCGCGGACTGCGCGATGTACTCGATATCCCCGTGGCTGACATGGCACAGCTCTGTGGCATCACGGAAGAACAGTACCAGAAGATGGAAAGTGGCGAGGGCGAGCTGTCGGTAGCCAACCTGCAGAAGATAGCCAAGGAATATGGCATCTCGCTCGACGTGCTGATGTTTGGCGAGGAGCCGCACATGCGTAACTATTTCCTCACCCGCAAGGGGCAGGGGCTGCACGTGGAGCGACGCAAGGCCTATAACTACGAGAGCCTGGCCAGTGGCTTCCGCGGACGGAAGGCCGACCCGTTTATCGTCACCGTGGAGCCCAAGCCTAGCGATGCCCCCAAGGAAATGAACTCGCACCCGGGACAGGAGTTCAACATGGTGCTCGAGGGCGAGATGGAGCTGACCATCGGCGACAAGGTGCTCACCCTGGGCGAGGGCGACAGCATCTATTTCGATGCCACACAGCCCCACGGCATGCGCACCCTGAACGGCGAGCACGTTAGATTTTTAGCCATCATATTCTGAACGAAACTATGGTAGAAAGATTTTTGAAACAGACGCACTTCACGTCTGTAGAGGATTACAACAACAACCTGGAATTCATCATTCCGGAGAATTTCAACTTCGCCTATGACGTGATGGACGCATGGGCTGCAGAGAAGCCCGACGGACTGGCACTGCTGTGGACCAACGACCAGGGTGAGGAGATACGTGCCACCTATGCCGACCTGAAGGCGCAGAGCGACCAGGCAGCCAGCTATCTGCAGAGCCTGGGCATCGGCAAGAACGACCCTGTGATGCTCATCCTGAAACGCCGCTACGAGTGGTGGGTAGTGATGCTGGCCCTCTGCAAGCTGGGTGCTATCGTCATCCCTGCCACGCACATGCTGACGAAGCACGACATCGTATATCGTAACACGCGGGCCTCGGTGAAGGCCATCGTCTGCGTGGACGACGAATATGTGGTCAGCCAGATACAGGCAGCAAAGGCCGACAGTCCTACGGTGAAGCAATATATCACCATCGCCGATCACGGCAAACCCATCCCACAGGGCTTCCACGACTGGCAGACAGAGTGGCAGCAGGCACCGGCGTTCCAGCGTCCCGCCTTTGTAAACACCAACGACGACACCATGCTGATGTACTTCACCAGCGGAACGAGCGGCGAGCCCAAGATGGTGGCCCACGACTATCTCTACGCTATGGGACACCTGACCACGGGCGTCTTCTGGCACAACCTGCACGAGGGGTCGCTACATCTGACGGTGGCCGACACAGGATGGGGCAAGGCGGTCTGGGGTAAGTTCTACGGACAGTGGTTTGCCGGAGCTACCGTCTTTGTCTTTGACCACGAGAAGTTCAATGCCGACACACTGCTGCGACAGATAGAGAAATACCGCGTGACGAGCTTCTGTGCCCCTCCCACCATCTATCGCTTCATGATACGTGAGGATCTCTCGAAATACGACCTCAGCAGCCTGGAGTATTGCACCACAGCTGGCGAGGCCCTCAATCCTGCCGTCTACGACAAGTTCCTGGAGAAGACGGGCATCCGCATGATGGAAGGCTTTGGACAGACGGAGACGACGATGACGCTGGGCACCTTCCCCTGGATGACCCCCAAGCCCGGCTCGATGGGCATTCCCAATGCGCAGTACGACATAGACCTGCTGCGTGCTGATGGCACCTCGTGCGAGGATGGTGAGAAAGGCGAGATCGTAGTACGTATTGGCGACAAGAAGCCTATCGGCCTGTTTAAGGAATACTATCGCGACGAGGAGCTCACCCGCGAGGCCTGGCACGAGGGCATCTACCACACTGGCGATATGGCTTGGCGCGATGAGGATGGCTACTACTGGTTCGAGGGACGCATCGACGACGTCATCAAGTCGTCGGGCTATCGCATAGGACCATTCGAGGTGGAATCGGCACTGATGACGCATCCAGCCGTCGTGGAATGTGCCATCACAGGCGTTCCTGACGACATCCGGGGCATGGTGGTCAAGGCTACCGTTGTGCTCGGCAAAGAGTGGAAGGACAAGGCTGGCGACGACCTCGTCAAGGAGTTGCAACAACATGTGAAGAAAGTGACAGCACCATACAAATACCCCCGAATCGTGGAGTTCGTCGACGAGCTGCCCAAGACCATCTCCGGAAAGATCCGGCGTGTGGAGATTCGCAAGAAAGATGCAGATAAGGCATAGACGACACGATGCCCCCAACAAGCCAGGGACAGCGGCACGAGGCTGGCTGCCCTGGCTGATTATATGCCTATGGGCAGTGGCCTGCTGGGCTTTCTTCCAACTGGCCTATGCCTACCATTTCTTCTATCAGGAGCAGAACCAGCTGTTTCTGTGTTCGGCCGACTATGTGGCCACCTATCGCGGTACAGGCTGGCTGGCCAGGCTGACAGGCGACTATCTCACACAATATTATTATTACCTCTATGCCGGAGCCATTATCCTGACACTGACGCTGACGGCTACGGGAACGGCACTGTTTGCAGGGCTGAAGCGCTGGAAGCTGAACCGCTGGCTGGCACTGGCTGTGGCACTGGTGGTGATAACGGTTCAGGCCGTGTTCCACCTGCGCTACGACTATCCCCTCAGTGGCAGTATAGCCATGCTAGGATGGACCCTGCTCGTGCTTATATCCGCCATCGCAAGGAGGAAATGGGTCTCCGCACTGGTAGGCGTAGCACTAGTACCCTTGGGAATCTGGTTGCTGGGAGCTCCCCGCCTGGGCAAGATTGCAGGACCAGAGTGGATGGTAGAACGTGTGCTGGCCATCGACAATGAATATCGCTTTGGCAACTACGACAAGGTCATCAGCCTGGTGGAGCAGGAAGAGAATCCCCTGCCTGAGATGAAATTCTTCTACAACCTGGTGATGGCACAGCGAGGAGAACTGCCCGACCGGCTGTTGCGCTACGTGCCCAACGAACTGGGCACCCTGCACCGGATAGGTCCTGAGACACCCCTCTACACCATCAAGAACATGAACGAGCTCTATTGGGTGCTCGGCGATATGACATTTACCGAGCGGGCTGCCATGATGGCCAATGTCTTCAGTGCCGACAACAGGAACGTGCGTATGGTGAAGCGGCTTGCCGAATGCAACATCGTCAGTGGCGACACACTGGCAGCACACAAGTACCTACGACTGCTGGAGCAAACCGTGGCCTATGACGACTGGGCCAGACAGGCACCTACATCAGCCTTCTACCAGCAGAAAGCCCAGATGCGCAACTTGCAGGATACGCTGGCAGTAACCGACAATTCGCACTTCATCATGATGCAGTTGCTCGACTCCAATCCCAACAATATCGTGGCCCTGGACTATATGCTCTGCACGGAACTGCTATTGAAAGACATTACCAACTTCAAGCGTGACTACGACCGCTATTGTGCCAGCCACCCCCGTCAGAAGCGTCTCTACCAGGAGGCTCTCTGCATCTGGCTTGCAGGCTCGGATGCTCCCGCCGAACAGTGGCAAGAGCTCATTGTCATGCCCGATGTCCTGCAGCGTTTCCAGCAGTACAACCAGCAGCGGGGCAGTCAGGCCTTCAAAGATACCTACTGGTACTATTTCGACAAAGCACAAACGCCCATGCAGCCATGAAACACCTACTCTATCTCATCCTGCTGATCGCAGCCTGTACACCGACTCCAAAGGACGTCGTGAATGTCGATGCCCTGCCACCCGTCTATCCTGACTACATCGATGTCACCATCCCTCAGAACATAGCCCCGCTGAACTTCCTGTTGCGGATAGACAACTGTGAGGCTCTCGAGGTCAGGGCTGGCGACCTGGTGGTCAATACCAGCGGCAACGAAGTGGTGTTTGATATTGACGAGTGGAAAGAACTGCTTGCCAGACAGCACGATATTACTGTGACGATTAGTGCCCGTGTCAATGGTACATGGAAAGAGTACAAGCCTTTCTCCTGGCATGTGGTGGGCGACAGCATAGACCCCTGGCTCACGTATCGGCTGATAGAGCCCGACTATGAGGTGTGGAACCATGTGGAGATACGGCAGCGGAGCACGGAAGACTTTGACGAGGCACCGCTGGCCGACTACGAGCATCAGGAGAACCGCTGCATGAACTGCCATACCTTTGGTGCCCAGCGGCCCGACCTGAGCATGCTCTACGTCAGGGGAGCTGGCGGTGGTGCCATCCTGAATCAGGGTGGACAGCTGCGCAAACTCGACCTGAAGGCCGACTCGCTCATCTCCAGCAGTGTCTATTTCGGCTTCTCACCCTCAGGACGCTATATCGCCTTCAGCACCAATCTCATCATCCCTGCCTTCCACAGCCAGCCTCGCAAGCGACTGGAGGTCTACGACTCGAAGAGCGACGTCTACGTGGCCGACCTTCAGGAGCATCGCATCCTGAGAAGCCCATTGCTGTCGCAAGGCACGGTTTTTGAGACCTTCCCCACGTTCTCGCCCGATGGCAAGTACATCTATTATTGTGCTGCTGATAGCGTGTTGCTCCCTTCAGAGGTGACACAGCTGCAATATGCCTTGGTGCGCATCCCCTTCGATGAGACGACAGGCCGTTTCGGCACTCAGGTTGACACTCTTGCCGGCCAGGCAGATTCAATACAGCAGAAGCACTCCGTATGCCATCCTCGCATCAGTCCCGATGGTCGCTATCTGCTCTATACCGTGGCCGACTATGGCACCTTCCCCATCTGGCATCCTGAGGCAGACCTGCGACTACTCGACCTGCAGACAGGAGCCATCGATACACTGGCCATTGTCAACAGCCAGAAGAGCGACACCTACCATTCGTGGTCGAGCAACAGCCACTGGTTCGTCTTCGCTTCCAAGCGTGATGATGGTCTCTACGGCAAGCCCTATTTCTGCTATGTCGATGAAGAGGGACGGGCACACAAGCCTTTCTGCCTGCCCCAGCGCTATCCAACGTACTACGACAACACACTCAAGTCGTTCAATGCTCCAGAACTGGGACGTGGCCGTCTGCCCTTTGGCCCCGACGATGTAGCTAGAGCCATGAAGCAGGAAGCTGAGAAGTTCAATTGACAGGAAGCCACCTGGACTGTCCTGGAGCCTGCACTAGCCTAGTTCCCCGATGCCTGTTCCGATAGTTTCAACGCCGGCAGTGGCATCCTCATAAGATGCAACCTCATCGTGCATGCTGTGAAAAGTCGAAAAAAAAGGCAGCAAAGACTTCTCCATTTGAGAAACATTTTGTATCTTTGCACCATCAACCTTTAAATAAATCTAACTATGTACGGAAAGATGAAACAACATCTCGTCCAGACACTGAGCGAGATTCGCGAGGCAGGACTCTACAAAGAGGAACGCCTGATTGAAAGCCCACAGCGTGCTGCCATCCAGGTGGCAGGAAAGGAAGTACTGAACTTCTGTGCCAATAACTATCTAGGCCTGAGCGACCATCCACGACTGATAGCAGCATCGAAACAGATGATGGACAGCAGAGGCTTCGGCATGTCGTCGGTGAGGTTCATCTGTGGCACGCAGGATATTCACAAGGAACTGGAAACTGCCATCAGCGACTATTTCAAGACCGAGGACACGATTCTCTATGCTGCCTGCTTCGATGCCAACGGAGGTGTGTTCGAGCCCCTGTTCACAGAGGAGGATGCTATCATCAGCGATGCCCTGAACCATGCGAGTATCATCGACGGAGTGCGTCTGTGCAAGGCCAAGCGCTATCGCTATGCCAATGCCGACATGTCCGAGCTGGAGAGCTGCCTGCAACAGGCACAGGCACAGCGGTTCCGCATTATCGTCACCGACGGAGTGTTTTCGATGGACGGCAATGTGGCACCTGTCGACAAGATCTGTGATCTGGCAGAAAAATACGATGCACTGGTTATGGTCGACGAAAGCCACTCGGCAGGAGTGGTTGGCAAGACAGGACACGGAGTGAGCGAGTTTTTCGGAACCTATGGACGTGTGGACATCTATACCGGCACACTGGGCAAGAGCTTTGGTGGTGCCCTGGGAGGATTCACCACAGGCAGGAAGGAAATCATCGAACTGCTGCGCCAGCGTTCTCGTCCCTATCTGTTCTCCAACTCTCTGGCTCCTGCCATCATCGGTGCCTCGCTCGAGGTGTTCAGAATGCTGAAAGAGAGCAATGAGATCCACGACCGGCTGGTGGAGAACGTGGAGTATTTCCGCACGAAGATGATGGCAGCAGGATTTGATATCAAGCCCACACAGAGTGCCATCTGTGCCGTGATGCTCTACGATGCCCGCTTGTCGCAGGTCTATGCAGCCAGGATGCAGGAAGAAGGCATCTATGTCACGGGCTTCTACTATCCCGTGGTGCCGAAAGGACAGGCTCGCATCCGTGTGCAACTCTCAGCAGGGCACAACCGCCAGCAACTGGACAAATGCATTGAGGCATTCGTCAAAGTGGGCCGTGAATTAGGGGTGTTGAAATAAAAATAGTCAGAATATTTTTGAATATAAAAAAAATATTGTATCTTTGCGTTCGATACACTCGTAAAAGGGAATTCACGTACTATCAGGAGATATGAGGATGCGTATCACCACCCGGGCATGTATGCTGATACTGCTACTAGCCGTGCATGTAGTAAGTGCAGCTGACGAAGATTCGCTGAGGCAAGTCATTTCCACCTCGACAGGACAGGAAAAGACGGATGCCTACAACGAACTGTATGGTCTTGTTAGCAGCAAGGGTGACATAGACAAGATACTGAACATGCTAGAGGAATGGGCAGCATACGAGCGGCAACAGGGCAATGCCACCGTAGAGGGCAAGGTGCGCAACTACAAGATCTCCATGTTGAGCAACTATGGCCGCGACGATGCCCTTCTGGCAGAGGCACCATTGCAGATGGCATGGTTCAAAGAGCATGAGCAGTGGGACTACTATTACAGCACCTGGGACGCCAAGGCCAGCTCGTACCTCTATACAAACAAGGTACAGACAGCCCTGCACGAGGCCAAGATGATGCTGGAGGACGCTCAGAAGCGTGACAATAGCACGGGACGCATCGTGTCATACCAGATCGCGGGTGTCATCTATCAGGCTATGGGACAGGACGATGCCGCTGTCGACAATCTAGACCGTGCCTATAACATGCTGCAGGCCCAGGACGAGATGTTCTTTTCCGTAAGCGACTACCTCTGTCAGGCTCTCTACGGAAAGAAACAATACGACAGGATGCTGCAGATTGCCGACGAATGGGCAAAGGAGGTGGAACGCCGGCAGCAGCATTCTGATAACCCCTCTTATCTGAAGGGAACGTCACTCTCATGCCATGTGGAGCGAGCAACAGCACTGATGGGACTGAACAGGCTCGACGAAGCATGGATGGAGCTCAACAAGGCAGAGCAGGAGCTGCAATACATCAACCTGCCGCTGACCCAGTATCGGGTGTACTTCTGCAAGGCCTACCTGCTGATGGCTGAGAAAAACTATGGCGATGTGCTAAAATGTCTGGACAAGATTGATAATGCCCACATGGAGGCGGGGGGTGAAATCGCCATGATGCGGGCCGATGCCCTGATGAACATGGGACGGCATGCAGAAGCTGCTGCCATCTACCGCGACGAGACACTACGTAAGGACTCGGTATATAACCGCGACATGCGAACTCAGCTCGACGAACTGGCTACCCTCTACAGACTTGACGAGACAGCCATGAGAGCACAAAACGAAAAGGTACAGCAACGCAACCGTTTCATACAGATCATCACAGTGGTCATCTTTGTGGCTATCATAGCATTTGGCATCACCTGGTATCTGTCGGCTAAACGGCTGGCACAGAAGAACAAAGAATTGAAAGAGGCCAACGAACAGCTGAAGAAAGCAAACCAGCTGGCAGAGGACTCGCTGAAGATGAAGTCCAACTTTATCAAGGGCATCTCACATGAGATACGTACACCACTGAACATCCTGTCGGGCTTCACACAAATCATCACATCGCCAAGTGTCGAGTTCACAAAAGAGCAACTGGCTGATATTCACAAGCGTATCAATGAGAACACCGATCGCATCGTGCAACTGGTGAACAAGATGCTGGAACTTTCCGACTCCAATTCGCACTCTGTCATCGAACGGGAAGACAAGGTGTCGGCACACGATATCGCAGAAGATGCCATCAGGCAAACCAAAATAGCATCTACGCCAAAAGTCGTGTTCAACTGGGAATACGAGCAAGCACTGGGCAATACCATCCTTGCTACGCATCGCAAGTATGCCGTGAGGGCTCTCTGCTGCCTGATTGACAATGCACAGAAATTTACCAGCCAGGGAATGATAGCCCTGCGACTAATGAAGAAAGGCAACTTCATGCAGTTCGTTGTGGAGGACACAGGCATCGGCATCTCATCTGAACAAGCCGAGAACATCTTCAAGGAGTTCGTACAGGTAGACAAATATACTGATGGTGCCGGCATCGGACTTACCGTTGCACGCAGCATAGCACGAAGAATGGGTGGCGACATCAAGCTCGACATCAACTATACAGCCGGAGCCCGCTTCGTCATGTTGCTGCCTCTCGACAATGCATGAGAGCACGATTGCCCTTCGTCAGAATCACACCTGTCGTGCGTTCCGGAAAAGAAAAAACCTGACAAACGAAAGACCCTTCTGCGATGGCGGTTTTTCCCTGTCGCTAGCGGATTATTTTTTCCTAGTTAGGAAAATATTTTTCTCTAGTTAGGAAAATATTTTTCCCTAGTTAGGGAATTTATTTCCTGTATGAGGGAAGAAATAGCAGTTTTCTTGGGAATTGTGAAAATGATTTACATTCGGAATCCTTCCACAGGTGTTGTTTTGCAAGGAAAGCATATCGTTGCCTAGCGTTCACCATCGTGTTTCAAGGTGTATGTTTTTCGTGTCGTAGGTCCGTCGGTTCACGAACATATGTTCATTGGCTTACGAACATATGTTCATCGGCTCACGAACATATGTTCATCGGGCTACGAACATATGTTCATTGGCACACGAACCCTAGGTGCGTTTTTTCGGGTTGTTTTTTAATGGGTGAAAGATCCGGATTTCCGCAAATTCGTAATAGACCTGCCGACCTACCATGACAGGGCTGAAACCCTTTGTACATAGGCGTTTCACCGATGGTAGGTCTTATTCCGAGACCTACCATAGACCTACCATAGGACCTACCATGGGATGTACCAAAAGACCTACCACAGGTCCTCCCTTCAACGGTTGGCAATCACGGCTATGAATGAGCAGCAGCATCTTCCTTCTCCTTCCTTCGTGAGATAATCACCGATAGAACCATCGACAACACTAATGTTCCGAAAATAATCAACAGCGACCATGGTGTAGGCACCTCGATATGGGGCATGTTCAGATTCAGTCCTACCATGCTGCCAAGCTCATTGATATACTCGTTCATGGCAAGAAGCATCTTGATGCCAACGAAAATCAGGATGATGCCTAGGCCATATTTCAGATAGGAGAAATACTTGGCAATGGCAGCCAGTGCGAAGTAAAGGGCACGCAAACCCAGGATGGCAAAGATGTTGGACGTGAGGACAATGAACGGATCGCGACTGACGCTAAACACCGCAGGGATAGAGTCAACGGCAAAGGCTACGTCAGTAGTCTCTATGACAATAAGTGCTATGAACAGCGGAGTGGCCAGTCGTCGTCCAACATGCTGTCCCTGCTTGTTGACCTTCTCCTCCACCACAAAGAACTTCTCGCCATGCATCTTGTCAGTGACAGGAAAGAAACGCTTGAACAGACGCACAATGAAATTGTTGCCTGGATCGCCTTGCATCTCTTCGTCGTGGGTAAACATCTTGGAACCAGTGTACAGCAGGAACAACCCAAAAAGGCCCAGTATCCACTCGAAGCGTTCGACCATCGCAGCACCCGCAAAGATAAAGATGCTACGTAGTACCAGGGCTCCGAAGATGCCCCAGAAAAGCACCTCGTGCTGATATTTGCGTTCGATGCCAAAGAACGAGAACAGCATCAAGAAGACAAACAGATTGTCCATCGACAGCGACTTCTCGATGAGATAGCCCGCCAGGAACTCCATAGCCTTCTCGTGAGAATCGCCAGGATAATAGAGATAGATGAAGAAGCAGAAGACCAGCGATACACCTATCCAGACAGCAGTCATCTTCAAGGCTTCCTTCACACTGACCTCATGCTGACCTTTCTTCCCGAACATCTTCAGGTCGATAATCAGCATGATGAATACGAGGATATAAAATACGATCCATGCCCACAGGGGCATTCCCATCATGTTCATTTACAATATATTATATTAGTATTTTGTCATCCAGCCGCAAGCCCGTCTCTCGCTGGAGGAATAAGGAATACTGGTTATCGCAATGCCTCCAGCATACGTTTCAGCACCACCGAGCAGCTGATCTCGCGATTGGCAGCCTCAGGGATGACGAGACTGTTTGGCGACTCAATGACATCATCAGTGACGATGAGATTCCTGCGCACAGGCAGACAATGCATGAACTTGCCATTGTTGGTCCACCCCATGTGCTCGCTGTCTACCGTCCACGCCATATCCCTGGAAGTAATCTTGCCATAGTCGGCAGCATTCGTCACACCAGGATTAGACCAGTTCTTGGCATAGATGAAGTCAGCATTCTCAAAAGCCTTCCGCTGGTTGTATTCCACCTGAGCACCAGCCACAAACTTCGGATCGAGCTCGTATCCTTCAGGATGGGTGATGACGAGATCAACATCGGCAGCCTGCATCCACTGAGCAAAGGAATTGGGAACTGCCTGTGGCAAGGCACGGCAGTGAGGAGCCCACGTCAGCACCACCTTCGGACGTCTGGACGATACGAGAACGGGACGATGTTCCTCGATGGTGATAAGGTCGGCAAAAGCCTGAAGCGGGTGTACGGTGGCTGTCTCCATAGCGAAGACAGGACGTCCACTGTATTTAATGAACTGCTGCAGCACGGTCTCTGCATAGTCATACTCACGGTCAGAAAGCCCAGCAAACGAACGTACGCCAATGATATCACAATAGCATCCCATCACAGGAATTGCTTCCAGCAGATGTTCACTCTTGTCACCATCCATGATGACTCCCCGTTCGGTCTCCAGTTTCCAGGCACCGGCATTTACATCGAGGACAATGACATTCATGCCAAGGTTCATGGCTGCCTTCTGGGTGGAGAGACGAGTGCGTAGCGAATTATTGAAAAAAATCATCATCAGCGTCTTGTTCTTGCCAAGATGCTGATACTTATAGCGGTCATTCTTTAGTTCCTGAGCTTCGGCGAGTGCTTGACGGAGGTCGCCAATATCCTCCACGTTGATAAAACTTCTCATAGTTATTTTCTTATTTGTCCATTTCCTTCGATGAGCCATTTGTATGTGCATATCTCCTCTAGTGCCATTGGCCCTCGTGGCCCTAGTTTCTGGGTAGAAATGCCGATTTCGGCACCTAGGCCGAACTGTGCTCCATCCGTGAATGACGTGGGAGCATTCCAATAGACACAGGCTGCATCGACATGCGTCTGGAACCTGCGTGCAGTCTCCTCATTGGCAGTAATGATAGCCTCACTGTGTCCACTTCCATAGGCATCGATATGTGCAAGAGCCTCATCAAGTGAGGATACGGTCTTCACAGCCATCTTATAATCCATGAACTCCGTTCCGAAACTTTTGTCGGTGGCTGGCTCCAAATAGGGATAATGTCCCTCCAGGACTGCATAGGAAGGTGCATCGGCATAGACGATGACACGATGCTCAGCCATCGGAGCTATGATCTCGCACAGACTGTCAAGACGACTCTCATGGATGATGAGACAGTCGAGGGCATTGCAAACACTCACTCGACGTGTCTTGGCATTGGTAATGATGGCCTGTCCCATCTGTGTGTCCCCATCCTTGTCGAAATAGGTATTCACCACACCCGCTCCAGTCTCAATAACAAGGATACGTGCTGTATCACGCACGAAGTCAATCAAGCTTCGGCCTCCACGTGGGATGCAGAGGTCCACATACCCCACAGCATTGAGCAGTTCTGCTGTTGCCTCATGAGTGGCAGGCAACAGTGCCACCACATCGGGACTGATATTGAAACGCTGCAGCACACTGTGTATCAGTGCTACGCAGGCACGATTGGAGCTGTCGGCATCCTTTCCACCCTTCAGCACACAGGCATTGCCACTCTTGAAGCATAGCGAGAAGACATCGTAGGTGACATTCGGACGTGCCTCATAGATCATGCCAATGACTCCAAAAGGTACACTCACCCTGCAGAGCCGTAGGCCATTAGCGAGAGTTTTAGAATTGGTGACATGCCCCAGTGGCGAGGGCAGCATCGACACGTTGCGCATGTCGGCAGCAATGTCCTCGAGACGTTTCTCGGTCAGCATCAGCCTGTCGTAGAGTGGATTGTCCTTCGCCATCCTAGCCAGATCCTCGACATTGGCAGCCAGGATAGCCTTGCTGTTTCTTATTATCTCATCAGCCAAAGCCTGTAATACCTCATTGCGCTGGCTATCAGTCAGCAGGGACAGTGTCTTGCTGGCTCGTTTCACTCTTTCAAAGGTCTCTTGCAATTGCATAGTCTATCTTATTTGTCTGTTTTTAAACTTGGTCCTCAAGCGGCAGGAACTCGGTATGTGGCACCGTTTGCATGTTCTTCAGCAGGTCAACGAGCACATTGTCGCGTTCGCCATTTGCTATGACGACACGTATTCCTGCCCGTTGCACCAGACTGGCAGTGGTATATTTCGAGTGCATGCCACCCCGTCCAAAGGCACTGCGTTCTGGCTGTATATACTCCGAGAGATCACGGTCGGGCTGCACCTCACTAATAAGCAATGAAGACGGGTCGTCGGGGTGTCCTGTATAGATGCCATCGATATTGGACAGCAGAATCAAGGTGTCGGCTTTCATCATCTGTGCAATAAGTCCACTCAGCTCATCGTTATCGGTGAACATCAGCTCGGTAACGCTCACGGTATCGTTCTCGTTGACAATAGGCAGCACATTGTTTTCCAGCATCACCGTCATGCAGGCCTGTTGGTTCTGGTACTGCTCACCTGGCTGGAAATTCTCCTTCATGGTCAGCACCTGCCCTACATGAATGCCATATTCACGGAAGAGGTCGTAGTAAAGACCAACCAGCTTTACCTGTCCCACAGCCGAAAACAACTGTCGCTGCTCGACAGAATCCAGAATGTGGTCAACAGTCAGTTCGCGTCTTCCACAAGCTACAGCACCACTCGACACCAAAATCACCTCTAAGCCTTGCTTTCTGAGTGTAGCCACCTGATCGACGATGGCTGAAACACGTGTGACGTCTAGTTTCCCATCCTGTCGGGTTAGCACATTCGAGCCAACCTTGACGACAATTCTTCTATCCATTTCGTTCATGTGTATTTGGCCGCAAAATTACAAAAAAAGCAGATGAATGCCAAAGAAAAATCGCTTTTTTTATATTGTGGCATGTTTCACAGGGTAGCAAACGATGGTTTGCATAGCTGGTAATCCCCTGATTATCAGCGATAGGCTTCCATAAGCTGACTGAACAATGGCACATTTCGCAACAAATCAGGGCGGCCGATGATGATCATCTGTTTGCGAGCACGTGTCAGGGCAACGTTCAGCTTGCGGTCTACCAGCGTACCATCATCATCTACGAAAGTCGTAGCTGTCAGGAAATCGAGCTGATAGCGATGACTGATGGCGAAGCTATATACAATCACGTCACGCTGGCTGCCCTGATAGCGTTCCACTGTGTCTATCGTGATATCTTTCAGACGGTTATCATCATTCAGGTATTGCCGGATGTAGGCAATCTGCCTGCGATAGGGCACGATGACGCCTACTGTCCTTGCCGCTTCGAAATGGTTGGCATGATATCGATAGATGCGCTTCAGGATGTCTGCTACGAGTTGTGCCTCTGCTTCCTCAGGCTGTCCGGAATAGGGAGAGGGGAGGAAAAGCAGTCTGTGTGTCTTCAGCTGCTCATCCAGCTCATCACGTGCTGGCAGGTCATAGCCCAGCGATGCCTCCCTTTGATGTGGCAGTGGCACAGCACTAAGCTGTTCACGCTGGTAGAAATGCTGTATGGGGAATTGCGCCACCTCTGGGTGCATGCGTCCATGACTATGCAAGGTACCGACAAACTGCGTCCGTCCCTGCCGGTGTTCCCATCTCAGCAATCGTTCGAAAAGGCTCTGGCTACAGTTGTCCAGGCAGATATCACGAAGACATTGCTCTGTCACTGCCGACTGCTCAGGACTTTGCTGCACCACGGCAGGCAGCTGTTTGTGATCTCCAATGAGCACAAAGCGGTCGATGGAAGGGTGGCTGAGGATGCCTATCAGCGATGGCTCCAGGATCTGCGAAGCCTCATCGACGACAGCCATCGAGAACTGCTTCAGCTCCAGCAGCCAGGGTTGTGTTTGCAGCATCGACGTGGTGGCAACGATAATGGGGGTGCTGTCAATCAGCTGGCGAGCATCGTCAAGTTTACCTTTGTCTGCCAGCACCGTCTCTAGCAGAAAGGGATGATAGCGGTGGGCACATGATGCCTCTTTGCCTAGCCGCAGGAAGGGCTTACCAGCATCGCAGAGCGTACCACATATCTCATCTACGGCACGATTGGTATAAGCCATCAGTAGCAGATTAGGATGAGGGTGGTCTCTGTCAGCCAGCAAGGCCTCCTCCACAATGAAACGCAGGGCCATAGAGGTCTTGCCCGTCCCTGGAGGTCCCACCAGCAGAAAGTAGTCGCATGCTTTCCTTACTTTCTCCAAAACCTCGTCGTAGTCGGGATGATAGGAATGCGAAAGGCATCGACTCTCTTCCGCCTCAGGGGTACGTTGTCCCAGCAGCAGATTGCGACGTCTGGGTGCCGCAGTAATAAAGTATTGCATAGCTCGGATTGCCGCCCCGGTATTGGTATCGCTGCTGCCATGTTCCACGGCCCACTTACGACCATCGCCAGCACAAAAGACATGTGGGTCGTGCTGAGCATCGTTCAGCTGTACGGCTATCTGATGAGCCTCTATCTCCAGCAGGGTTCCCTTATAGAGGATGCTCCTGCACACGTCGGGCTCGTCTTTGTAGCTATAGAGATATACCATATCCCCCTGTCGGAAGTTGGGTGCTGAGATGGGCATGCTGTCTGCAACACCACTATTGGCATCGTCATGGATATACGTTAGCCGGACAATGCGGTCACCATCGTTTTCTGCTAGTTGCAGTCCCATCATGATATTCCCGCTTTCCTGTTTCTCCTGCAACGGCATCTGCCACAAGTCGGCAGTGCAGCCTTTGGAGTGGTGCAGACGTGTCTCTGCCGAGCCTAGTTTCGAGGCAACCTGCTCCCGATAAACAAAGGTGAGCATACGCTCGTAGTAGGCTCGCTCCAATGGCGTTATTTGCCCTAGATGGTGGGTGAGGCTCTGTAGGTCGGGCAATATATATTGGTGGAAATAAGCATCTCTTGTCACATCTTTATATATAATGCTCTCACATAGGAGTGGCAGGACACGCTGGAAGCCTTCACGGGCAATGTACAGCTCGGTAGCCACAATCTGGTTGCGCAGTTGCAGGGCTTCACGCAGCAGGGCATGGTAGTAATTCACTGTAAGCAGCCCTCTTGCAGCAGGATAGCGGGAGTAAAGCAGACGGGTGTCTACCTGCCGATCGCTTTTGTCAAAGTTGTAGCGCAGCACACCATAGTAGAGCAGCAGCTGCACATAGTGGTTCTCCAGCTGTAAGCCATGACTGTCGTGCGAGCCGTATTCTATCTTCCCGTTGCGACCTGCCTTTTGCTCTACCAGCAGGCTCATGTCGGCTGTCATCAGGTCTACACGACCCTGTAGTCCCAGACGTTCACACACGAAAGAAGGCTCCAGCAAATAGGTAGTATGGCTGTCGCCATTGGTTCTGAGGATGTCTATAGCTTCACGGATATTGTTCATCTGAACCTCTGCCTGTGTCTTGAACTCATGTGCATTGAAATCAGGACAGGCACAGAACTGCAGGGCTTGCTCCCGAAACGAACGCTGCAGGGCCTGTGCAGTTGTAGCCTCCTCCCCTCTGTTGACAATATCGTCAAGGGCTGTCCCTGCAAAGTTTCCCAACAGCAGATATCGTGAATTTGCCCGTGGCTTCAGACGGTTCAGCGTGTAAAGCAGGGGATGATGCCCGTAATTGGTGAAGCAGGTGGCTAGCGACGATATGTCTATCAGAAAGTCTGGCTCTACAATGACCTGCCCTGGCACCACCACCATCTCGTCACCATGCTTGCTGATGTTGCAATCCAGGAGGTTTATCTGCATGCCGGGACGGAGTAGCTTGTGCAGATAGCCGAAATCGCGTCCGTTGTCTGTATTGCGATAGTCTATGGTGATGACGTTTTCGTCTGTATCGGCTGTGGCTACAGTGTCATCTATCGTGTTGACAACACATCGTATATACTTCTTGTTGACTTGCAGCCCCTTGGCGTGAGGGCGCCTGTCAGCTGGCAAACGTTGCAGTAGTACTCCTGGCACATCTTCCAAGAATACTGCCGAGATAAGTCTCACAACAGCCATTACGTCATAGGGCCAGTCCTCGTTGCTGATGGGGGCTCCTGTATTGGTGTGACGGCGGGCCGTCTGTAGGTCTATGGTCTGTGCTATGCTCAATCCCAGCTGCTTGCCTAGGAAATCCACCTGCGAGAAGAGATTGCCGAAGGCACCTCCTTGCTTGCGCGAACCTTCTGCGCATACCAGTACCAGCACCTCGTGCAGACGGTGTGTGGCAATGGCACTGGGCGGATTGCTGGCCAGTTGCAGGCAGATGTCGTATAGTTCAGATGCTACCATCCCTTTGCAGGCGTAAGCTCAGCTTGTCTATCATGTCGGCTGTCATCTCCGTCAGTCCATAGCGATGCTCCCATCCCCACTCCCTGCGGGCGCATGAATCATCCATCATATCTGGCCACGAATCGGCAATGCTTTGTTTCAGCGGATCAACGTCGTACTCCATCTCGAAATGTGGCAAGACCTTCCTGATGGCATGATAAATCATGTCGGGGTCGAAACTCATGGCAGCCACATTGAAGCCATTGTGATGGATTAGCCTGGATGGGTCGGCCTCCATCAGCTGGATGGCAGCATGGAGGGCATCGGGCATATACATCATATCCATACGTGTGCCCATTTGGATGGGACAGATGAACTTCTCGCCACGCACGGCATAGTAGTAGATGTCTACGGCATAGTCTGTAGTACCCCCTCCTGGAGGCGTCACATAGCTGATGATGCCTGGGAAACGGACAGAACGGGTATCAACGCCATACTTGTAGTGATACCAGTCACTGATCAGTTCTGTGGTCACCTTCGATACACCATAGATGGTACGGGGCCGTTGAATGGTGTCCTGAGGTGTCATGTCGTGAGGTGTCTCCAGGCCAAACGAGCCAATTGAGCTGGGTGTAAACACGGCACAGCCCTCCTGACGGGCCACCTCAAGTATGTTCCACAGACCATCGATGCCTACCCGCCACGCCAACCGTGGCTTCGACTCTGCCACTACCGACAGCAAGGCTGCCAGATTGTAGATGGTATCGATATGATATTGTCTCACCACGGCTGCGATGGCATCACCATCCGTGACGTCGGCCAGCGACATAGGACCGCTATCTGCCAGCTCGCCATGAGGCTCTGCACCAGCAATATAGCCAGCTACAACATGCTCTCCACCATAGCGACGACGAAGCTCCATCGTAAGCTCCGAACCGATTTGTCCTGTTGAGCCGATAACCAGAATATTCTTCATATCTCTTGCGATTTAAGATTTACTAGGCAAAGATACGCAAAAAGTCTGAATCTTTTGCGTCTTTTTCGAAAAAAATATGTAACTTTGCACACAATTTTCGAAAATACCTATTACCAACATCAACAAGCGATGAAAAAACTCTTACTTTCGATGACCATGCTGGCATTTGTCAACACCATCATCTACGCAGTTCCACGTTCGTTGGAACAGATGAAAACTGCTGCACGCCAGGCCATCAACCAACAGCTAATTGCTCGGCATCTCGCACCCAGCAATGCCCCGCTAAAAGTACTGAAAAGCGTAGAACAAGTCTCTGTCATCGGCAACGACGATAGCGGTTTCGCAGTGATTGCTGCCGACGACCTCCTGCCTGCCGTGCTGGGTGTCTCAACCGCTCGCTATTCCTATGGGAAGAATCCCAATTTTGAATGGTGGTTCAAGGCTACTGCAGAAACTGCCAGGAACATGGTGAAGAACAATGCACCTATGCGAATTACTACACCAGACCCTGCCAAGTATCCTGAAGAGGTACTGCCGATGGTTACCACAAAATGGTACCAGACGGAGCCATATAATAATATGTGTCCTACATTTAGCGGTACCACCAAGTGCCTGACAGGATGCGTGGCTACAGCGATGGCACAGGTGCTCAACTATCATGAGACACCTGAGCATGGTGTAGGAGCCCGTACCATCTACTATCCCCAGCGCAATACAAATGGAGAAGCTGTGACGGCTAACTTTGAAGAGGATTATTACGATTGGCTCAACATGCGTGATATCTATGTCGAGGGAGAGTACTCGGAGGAAGAAGCCAATGCCGTGGCACTGCTGATGCGCGACTGTGGCGTAGCGGCCGACATGCAGTACGGTGGTCCTAGCGAGGGAAGCGGGGCATACTCCACAGATGCCGCTGATGGACTGCGCAAGTACTTCGGATTTGAAGATGCCCTCTGCCTCATGCGCGACGATTACGACGAGCCTGAGTGGATGGACATCATCTATAGCGAGCTCAACGAGAACGGACCTGTCTATTATGGTGGGTCTAGCTATTTCAGTGGAGGACATGCCTTCCTCTTCGATGGATACAATGCGGAAGGTATGGTCTCTGTAAACTGGGGATGGGCAGGACAAGACGATGGATACTTCTACGTCAACCACCTCGAACCATCGGGAAGCAGCTTCAACATGGGACAGGACATGATCGTTGGCATAAAGAGTAATAAGCACTCGCGCATGCGCTCAGAGAACGTGAAACTGACAGAAGAGGGACAGCTGCAGAAGACGATTGAAGAGAACGACACCATCGAGAACAGCTTCATAGGAACGCTCACCGTGGAGGGGCCGCTCAACAGTGACGATTTGGCTTTCCTGCGACACCTGGCAGGATGGGACGTGAATGGCGAACCTACTGAAGGACGTCTGCGTGTGCTGGACCTGAGCAAGGCCACGCTTCAGGGAAACACACTGCCCGACAGCATCTTTAAGAATTGTACCACTATGCGCAACGTCAAACTGCCTGAAAGCATCAAGGCTATCGGCAGCGAGGCGTTCTATGGCTGTACAGGACTTATCGAGCTGCGTGTCAACTCAAAAAAGATACCATCTCTGCTGGGCAACGGTGTCTTCGAGGGGGTGCCATTCGGCTCTACTAAACTGTACGTCTACAGCGGACTGAAGACCAAGTATCTGCAGGCTGCACAATGGAGTGAATTTGGCGAACAGAACATTTACCAGATTGGAACAAGTGTCAAGGTGCGCAATGCCATACGATACTACGGTGAGAAAAATCCCGATTTCTACTATAATGTGACGGGCGATGACGTGAAAGGTGAGCCCAAGCTGAGCTGCGAGGCAACCCAATGGTCGCCGGCAGGAAAGTATCCAATACATATCTCGGCAGGTTCTATTGCCAATCCCGAACTGGTGAATTTCATTGATGGATACATCATCGTACGCAAGATTGAAGGTGCCATAGCAACGGTCGCCGATGCCGAGCGAGAAGAGGGAGAGCCAAATCCTGAATTCACCATGACCTACACAGGACTGCTCAGCCATGACACAGAGCCTACATGGCTCACGGAGCCGGTATTCAAGACCGATGCCGATGAAAACTCACGGCCCGGCGTTTACTCTATTGAGGTAGAGAGTGGCGAGCCAGAGAGCTATGCCATGACCTTCGTGGCAGGTAAGCTTACGGTGACTGCAAAGCCTGTCCCTAATGGCATTAGCAATGTCAATGACGACAACTGCGAAACGCCGGTCTACAACCTGCAGGGACAGCGTGTGAACGTACAACGAAAGGGGCTGTTCATCAGAAACGGAAAGAAAGTCGTGAAATAAGTCGACTTGAACATATCACAAAAGGGAGGCCTGTCTGGGTCTCTTTTTTTCTGCACACTGGTGGTGCGTATGAGCCTCATGCATGTCGGAAGATGCTTAATGTGGCAAAGTGGCAAAGTGGCAAAAGCAGTATTTCGAGGCACCTTAATGTGGCAAAGTGGCAAAGTGGCAAAAGCTGTCTGCGAGGCAGTCCTTTTCTTGTTCTCGATGGCAATTGTCAGCAAAATGCCACAGATCCTATGCTATTGCAACAGCATTTCTACCTCTTTTTCAGTCAGTCCGACACTTTCAGAGATATCCTCTATTGAGAATCCTTTAGCTTTCATTCTACGGATTATTTTCAGCATTTCCTTCTGGGCACCCTTTTCCTCGCCCTTGCGCTCGAAGGCCTTGATGAACTTCATATGCGTATCTGTGGTGATCAGGACATCCCAGTTGGAGTTTCTTCCCACCTTCACGAATATGAGCTTTACGTATGTCTCGCCCATCATTGCCCTCTGCTCAAAGTGCAGGCACCTGTACTTGCGGCATGT
>JAIKWS010000094.1 GCA_024684515.1 Prevotella sp.
GTCCTGAGTTCCTGCAGGAGTATCTGAATGAGTTCTGCTACAAGTTCAACCGCCGCTACTTTGGCGAGGACTTGTTTGACCGTCTGGTGATGATCAGCGCATCGTACCGCACGGACTTCAAGCACAGGACGTATAGGAAGATGGCATGACTAAATACCTTTATATATATGGATAAGATAAACAAATACATCGAAGAACTGAATACGCAGTTTAAGACTGGCAGGGCAGGCGAGGAAGCATATCGTCCGGCTTTAAAGGAATTGCTGGAAGAGTTTTCTCCGAATATTATTGCGACGAACAATCCGAAGCCGGAGGATTACGGCATACCTGACTATGTTCTGTCGCGCAGGACTGACAATATGCCTGTTTCCTACGTCGAGACGAAGGATTTAGATGATAACGACCTCGACGGCAACAGGAAGAACAAGGAGCAGTTTACCAGATACAAAGAAGCTCTTGACTGTATTGTTTTCACCAATTACAAGAGATTCCATTTGTATGTAAATGGTGTATTCGCAGAGAAAGTAGAGTTGGCAACAATGGAAGGCGACAGAATTGTGCTGATTGAGAATAATATCGAGAAATTCAAAAGGCTCATCAATATACTTGCTCAGGCAGAGCCACAGCGCATAACAAGGGCGTCAAGACTGGCCGAGGTGATGGCTAACAAGGCGCGTATAATAGCAGACGTTATCGAACGGGTGTTTGTCGTTGACCAAGAATCAGAAAAAACGCGCGACCAGCAGTTGTTTAGTCACTACGACGCATTTAAGCGTGTCTTAATGAAAAACCTGGAGCCTAAAAAATTTGCCAGCATCTACGCGCAGACTATTGTCTATGGTCTTTTTACGGCATGTTACCACACACCGAATCCAAAGGAATTTGACCGCACAAAGGCCACGTTTCTGATACCAAAGACCAATCCGCTGCTGCGTGACGTATTTGAGGATGTTGTAGGGTCGAAACTTGATAGCAGAATTAAATGGATTGTTGATGATTTGGTTGAGATATTCAGAAAAGTCGGGTGGGACAAGGTTATGCGTGAATACAACAACAAAGGACAGCATAACGACCCTATGTTCCACTTCTATGAGAAGTTTCTTGGGGCATACAATCCTGCTGAGAAAAAGAAACTCGGTGTGTATTATACTCCGCAGCCCATTGTTGGATTTATCGTGAGGGCTGTTGATGAATGTCTAAAGACTGATTTTGATATTTCCAAGGGACTTGCAGACCACCAGCGGATTGGTGAAATACACCGTGTCCAGATACTTGACCCAGCAACGGGAACGGGTACGTTCCTTGCCGAGATTATCAATCTGATACATGGACGCAACAAGAAATACCAAGGTGCATGGCAGAGTTACGTGTCGGAACACCTGCTTGACAGACTGTTTGGCTTTGAGCTGATGATGGCCAGTTATGCCATCGCTCACCTGAAAATCGACATGGTGCTCCAGCAGACTGGGTATAAACACCCGTCAGATGATGACAGACGATTAAACATATATCTGACCAATTCTCTCGAAAAGAGGGATAAGAAACTGAAAGACGCTTTTTCGTATGCCTTGACACAAGAGTCTAATCAAGCTAACGACATCAAGAATAGCAAGCATATCATGGTGACGATAGGCAATCCACCGTATAGCGGTGAAAGCCAGAATGTCGGACTTGGAGAAGAACTCGTTAGTAAATACAAGACAGAACCAGGAACGGCGACAACGATACGTGATACGAAGTGGATTAACAGCGACGAGGTAAAGTTCATAGCACTTGCGCAGTCGCTGATTGAAAGCAACGAAGGAGGAGGAATTGTTGGTTATATCAATCCGCATACATATCTTGACGGAAAGACCTTTAGGGGTATGCGCTATCAACTATTGCAAACGTTTGACAAAATTTACGTCATCAATCTGCATGGCAACAGGAATACTGGTGAGACAAAAGACAGTGGTGACGAAAATGTATTCGACATTCAGCAAGGAGTCTGCATCAATATCTTTGTAAAGAACGGAAAGAAAGCGACTGGCGAACTGGCAGAGGTTTACTATTACAGCCTTTACGGGAAAAAACGCAAGGAGAAATACGAGTATCTCGACGAGCGAAGCCTTGCAGATATTGACTTTGTAAGGCTTAATCCAGAACCACCTTACTATTTCTTCATCCCAAAAGATTTCTCCGAATCGGAGGACTATCAAAACGGATTCGCCATAAACGAATTGTTTGTAAAAGGCGGTGTCGGCATGTGTACTAAACGTGATAAAATAGCATATCAATTCCGACCCGATGAGATAATAGAAGTAGTAAAAGACTTCAAGGAGTTAGCGGTGCAGGATATTAAGGAAAAGTACCATGTCACAAGGGAGAGCAGGGACCAAAAAGTAGTGTTCGCCCAAAACAATATCAAAAGTTTCGGAATAGACGACAAGTACATTAAGCAGGCTACATACAGGCCGTTCGATAAGAGATGGACTTATTTCACCAACAAGTCGAAAGGATTTATTGCATTCCCTGTTTATGACATAATGAAGAACCTTGCGCTGACTGACAATGTAGCATTGGTAGTGAACAGCAGGATAAAGGGTGAAGACATGAACCGATACTTTATGACCGACAGCATTTGCGATTTGCATATTTTGGAAACGGCAAACGCCTGTGCAAATGTTTTTCCTCTCTATGCTTATAGTTCGGACATTGACGGAACAGAGGAACTGCTTTTGAATTTTAACAAAGAAGTGCTATGCCAGATAGAATCATGTTTGTGCGAGAGCATTGATCCACAAGAGTTGTTCGGCTATATCTATGCTATTCTATACTGTCCCACTTATCGGTCAAGATTTAGCGAGTTCCTGAAGATTGACTTTCCACGCATTCCATATCCCGCAAGTAAAGAGATTTATCATTTGTTGGCAAGCAAGGGTGCGGAATTGCGACACCTTCATCTGCTGGACGGGGAGGAAAAAGGACAGAGTGACGTTGCCTTTGAAGGCGAGACCAACGAAGATGAGTGTATGCGCATAATGCAGCTCAACTATACGGATGGGAAAGTCTATATAAACAGCGGTCAGTATTTTAGTAATATTCCGCAAGGTGTATGGGATTTCTTTATTGGTGGCTATCAGCCAGCAAGGAAATGGCTACAAGAGCGAAAGGATGCAGGTGTTTCCCTGTCTTTCGATGATATTGAATATTATTCACGCATCGTTCACTCTCTATCAGAGACGAAAAGGCTGATGCAAGAAATAGATGACATATACAAAGACAACTATAATGGAACCGAACAGAGAATTTGACACCGTGGCTGAGCTGCTGGAGGCACTGGCACCATACATTTCTGCAAGGGCACTGGCTCGTATCTGTGACATGAGCGAGAGCCAGATGCTGCAATACAAAGCGGGCTTCAAGCAAATAAGTCCGAGGAATATTGCACGTATTAACGAGAAATTGCGTACCTTTGCAGCCGAACTCAGCGCAATGTCGCTGAAGGGCGCGTGAGGCGTCCGCTATTTTATAAATGCAACTGCCAGCCTCCGGGCTGGCTTTTTTTGTCCTTGATGTTTCGGAAACTTTTCGTATCTTTGCATCGTGAAATCAAAACAACATAGATTATGGCAAAGAAAAAACAAAGGAAAGCAGAGGATTGCCAGTCAGGGCAGAAACTCAACGCAAGCCATTACACAAAGTCAATGGTAGAGTTCCTGGGATATGATCTTATTAAGAGTGCCTACGACCAAAGTGTACTTGTGGTCGAGGACCAGCTGCGCTTTTCCAACGAAGTGAGGACTAAGGGACTGCATACGGCAGGGCTGTTGACAACACTCTCTGTAGGACTTGTTGCAGCCATCTGCTCTGTTGAATCGACAATGGCGAGAGTCGTAATGTCTATGCTAACCGTGGTTTTATTGGGAGGACTGCACGGCATCTTTTGGGGAGTCATCTACCGAAAGAATAATGTCACGCGGGGTACAACGCAGTCGTACTCTCTCGATGGAGGCATGATAGACGCTCTGAAAGATGTGGATGCAAGCCAACGTGCCGCATTTTATCTGGCTTCCTGCCTGAAAGGAATTGAAAGGGATGCCATCAGACAAAGGGAGCAGGTGGACAAAATGCAGGCGTGCTACCAACGGGTAACAAAAACGGTGATAGTGCTCATATCTGTCATTATGCTTGTAACAACGGTAATTACATTGCTTTTCACAACTGCTACGCCTGCTTTGTAGGCTCTTTGCTGGTTGTTCCCGTCTCTCCCCATCTTGGAGGGTCGTACTCTGGTTCATCCTGATTGTCGGCCAGCCTGATGACACTTGTATAAGCGGTGTTTGTACCGAGAACAATTACTTTTTCTGAATGTTTCATATTATCTATTTTATAAATTGCGATGCAAAGATACTAAATAAAACCTTACCTCCAACGGAAACGGACACAAATTTTGGTGGTACGATTGCGGATAATCATAAATTATGATGTGAGGTGTGCTTAATTTCTCTTCATTTCTTTGAATTGTTTCCTGTATATGATGCGGATGCAAACGCATGTGAAGCGGAAAAGATGAGTCGAAAATAGCCTTGGACGAAGGATATTTGGCGTGAGTGCATTTGTCTAACCAGAATAATTCATAGAGCCTTTCCGTTGACGGGATTTTTCTCTGTTTCTTATCTACATGTATCTTTTCTCTGTTTTTTATATGCTTGTTTCGTTCTTAGCAACCCTTTGGCAGGTCTCAGTAAGCTACTTGTCTCGTTCGATGTCCGCTATTTGTCTGCTATTTGTCCGCTACTTGTCCGCTATTTGTTCGGTATTTAGCGGACAAGTAGCGGACAAGTAGCGGACAAGTAGCGGACAAGTACCGCACAAGTACCGAACATCGTTCGATGTTGGTCGCTCTCTAGGCGAAGCTAATAGCTATGGAAAAGGAAATTGAGGAGAAGAAAGCCGAGATCACCAAGATGTCATTGACGGACTTCATTTGTAAATCTGTACTAAATGACGAAAGAAATGATGATTTTCTTTGCCATATCGTGGAAAATGATTAACTTTGCGGCTGATATGGACTATACGCTGAACATCAGAGGACGGCTGCTGAGCCTTGACGAGCCGAGGGTGATGGGTATTCTGAATGTGACCCCCGACTCGTTCTATGCCAATAGCCGTGCGCAGACAGAAGATGAGATTGCCGTACGGGCTAACCAGATAGAAGGTGAGGGCGGCAGCATCATCGACATTGGTGCCTGCAGCACTCGTCCTGGCTCTGCACCCGTCGACCAGCAGCAGGAGATACAACGGCTCAGAGTGGCACTCGAGGTGGTGCGACGTGAGCTGCCATTCAGCATTGTCAGTGTGGATACCTTCCGGCCTGACGTTGCCCGCATGGCCGTTGAGGAGTATGGGGTAGACATTATAAATGATGTGGGTTTCAGAAGCGACAATCCTGACGGCCAGACAGCAATGCTGCGCATGGTGAGCAGGCTGGGCGTACCCTACGTGCTGATGGCTGCCGAGCCAACTCTGGAAGAGACGCTGCTCTACTTCGCCAGACAGGTGCAGCGGCTGCGCGACATGGGGCACAAGGATGTCGTGCTCGACCCCGGCTTCGGCTTTGGGAAGACCATGGAACAGAACTATCAGCTGCTGGCACAGATGGAGCGCCTGCAGGTGATGGATCTGCCATTGCTGGTGGGAGTGTCGCGCAAGTCCATGATATACCGCCAGTTGAACATCGACGCCAATGAGGCTCTCAATGGTACCACGGCCCTGCATGCGGTGGCATTGATGAAGGGTGCCAGCATTCTGCGTGTCCACGATGTGAAGGAAGCGGTGGAATGTGTAAAACTGATAACCCCTCTTTGTAAAGGATCAGAATAATGTTTTTCGACTTTGGCATAAAAGATGCTATCGATATCTTGTTGGTGGGGCTGATGCTCTACTACGTTTACCGGCTGATGCGTGAGTCACGCTCGCTGAACGTGTTCGTGGGCATCGCCATCTTCATCGTGGTATGGCTCTTCGTCTCGCAGGTGCTCGAGATGAAACTGCTGGGTACCATTCTCGACAAACTGGTGTCGGTGGGTGTCATAGCCTTGATAGTCATCTTCCAGGAAGACATCCGTAAGTTCCTCTATAACCTTGGTGCCCACCGGCGGATGCGTACCCTATTGAAATTCTTCATGCCCAAACATTCCAAGGACAAGGACCAGGTGCAGGTGAAGCGCTATATCATGCCTATCGTCATGGCCTGCATGCAGATGTCGAAAGGCAAGGTGGGTGCACTGATAGTCATCGAGCGCGAGTCGTCGCTAAGCGATATCGTGTCGACAGGCGAGGTGGTGAATGCCGATATCAACCAGCGGCTCATTGAGAACATTTTCTTCAAGAACTCACCACTCCACGACGGTGCGATGGTGATTAGCAAGCATCGTATAGAGGCGGCAGGATGCATCTTGCCCGTCAGCCACAATCTGGACATTCCCAAGGAGCTGGGGTTGCGCCATCGTGCAGCCCTGGGCATGAGTCAGGAGAGCGACGCACTGGTGGTGATTGTGTCGGAAGAGACGGGTGGCATCTCTATTGCCACGGGAGGAAAGTTCAGGTTGCGACTGTCGGCAGAAGAACTGGAGGCTGTGCTCACAGAGGAACTCCAGAAATAGGTACAGGAAAATGTTTTTTTGCATGCGGGAAGAGCGCATGACTATCATCTGCCGTTGTAGACAGCATGGCTTGCGGCCAGAAGCAACGATGCTGTATACGCGAAAACCAAGTGTCACACGTTGGAAAAGTTCAAATAAATTTGGCTTTTCTGTTGCTTTTTCGTAACTTTGCAGTCGATATGCGGATGTTTCTGATTACAAAGCCCATGATAGAAGACCCCACGATGATATTCTTCGTGGTGCTGTTGATAATTTTGCTTGCCCCGATTGTCATGAGCAAGCTGCGCATCCCGCATATTATCGGTATGGTGCTGGCAGGTATGCTAGTAGGTCCCTACGGGCTGAATGTGCTGGCTCGCGAGTCATCGTTCGAGATCTTCGGACAGGTGGGCATCTACTATATCATGTTCCTGGCAGGCCTGGAGATGGACCTGGAGACGCTGAAGAAACACTCTATGCGCTATTTCCTCTTTGGCTTCCTGACCTGTTTCATACCGCTGGGACTGACTTATCTGATGGCGAAGGCGGTTCTGGGCTATAGCGATGGCACCTCGTTCCTGCTGGGCTGTATCATGGCCTCCAACACGCTGGTAGCCTATCCTATAGTGGGTCGTTATGGCCTGCAGCGACATCCCTCGGTGGGGCTCAGCGTAGGCTCGTCGATGATCTCGCTGTTCATGGCACTGGTCATGCTTGCCGCCCTGGCGGTGTCGTCGCCATTGGCTGGTGACACAGGCCAGTCGGGCATGTTCGACTTTGATTCGCCATTATTGTTCTGGCTGTTCTTCCTGCTGAAACTGGCAGCCTATATGGTGGGCTCGGTGTTGCTGTTGCCACGACTGACACGTTTCTTCTTGCGACGATACAGCGACTCTGTGATGCAGTATATATTCGTGCTGGCCATGATGTTCCTGTCGGCAGCACTGACCAGCCTGATAGGCCTGGAGGGTATCTTTGGGGCATTCTTCTCGGGGCTCATATTAAATAGGTATATCCCTCATGTGTCGCCACTGATGAACCGCATCGAGTTCATAGGCAATGCCATCTTCATACCCTATTTCCTCATTGGTGTGGGTATGCTCATCAATGTGCGGACGTTGCTGCAGGGTGGGGAAGTGGTATGGATTGTGCTGTTGATAGCCTTCTTCGGAACCTTTGGCAAGGCAGTGGCCGCCTATGTCAGCAGTCTGTTGCTGCGTTTGCCCGAACGTGACGGGAAGATGATGTTCGGTCTGACGTCAGCACATGCGGCAGGAGCCATAGCCATGGTGATGGTGGGCATGCGACTGGAATTGGTCAATGATGATATGCTCAATGGCGTGGTGCTGATGATACTGGTGACCTGCGTCATTTCAACCCTGGTGACGGAACGGTCGGCACAAGCCATTATCCTTCACGAGAAGTCCCATCTGTCGGCAGTAGAAGACAATACGGACGATGAGAAAATCCTGGTATGCGTGAAATATCCAGAGATAGCACCCCAGCTACTTAACCTGGCGCTGCTGATGCGTAACCAGCAGCTGAATCGCGGACTGGTGGCTCTCAATGTGGTATATGACGATGAGCATAGTGCCACTGGCCGTCAGCAAGGGTTGCAGCTGCTTGAGCAGCTGGCACAGCAGGCATCGGCATCCGATGTTCAGGTGCGGACACAGGTGCGTCTGGCATCAAACATAGCCAACGGCATCAAACATGCCTTTCGCGAGTTTGGCTGTTCTGAAATCGTGATGGGCATGCACGTACATACTGAGCGCACCACAAAGTTCTGGGGAGACTTCATTCAAAGCCTCTACAACGGACTGAACCGTCAGATTGTACTCACACGTTTTGTACAGCCGCTGACCACCCTGAGGCGTATTCGTGTGGCCGTGCCATCGAGGGCAGAGTTCGAGCCAGGGTTTCACCGCTGGCTGGAACGTCTGTGCCGCTTTGCCGAGGGACTGGACTGCCGCATCGAGTTCCATGGGCGTCAGGAGTCTCTCGACCTGATAGGGGGCTATATTCACAGCCATCACAGCAGCATGCGAGCCGAGTTCACCTATATGGCACATTGGAATGAGTTGCCACAGCTGGCATCGACCATTGTCCCCGACCATCTGTTTGTGGTGGTCACGGCACGTAAGGGTACCATCTCCTACAAAAATGCACTGGAGCGGCTGCCCGACGAGCTGCAGATGTATTTCAGCGGCAAGAACCTGATGATCATCTTCCCTGACCAGTATGGCGATGCCACCAAGGAAGATGGCATGAGTTTCACAGAGGCACAGCACAAGGAGGAGTCGAGCATCTATGATGCTATCCTGCAGCTGATACACAAGAGGAGAAGTTGAACGGTAGAAAAAAACAATATATGCAATGATAGAAGTAAAAGGAATAACCAAGAGCTTCGGCTCTCTGCAAGTGCTGAAAGGCATAGACCTGCACATAGACAAAGGAGAGATAGTGAGCATCGTAGGTCCCAGTGGTGCTGGCAAGACGACATTGCTGCAGATTATCGGCACACTGGATCGCCCTGACAGTGGTACTGTGCGTGTAGACGGTATCGACACTACCACACTGAGCCAGAAGGCACTGAGTGACTTTCGTAATCGCCATCTGGGATTCGTGTTTCAGTTTCACCAGCTGTTGCCTGAGTTCACCGCCATCGAGAACGTCATGATTCCTGCTTTCATAGCCGGCGAGTCGCGTACGGCAGCCAAAGCCCGTGCCAGTGAGTTGTTACAGTTCATGGGACTATCCGATCGCGCACAGCATAAACCGGCAGAGCTGTCGGGGGGAGAGAAACAGCGTATCGCTGTGGCCCGTGCCCTGGTTAACAATCCTGCCGTCATACTGGCCGATGAGCCCTCAGGATCGCTAGACACACGCAACAAGCAAGAGCTGCACCAACTGTTCTTCGACTTGCGTGAACGTTTTGGACAGACCTTCGTCATCGTTACCCACGATGAGCAACTGGCCACCATCACCGATCGCACCATACATATGCGTGACGGACTGCTGGAACTGCCCTCAGACACCCCGACATCAACAGAAACAGCAATAATATGATCAGACTAGGCGATTACAACACCCTGAAGATACTACGTCGTACAGAACCGGGAATTTATCTGGAAGGTGATGAGAAGACTGGCGACATCCTGCTACCACAGCGCTATGTGACTCCAGAGATGCAGCCTGGCGAAGAGCTCGAAGTGTTTATCTATCTCGATCAGGAGGAGCGTATCATTGCTACCACCGAGCATCCACTGGCCAAAGTAGGCGAGTTCGCCTGTCTGCAGGTGGCTTGGACCAATCAGTATGGAGCATTCCTGAAATGGGGACTGATGAAAGACCTCTTCTGTCCATTCCGTGAGCAGAAACAGCGAATGTATCGTGACAAGAGCTACATCGTCTACATCAAGATTGACGAGGCCTCCTACCGGCTGATGGCCACGGCAAAGGTAGAGAAATACCTTTCTGTGCCCTACGACGAGACAGAGTCCGAGACGGCAGACAGGGTACCGCTGCTGAAGCATGGTGATGCCTGCGACTGTCTCATCTGGCAGAAGACAGACCTGGGCTTCAAGACCATTGTCAACAACCGCTATCAGGGCCAGCTCTACGACAACCAGATCTTCCAGCCCCTGCACACAGGAAATAGACTGACTGCCTATGTGGACCATGTGCGTCAGGATGGCAAGATAGACCTCACCCTGCAGCCTACAGGTCATAGGCAGGCCCTTGATTTCGCAGAGGTGCTGTTGCGCTATCTGCATGAGAATGGTGGACGTTGTAATCTGGGCGACAACTCGCCAGCAGAACTCATCGTGGACCGTTTCCATGTTTCGAAGAAGGTCTACAAACGAGCTGTCGGCGACCTCTTCCGCCGGCGTATCATCGTGATTACTGACGATGGAATAAAATTGGCATAAAAAATGTGGGCAAAAATTTTGCAGGGTAATAAAAAAGTGCTACCTTTGCATCAACAATACACCAACCGGACTTATCCCAACTTTAATGCTAAGGAAATACACCAGTTAGTGAAGTGCATCTCAGTCAGGGGTGCACTTCCGTGTTAAAAAATGGTAATCGTGCAGTTTTTCCATTAATAATGAGTAATTTTGCACCCCAAAACAAGAAACAACGAATTGTAAATCATTAAAATAGTAAATCACAGAGAGATGAATATCCAGTTTGAATGCGCTGATAAGGTCAACGGCCTGATGACAATCACCATTGAGAAGGCTGACTATCAGGAAGGAGTTGAGAAGAAGTTGAAAGACTACCGTAAGAAGGCACAGGTCCCCGGATTCCGTCCTGGCATGGTGCCTATGGGGCTGATCAAGAAGCAGTATGGCATGGCTGTCAAGGTGGACGAGGTGAATCGTGTCCTTGGCGAAAAACTATACGAGTATATACACGAGAACAAGATACAGATGCTGGGTGAGCCACTTCCCAACGAGGAGAAGCAGCAGCCACAGGACTTGCAGGGCGATGGGCCTTTCGAGTTCGTGTTCGACATCGCAGTGGCTCCAGAGTTTACCATCGAGCTGACCAACAAGGACAAGGTCGACTACTATGATATTAAGGTTGACGACAAGATCATTGACGAGCAGGTGCAGATGTTCCAGTCGCAGGCTGGTGATTTCGTAGAGGCACAGGAGTGGAGCGGCAACGATACACTCAAGGGCGATCTGCGTCAGCTGGACGAGAGCGGCAACACACTCGAAGGCGGTATCACTACTGAAGGTGGCATGATTATGCCCAGCTATGTGAAGGGTGAGGATGAGAAGAAGAAGTTCGAAGGTGCCAAGCCTGGCGATATCATCATCTTCAATCCCAAGAAGGCTTATCCTGATAACGATGCCGAGGTGGCTGCCATGCTGAAAGTCGACAAGGAGGTGGTGAAGGATATGGAGAGCGATTTCAGCTTCCAGATTACAGAGATTCGCCATTTCCAGCCTCATGCCGTTGATCAGGAACTCTTCGATCGCATCTTCGGAGAAGGCAACGTGAAGAGCGAGGAGGAATTCCGCCAGAAGATTGCCGATGGTATCAAGCCACAGCTGCAGACAAATAGCGACTTCAAGTTCCTGCGTGACTTACGCACCTATGCAGAGAAGAAAGTGGGCGACCTGCAATTTCCTGAGGCATTG
This sequence comes from Prevotella sp., assembly GCA_024684515.1. Classification (GTDB taxonomy): domain Bacteria; phylum Bacteroidota; class Bacteroidia; order Bacteroidales; family Bacteroidaceae; genus Prevotella. Next base: position 11,783 of record JAIKWS010000094.1, read on the forward strand.
CTCAAGCGTGTCATGCTCAAGAATAACAAGGACAAGGGTGAGGATTTCGTCGAGCAGAACTTCAAGGCTAGCATCGACGAGCTGAAGTGGCACCTTATCAAGGAGCAGATCGTCACAGCAAATAATATCAAGGTTGAGGACGAAGATCTGAAGATGGTTGCCAAAGGGGCCATCCGCCAGCAGTTTGCACAGTATGGCATGAACAATGTGCCTGACGACATGCTCGATAGCTATGCCGAGGAGCAGCTGAAAAAACGTGAGAACATCGAGAACTTCGTGGATCGGGCCATTGACATCAAGCTGATGCAGGTCCTGAAGCAAGTGGTGAAGCTCAACAAGAAAGAGATTTCCCTTGACGACTTCAATAAGATGATGCAGGAGGCCTAATCGGCTCTTATACAATAGAATATAACAATAAAGAAGACAACCAGTCCTTCATGATGAGGGATTGGTTGTCTTCTTCTTTTTGCAGTATCCCAAAGCCAACGGGAATGCTCTACGCTATCTAATCCCAAAGCCAACGGGAATGCTATAATCGCTATAGATCATTCTATAGTTGTATGATGCGGATGGAGTAGGGTGGCAAAGCGGTTGGAGAGTCGGTGGTGATGGTCTCTGTCTTGGCATGCCGGTCTTCCACATTGTTGCCAGTCATTTGTTGACAGTTGACGGAGGCAGGAATGTCGATGCCGTTGATCTTGAGGTCGAGTGTTGCAGGTAGTGCATTGACTAGTTTCAGATAGCGCTTGCCCGTCTTGCTGTCTACCACAAGGCTAGCTCCCACGCGATGGCTTAGCTGAGCCTGTAGGTCAGCAAATTGTGTCATTACCCAGTGGTCGCCACAGCTGGTAGAGAAGAGTTGCTGTACCTCATAGGCAGGTGTGGTGCGTACTTCGGTATTGGAGAAGTAGATCATGTCGGGATCCCAGTTGGAGTGCCTGTCTTTGCACAGCATGGGTGCATAGCTCGTCATCTCTACGATATCGCCATTACGTTCGATATCTGTCAGGTATAGTGCTTCGGCAAGAGCCGTCTCCAGGTTAGGACGTTTCACTCGTGTAGAGGCAGCCCATTCGCCAAGATAGACTTTCGTGGCTGGAGTACCGTCGGCCATGGTGCGTGGGTAGTTGTCGTAGTAGTCGCGATGGTGCATGAACCATCCTGTTGACTCATAGTAGTGCTCATCCGTCATGTACTGATAGTCAGGATGCTTGCGTGTGAAATCCCAGCCTTCAATATAGTCGGCCGATGGTGTGTGGAAAGGCCCGACGGTGCCACAGATTTTGATTTCTGGATGGCGCTGGCGCAAAGCTTTGCAAATCGCTTCATAGCGTTCTTCAAAGACGGTAGAGATGATGTCTTCATTGCCTATTCCCAGGTATTTCAGATTGAAAGGTGCTGGGTGTCCGGCCTCAGCACGCTTGCGGGCCCACTCGTTGCTTGCTGGGTCGGCATTGGCCCAGTCGATAAGGTTGCAGAGCTCGTCGATATAGGCAGGCAGTTCTTCCATGGGAATGCCACCTTGTTGTCCTGCCATGCCCTCATTGTTTGCGGCAGAGTTCTGGCAAGGAACGCCAGCAGCGAGCACGGGAAGGGGTTCGGCTCCGATGTCTTCGCAGAACTGGAAATACTCAAAGAATCCCAGTCCTCGAGTCTGGTGGTAGTGCCAGATGTTGAAGTCTGGAACACGTTCTTCGAGAGCACCTATGGTATGATGCCAGTGGTAAATATTGTCGAGGCCTTGTCCATGAGTCATGCAGCCACCGGGGAAGCGTACGAACTTAGGATGAAGGTCGGCAATGACCTGTGCCAGATCTTTTCGCAATCCGTTCTTTCGATTCATGAACGTCTCCTGTGGGAAGAGGCTCACCATGTCGATGGCTGCTTGCTGTCCACCTAGTGGCACAAGCAGTAGTCGGGCTTGGGCATCCGTCTGGCTGGCGGTCATCGTGGCGGTGTATTGTTGCCAGTTGTCCTTGTTGGCTTTGATGGTGGCCTTGGCGATTGTGGTGCCACTGGCTGTACATATTTGAACCTCGATCTTTTTCTTTCCTCTGACAAAGATGCTGAAATCGTATTTCTTGCCTTGTTCAACGGCAATGCCGTCCCAGCCTTCGTTCCACAGCGAGTCGTTGTTGATGATAGCATGATGGGGATTCTGCTTGCTCAGTGGGTTGTCTTCTGCTATAGTGATGGGAGTTGTAGAGTGCCATGCTGTAGTAGCGTTCCATTCACCGCGGTCTTTCCTGCTATACTCGAAATCACGGTTTTGTATTAGTTCTGCATAGAGTCCTCCATCAGCCGCATAGCTGATATCTTCGAAGAAAATGCCGATGAGCTTGTCGCTGATGACTTTCTGCTGAGTCATGTCAACGTTCAGTGTGGCTGTTATGGTCTTTGGCAGATTGCCCAGGTTCTGTGTGTCGTCGTGCATGCGTTCAGCAGATATCCTGCTGTCTTCTGCCTGCCATGCAAAGTGTTGTCGCAGGCTGGTGATTTCATTGGTCGAGACGGCAAAGGTTTGCCCTTCCAACTGCTTTCCTTCCAGGGTAATCGTATTGCGTTGCCACAATGAAGTATCGGCCAGAGGGAAGGCCATCTCATTGGAAAACTGTCGGAAGTCGCCTGAGGCAAAGATGCGTCGTATACCTGTTTCCGATTTGAAATAGATATTGAATCCGCTGTCCATAGGCCGTATTACTGGTGCCAGGCACTGCCTCGTCGATACTCGTGGATAGTCTTGTGGCCGCCAGGTGATGAGGTCTTTGCTGTAGGCAGCTGCGAAGAGTGGCGAGCGGTCGTTCACCTGAAAGACGAGCCGCCATGAGCCATCCTTGGCACGGCATAGCGAGGGATGGTACATGCGCTTCTCGGCTCCCCAGGGACCGTAGTCGCTGGAACAGAGCTGTCCAAGATGCTGCCAGCCGTTGCCATTGTTGACTGCAATGTGTAGTCCCTGACGTTCGTTGGGCGAATAGATGAAAATACTGTCCTGTTGCGCAAAAGCTGTTACGACTTGCATCAATGCAAACGCTGTCAGCAAGATTTTTGTGATTTTATGCATGAGAATGGTTATTGGTTTTCTGTTTCTGTGTGCAAAGTTACGAATTTAAACTCATAAAACTGAAAAATAATTTCTATTTTCCAAAAAAAACATGTACCTTTGCGCCGACAATATTAGAAAAAATCTATGAAGAAACATTTTTTGCTGATTTTTTTGTTGTTTATAGCTCTGTCAGCGGGAGCCCAACAGATATATAATGTTCTGGATTTTGGTGCCAAAGGAGATGGCACGAGCGACGATGCTGCTGCCTTGCAACAGGCCATTGACCGCTGTACGGCAGATGGTGGCGGTCGTGTACTGCTGCCTCGCATGCACACTTTTCTCTGCGGTCCTGTGGAGCTAAAGAGCAATGTGGAACTGCATATAGAGTCGACGGCAACCTTGCTTTGCAATCCCGATGAGAGCATTTACACGCTAAGTGCCTTTGGCGAGAATCGTGGAGAGGGCATGATGTGGTTGTGGGCCAAGGGGGCACGCAATCTGAGCATTACGGGTCGCGGCACCATACATGGCAATGGCATCAAGTTCATGGGTATGGAGCTTAGCGACAGCTACGAGCTGAAGCCACTGAAGGACCCTACGTTCGACCCACGGCCTCATGTGCTGACACTGATTGGCTGTGACAACCTGCTCGTGCGGGATGTCACCATCTGTGAAGGTGCCTACTGGACCCTGCATCTGGTGGGATGCAATGTGGCACTCATCGATGGTATCAATCTGCTCAACAACCTGAAGATACGCAATGGCGACGGTATAGACCTGGACCACTCTAAGAACGTGCGCATCAGCAATTGTCACATCACCAGTGGCGATGACTGTATCTGTCTGAAAAACCGTCGTGAATATCAGGAGTATGGTGCCTGTCACGATATCGTGGTGACCAATTGCACACTCAGTTCCCGTTCGTGTGCCATCAAACTGGGCAGTGAGAACATGGACAATATATATAATGTGCTGATTGACAACTGCATTATCACAGGCAGCAATCGTGGACTGGGCATTCAGAATCGTGATGAGGGAACCATTACCGATATCACATTCTCGAATATCATGATGGACCTGCAGCAATGGAGCGATGTATGGTGGGGCAAGGCTGAGCCTATCTATGTGACCAGCTATCCACGTGCCGATGGCAATCATAAGGATGCTAACTGGCGTTTCCCCAAGGGTGAGACACAGGGACGCTCAGGGGCAGTGAGCCGTATCAGCTTCAACAATATCCAGGCCACCTCCGAGAATGGCTGTTTCATTGGTGGTGATGCTCCAGACAAGGTGACTGACATCAGTCTGAACAACGTCACACTGAACCTGCGACGACTGACCACCTATGCCAATGGCATCTACGACAAGCGGCCATGCAAGGGTGAGAACTTCACTACCGACCGTGTGTATGGCGTTTACATCGAACAGTCAACCAGTGTGACTACCGACAATCTGGTGGTCAACAACTATCTGTCGAACTACGAGGGCAAGGTGAAATATCCTGCGAAGACTCTCAACCCCATCCACCGTCTGAAGAATTTCGTCAACAAGACGGCTGGTGATCTTTCCCAGTGATGTCCTGTATCATGCGATGCCATCGCACGAGCGGCAGACCATACAAACTAGCTACACATTATTTATATATATCAACTAACTAATAAAAGTTTTTATGCAAAACGTAAAAGAAAATTTTTGCCGCATGGTTGTGCTGGCTCTACTGTTGACGGTTTCTGCCGTGACGTGGGCACAGCAACGCATCAGCGGCACCGTGAAAGACGGTAAGGGAGAGGCCCTCATTGGCGTGAGCGTGAAGCAGACTGGTACGCAGAATGGTGTGACCACCAATGTCAACGGACAGTTCACAATCAATGTCGCACAAGGTGCCAATTTGGAGTTTAGCTATATTGGCTACAACACACTGACCCAGCGTGCCCAGAACGGCATGGTGGTCGTCATGCAGGAAGACAACCAGTTGCTGGACGAAGTCGTGGTGGTAGGCTATGGTACCATGCGTCGTAAGGACGTCACCTCGAGTATCACTACCGTGCAGTCGAAAGACCTCAATACGGGTGTCTTCTCCGATCCTGCCCAGCTGTTGCAGGGCAAGGTGGCTGGCCTTACCGTCACCAGCAATGGCGACCCCAATGGCACACCAAGCATCTCCTTGCGTGGTGCCTCCTCATTGCGTGCCGACGCCATGTCGCCATACTACGTCATTGATGGTATTCCTGGTGTAGACATCTCGATGGTGGCTCCTGACGATATCGAGAGCATTGACGTGCTTCGCGATGCATCGGCCACTGCCATTTATGGTTCGAAGGCTGCCAATGGCGTGATCATCATCACGACCAAAAGCGGACATGAGGGTCGTACCAACGTGACCTACAATGCCTATGTGGCTCTCGACAAGGTGTCGAAGACACTCGATATGGCTTCTGCCGACCAGCTGGTGGCTATGGCCAACGCCCATGGTGTGGCTGGCTTCAATGGCGGTGGCAATACCGACTGGCAGGATGAAGTGCTGCGCACAGGATTCAGCCACAACCACAACATCGCCATCAATGGTGGTCATAATGCTACCAAGTACATGGCTTCTATCAACTATACCAATCGCGAGGGTGTGATCCGTTCTACTCAGATGAACCGTCTGAATGCCCGTTCGCTGATTACTACCAGTGTGCTGAAAGACCGCCTGCAGCTGTCGTTGGGTGTGAATGCCATGCAGGGCAAGCACGAGGGTGTGCGTACTGGCGATGACGGTGCCTCTGTGCTCGATGCCATGAACTACTATTCGCCTACCAACCCCATCAAGGCTGCCGATGGCTCGTGGTACAATACCAACGAGAAGGGCAACTACAACCCCTTGTCGATGATGAACGAGAACCGTTCGGAGACCATCTGGAAGCGTATGCAGTTCATTGGAAAGGCATCGTTGAAAATCATCGACGGACTGGTATGGAATGCCAACTACTCGCTCAACAATCGTCAGAGCACCTATGCCAGCTATGATTCGTCAAACAACCAGGTGGATCAGGGCTATACGGGCATTGCCAACCGCAACACCTATAAGGGCCAGGACCAGACTTTCGAGACCTATGGCAACTACGATGTGACCTTCAACAAGGTTCATAAGCTTGGCTTGATGGCTGGTTACACCTGGGAGGAGCGTGAGAGTGGCGATGGCTTCGGACTCACCGTTCGCGACTTCTATGACGATGCCCTCAGCTGGCACAACCTGTCGTATGCCGCCACCATGAAGTTTCCTGGCGATGTGCAGAGCGGTGTGCAGGAGAACATCCGCAACATCTCGTTCTATGGTCGTGTGAACTACTCTTATAACAGTCGTTATATGTTCCAGGCCACGATTCGTCGTGATGGCTCGTCAGTCTTTGGCGAAAATCACCAGTGGGGTACTTTCCCCGCTGTTTCTGCAGCATGGAACATCAGCGAGGAGTCGTTCATGAAAGATTCCTTCTTCGATCAGCTCAAGCTTCGTGTGGGCTATGGTGTCAGTGGTAATGCGATGGGATTTGGAGCCTATACGGCCAAGGAGCGTTACGTGGCAGATGGCGTCTTTACCTACAATGGCGTCACCATGCGTACACTTCGTGCCGACAGCAATGCCAACCCCGACCTGAAATGGGAGTCGACAGGCATGTTCAACGTGGGTATCGACTTCGCATTCCTCAATAGCCGCATCAATGGTAGTCTGGAATTCTACAACAAGAAGACCTGGGACCTCATCTGGGATTATCCCGTTTCTACCGCCATCTATCCTTATGGAAGCATGAAGGCCAACGTGGGTGATATCACCAACACGGGTGTGGAGCTCACCGTCAATGCCGTGCCTGTGAAGACCGACAACCTGCAGTGGCAGACCACCGTCAACCTGGCCTATAACAAGAACAAGGTCGACAAGCTCTCGAACGAGACCTACAGCCAGAACTATCAGGAGAAGGCAGGTGCCAATATTGCCGGACTGTCGGCATGGCCCCTCGCTGCTTGTCAGCGCATCATGGAGGGAGAGCCGCTTGGCACGTTCTACACGCTGGAGTGGGCAGGATACAACGACCAGGGACAGTCGACGTTCTATGTGCACGACCCCGTGACGGGCGAGCGGACGGGAGCCACTACTACCGATCCGAAGAACAGCGACCGTACCATCGTGGGAAATGCACAGCCAAAGCTCACCTATGGATGGAACAACACCCTCACCTATAAGGACTGGAGCCTCACGGCATTCTTCCAGGGTGTGCTGGGCAACAAGATCATGAATACCACCGCCGAGCAGTATTCCAACAAGATCCTCTTCGCTGGCGGCAAGAACGTGCTGGCCGAGGCCATTGAGAACCCCAACTTCTGGAGTGATGGCAACGCCAACCTGCCTTCTGACAAGTATCTGGAGAATGGCAGCTATCTCCGTCTGGCTAGCATCACGCTGGGATATGCCTTCCGCAATCTGGGTGGATGGGCACAGAGCATCAATCTCTATGCTACTGCCAACAATCTCCTTACCATCACTGGCTATAGTGGACTCGATCCTGAAGTGAACCTCGGTGGCGAGACTCCAGGCATGGACTACAGACAGTCCTTCTATCCCCACACTCGCTCATTCATCTTTGGCGCTAAGATCAATTTCTAATGCCGGAGAAAAGGTCAATTCTACTCATAAACAGTTAAAAGCGAATTAATAATATGACATACAAGTTATTCAAAACATTCTGTGGCTGCATCATGCTATGTGGCATTTCAACAGCTGCTCTGACCAGCTGCACAGACCTGGATGTCGATGTGAACTCGCAGTACACATCCTATCCTGAAAACGACAAGATTGATCCACAGGCCATCGTAGAGGCTGAGATGAGCGACGTGTACTTCCACTGGCGGGGCACCATGGGACGTCGATATGCCGAGGCACAGATCCTGGCCTCTGACGAGATGGTGGGCATAAGCTTTGGTGGCGACTACTACGATAGTGGTACCTATGCACATACCTGTCTGCACAACTTCCAGAACGTCGACCCTTCCATAGGATGGTATGCCGACGTGGCTGCCGGTATCACCAAGGCCAACGAGAAAATGGACAAGTTCAAGGGCATGGGCGATGCTGCCGTGGCTCCTATACGGGCCATCCGTGCCTTCTACCACTTCATCCTGATGGATAGCTATGGCGATGTGCCCATCATGGAGTCTACTCCTGCAGAGGGAGAGGCTGTAGAGCGGCAGCCTCGTGCAGATGTGGCACGATGGATAGAGAGCGAACTGCTTGCCGCCATACCATATCTCAGCCAGGACAACAACGAGAATACCTATGGCAAGCCCAACAGATGGATGGCCGAGGCACTGCTCGTGAAGCTCTACATCAACTGGCCCGTCTATACGGCTGCCAATGTGACGGCCTACGATGCCGCCAGCTATTCCAACGAGCATCTGCAGGACGTCGTCACCTATTGCGATGACATCATACAGAACGGTCCGTTCAGCCTCGATGGTGGTGCTGCATCATTCCGTGCCAAGTTCTATCCCAACAATGGCGTACAGATCAAGGACTTTATCTATGCCATGCCGTATGATGCTGAGACACAGACGGGTATGCAGTATATGCGACCCTGCATCTGGCGACAGGCCAACAAGGTCGATCCTAGCTATTTCGGCATGAAACTGTCCAAGTCGGTGGGTGGCAACTTTGCCGTGACACCTGAGATGTCCAATCTTTTCTCGCTAGCTGGCGACGATCGCAACGGAACCGTCATTGGTGGAACCATCTATCTCTACAATCCTACGACCTACGAGCCCACAACCACTCCTTGGGACTATAATGGCGAGCAGGTGACACTCACCAAGAACATCACCCTCGATACTGCCAACGAGACCGACCAGACGAAGCTCGATGTGGGTAAGAACGTGACGGGATGGAGCCAGGGATACCGTTCTATCAAGTATTTCGTCATCGACGACGACTTCAAGAACGATCGTAACCAGTCGAACGATGTGCCCATCTTCCGTTTGGCCGACATCCTGCTCACCAAGGCTGAGGCCATCGTGCGTGGTGCCTCAGCTACCAATGGACAGACGGCACAGTCGCTCTTCAACCAGGTGCGTGCCTATGCCCATGCTCCTGAGCTCGATCACAATCCTTCGCTCAAGGAACTGCTCGACGAGCGTGGACGTGAGTTCTTCCACGAGAACTGGCGTCGCAACGATATGATTCGGTTTGGCACTTTCGAGAGCGACTACGGCTTCCACAAGCAGGGATTCCCAACGGCTCGCTTCGACAAGGAGTGCCGTGTGTTCCCCATTCCGCAGGATGTCCTAGACGTCAATACCAACTGGAAGCAGAATGCCGGTTTCTAAAAGACAGCATTTCTGATGCCGTTTGTCGGCAACATCATTTTTTCATAAGCGAAGTCTCCTGAGCATGTTCAGGAGACTTCTCGTTTTGGCGGGAAGGGACTATATTCTCTCTGGTCATGAAAAAAAACTGGTTATGTGGAAAAAGCGTGCTCATTGTTTGATGGTTTCTTTGAGTCATAATAAACGTTAATTCCGATACCTTTTCAAGGGTTTTTATTATATTTGCAGGTCAAATGAAAGCTCGAGCATGAAAAAACTATTATCACTGCCTCCCAATCTGGTGAGGAAGGGGACCAAAGGCCAAACGGTGTTTCACGATATAACGGGACTTCCTGAACAGGAGTTCTTCTGTACCTGCGATCCTGAGGGACAGCGGGTGGGAAGTGGTGGAGGCACCACCTGGCTGCTGGCTCAGTGCTATCAGCAGGAAGCATCGTCGACGGCTTCATTTTCTGAGTGGCTAGGCAGTGAGAAGCGCATCCTACTGCATGCTGGTGGACAGAGTCGTAGACTGCCGTCGTATGCACCATCAGGAAAGATACTGACGCCAGTGCCTGTGTTCCGCTGGGAGCGGGGACAGCGGCTGGATCAGGACTTGCTGTCGTTGCAGTTGCCCCTCTACGAGCGCATCATGCAGTTGGCACCAAAGGGACTGAACACGATGGTGGTCAGTGGCGATGTGCTTGTACGAACCAGTCTGCCATTGGCACCTGTGCCAAAGGCTGATGTGGTGTGCTACGGACTATGGCTCGATGCTTCAGTGGCCTGTCATCATGGGGTCTTCGTTTCCAGTCGCCACTCTCCTCAGCAGCTCAAGTGTATGCTGCAGAAGCCTGGTGTGGACGAGCTGAACGACCTGTTGAGGCAGCATTTCTACTTGACAGACATTGGCGTGTGGCTGCTCAGCGACAGGGCCGTGACGTTGCTGATGAAACGGTGTGGCGTCGATGTCGAATCGCCTGCGAATGCCCCAGAGAACTATGACCTCTACTCCGATTTCGGACGTGCGTTGGGCACTGACCCACAGTTGGACGATGATGAGTTGCGAGAGCTGTCTGTTGTCGTGGTGCCATTGAATGGTGGCGAGTTCTACCACTTCGGCACGTCGTCGGAGATGATTTCCTCGATGGTGCGACTGCAGAATGTCGTGTCCGACCAGCGGCTCATCATGCACCACGACCGCAAGCCCCATCCCTCTATCTTCGTGCAGAATGCCTATCTCGGCATCAAGTTCGGCAGTGAGAACAAGAACGTATGGGTGGAGAACAGCTGGGTGGGACCTCGCTGGTCTTTTACTACAGACAATATTGTGACGGGTGTGCCAGAGAACGACTGGCAGCTGAGTTTTGCACCTGGCGAGTGTCTCGACGTCGTGCCCATAGAGCACGACCTCTATGCCGTACGTCGCTATCGCATGGACGATCGATTTGACGGCAAGGAGCAGCAGCGGCAGCAGTTCCCGGTGATGAGGCTCGAGGAGATTGGCGAGTGGCTGAAGAGACCATTGGGTGATGTCGGTGGCTTCTCACGACTGTTGTCGGCAGAGCAGATTTCATCGCAAGCCAATCTCGAACGGCTCTTCGAACAACGTCGACAGTATCGTAATCTCAACTGGCCTCTGTTGGCACAGAACTGGCAGCATAGCGTGTTCTATCAGTTGGACCTTGACGATGCGGCACGACAGTTCGCAACGAACGAGATACCACTTCCGGCATCATTGCCCGAGGATGCACCCCTGATGACTCGCATCCACGATGCTATGTTCAGAGGAGATAGCGACAAGGCTTTTGGCTTGCTCAGAGAGTCTATTATAGGACGTATGCAGACCGAGAAACAGCTGCCGCGTCTGTCTGTGTGCCATGATCAGATCGTATGGGGAAGAAGTCCTGTGCGAATCGATATCGCTGGAGGATGGACGGACACCCCTCCCTACTGTCTATTGGAAGGAGGAAACGTGGTGAATATTGCCATCGACCTCAACGGGCAACAGCCTTTGCAGGCTTATGTCAAACCATCGCACAAGCGATGTATCACGCTGAGAAGCATCGACTTGGGTGCTGCCGAGGTGGTCACTACCTATGACGAACTGTTGCAGTACAACAAGGTGGGGTCGCCATTCTCCATACCCAAGGCGGCACTGGCTCTGGCTGGCTTCTCACCGCAGTTCTCGTCCGAACGATATGCCTCGCTGCAGGAGCAACTCGAGCAGTTTGGTGCTGGCATCGAGCTGACGTTGCTCTCGGCTATTCCTGCCGGCAGTGGGTTGGGTACGAGCTCTATTCTCGCTTCGACAGTGCTGGGAGCCATTAGCGATTTCTGTGCCTTGGCATGGGATAAGAACGAGATAGGACGTCGCACGCTGGCTCTCGAGCAGTTGCTCACCACGGGTGGCGGATGGCAGGATCAGTTTGGTGGCGTGCTTGCAGGTGCAAAACTGTTGCAGACACAGCCAGGCATTCAGCAGGATCCACTGGTGCGGTGGCTGCCTAGCGACATCTATACCCAGCCGGAGTATCGCCAGTGCCATCTGCTTTATTACACGGGCATCACACGAACGGCAAAGAGCATCCTCGCCGAGATTGTCAGACGGATGTTCCTCAACAGCCACGATCAGCTGCTCTTGTTGCGACAGATGAAGGAGCACACACTGGAGATGTACGAGGCCATCCAGCGACAGGATTTCCAGCTGATGGGAAGACTGATGCGACGAACTTGGGAACAGAACCAGTTGCTCGATAGCGGTACCAATCCCGAGGCCGTTCGACAGCTTACCGACAAGATAGACGACCTCTGCCTGGGCTATAAGTTGCCAGGGGCGGGAGGTGGTGGCTATCTCTATATGGTGGCCAAAGACCCTGAGGCTGCTGCACGCATCAAACAGCGACTGGCAGAGAATCGACAGTATCAGAATGCACGATTCGTAGATATGTCGCTGTCCGACAAAGGCTTGCAGGTCAGCCGTAGCTAGCTTTCCTTACTTTTTTCTTGTGCTATGCATACTTTCTTGTATCGTATGCAGATATTTTTTTCATGCCTTGAAAATCTTTTTTCATGACGTGAAAATAGTTTTTCACGACATGATTATTAATTTTCACGACGTGAAAATAGTCTTATGGTGCCTTTTGATGAAGAATGCAATGCGAAGGAAAAATGTTCCTGTACGGTTGATTTTTTTTGACCTCTACCATTGAAAGCCCTTTATGATCGTCTCGTCTGTAACGGCTAATCGTTTCTTTAGTAAGCTTTTTTGTCGAAGTAACCGTTCGGTTGAAGATTGATACTTGAAGAAATAAAAGAGAATTCTATCATGGCCGGATGGCGCTCCCCTCCCCTCTTTTAGGGGAGGGGCAAGGGGTGGGGTCTGCAGAACTATCTATTACACCTAACTTTATGCCGTATACCTTCGTTGCGGGCCAAGGGAATCATGAAGCTGCCACCGCCGTGGTGCCCAGAATGACACTGTCATTTGTCACGTTTGTCATGGGGCATGACAAGGTAGGCCGTCAGCTGACTACGCGATGTGCATCAACAGCCATATCCCTATCCTTGTTTGGCGAGATTTCAGATTGTTCATAAGGGGATTCCAACCGTACAGGTCGAAAATGTTTTCAAACAAAATGAAGGGGAGATTTGGCTGTTAGACGGAAAAACCGTATCTTTGCAGCATGGAGTTCAGAACAATCGTTACACTACAGAAGCCCGGCTTCCTGATTGAACCCCTCGAACCATTGTTGTTCGTGGGTTCTTGCTTTGCTGATAACATCGGGCAGCGTTTTGCCGAAGAGCGATTTCCCGTTGTGGTCAACCCCTATGGCGTGATGTACAATCCGGCCTCGGTTCTACATACGTTGCAACGGGTTGATGAGATTCCACGTGTCGTCTTCCTTACCTTGGGCACCAATCATGTCTATCGGCTGAAGGAGACGGGCGAGATTGTGGACAATTGCCAGAAACGGCCGCAGAATCTCTTCCAGGAGGAAGTGCTCTCTGTCGATCAGTGTGTGGGTTTCCTTGCGCAGGCTGTAGACTTGCTGGTTGGTCGTCGTGCCGATGTGAACGTAGTGCTCACCGTCAGCCCCATCCGCTATGCCAAGTATGGTTTTCATGGCAGTCAGCTATCCAAGGCCACGCTTCTGCTGGCAGTTGACGAGCTTTGCCGTCGCTACGACTGCGTCAGCTATTTCCCTGCCTATGAAATCGTGAACGATGAACTTCGCGACTACCGCTTCTATAATCCAGATATGCTCCATCCGTCGCAGCAGACGGTGGAATATATCTGGGAACGTCTCTCCGAAGTCTATCTCAGTGAGCACGCCAGGCAGTTCATACAGGACTGGAAGCCCATCAAGGCTGCTCTCAGGCATAAGCCTTTCCAGCCTGAGAGCGAAGATTATCAACAGTTCCTGGCACAGGCGAAAGAGAAAGAAAAAGCCCTCCTCGCATTATATTTATAATGTATGAGCCCGTTTTTGATGATTCTTGTCAAGACATCGGAAAATTTTAAGGGTAAAACTGAAAAAAGTTCCTAAAAAGTTTGGCGGGTTGTTTTTAAAGTCGTACCTTTGCATCCGCTTTCGGCCAAAAACGGGCCGTGGGCACACGAGACAAGCGGTCTTTGAAAGATTTACATAGACAGAGAAGTAGTACAAGAAGCAGGCACATCTTCGCGGGTGTGCCTGGGTAGAAGAAAGCCGTCAATTTTATATTTTGACATTGAGGTGTGACTTTTAA
>JAIKWS010000058.1 GCA_024684515.1 Prevotella sp.
TAGTATCTTCATCCTCGTGCCATTTTATAGATTGCTTCCATATCCTCTGCATTCAGCACTTTCAGGCAACCGCAGGTAGCGGTATAGTTGCGGCTGCACTTGCGTGCCATCTCCTTGATTTCCTCGTCAGTAATATCACGGTCTATCAGTTCCTTGATATTGATGGGCATGCCGATGGCATGATAGAAGCACTCCATCGCCTCGATGCCTTTCTGTGCAGTGGTCTCGGGGTCGGAGAAGTCGTTGGGGACATCCATCACATTGACTGCGAAGCGTACGAACCGGCTCAGGTTCTGATGCATGACATAGCGTGCCCAGCTAGGCCATACGGCAGCCAGGCCAGCACCGTGTGTGACGTCGAACATGCCGCTGAGCTCATGCTCCAGCTGGTGAGTGGCCCAGTCGTCGCTGATGCCACATCCCGTCAGACCGTTATGAGCCACACTGCCACCCCACATAATCTGTGCCCGCTGACGATAGTCCTCAGGATTCCTGAGCACGTCAAACACAGCACTCTTCATACGCCTGAGCACAGCTTCAGCCAGATCGGTAGTCAGGTCCATATCGTCGTCCTTGGTGAAATAGCGCTCCATCGTGTGCATCATCATATCTGTCACGCCAGCTGCCGTCTGATAAGGTGGCAGCGTGAAGGTACGTCGGGGGTTCATGATGGCAAACTTCGGACGGGCCATATCATTGCTGTAGCCCAGCTTCACATCGCCATCCTCGTTGGTGATGACACTGGCCTCGCTCATCTCGCTACCTGCAGCAGGAATGGTGAGCACAGAAGCTACGGGGAGCATGCTGACGGGTGAAGCCTTACCGAGATAGAAATCCCATACGTCGCCCTCGTAGCACACACCATAGGCGATACACTTGGCCGAGTCGATGACACTGCCACCGCCTACGGCAAGCACAAAGTCGACACCCTCCTTGCGGCAGATATCGATGCCCTGCTGAGCCAGTGAGAGACGCGGATTGGGCACCACACCACCCAGCTTGACATAGGCAATCCCACCCTTGTCGAGCAAATCACAGATCTTATCCAGTAAGCCCGATCGCACGGCACTCTGACCGCCATAGTGAACCAGCACTTTCGTGCCACCGTACTTCTTCACGAGAAGAGCAACCTGCTCTTCCGACTGTTCGCCAAACACCACTTCGGTGGGGGCATAATAAACAAAATCTTTCATAACGTATATAGTTTTAAGTATACATTCTATCTGCGACGTCCGTCACCACCGCCCCACTTCTTGTCGTAGCGTCCTTCTGTATCGACCTTTCCGCCAAACATATTCAGACGATAGCGCACATGCAGCATGGCATAGCTGTTGATGCTGTTGTACCGGGTGTCGCTACGTCCTGTGGCACTGACCCATCGCTCGTAGTTGCTCTGCTGTCCCAGCAGGTCGTAGAAATTGAGAGCCACGACAAGTGTCTTGCTCTTGAGGAAGGTCTTGGATATCTGTCCATTCCAGATGAACTCGTTGGTGTTCATCGACTGGTCGTTATATCCACGACGACTATGTTCATGCAGGTCGGTGGTAATCTCGAAGTCGCCAGGCAGTCGCAGCATCAGCCGTCCGCCATAGCTGAACTGCCAGGTGTCGAGGTCTGCATTGGGTTGCAGCTTGTTGCGCGAGTGCTGGTAGTTGACATTGCCATCTAGAGTCACCTCTAGCCAGTCGTTGCGATAGCTGGCATTCAGTCGCTCGTTCAGGTTGGTAGACCGGGTGATGTTCTTCTCTGCATCCTGCTGACGCTGGGCAACGTAGCTCACATAATTATTATATCGTACGCGTGTATCGGTACCGACATTCCAGTGGGCCGTAGAGTCAAGGGCTGTGTTGAACGTGAATCCTCCATTGGCATTCCAGTTGCCGTTGATGTTCTCTGGCCGCGAGATGCTTCCGCCTGTAGTGGCGTCATAGCGCACGAGATTGGAAATAGAGTTGCGGGTATGTCGGTAGTTGGCATATACGACGACAGACCGCTTGTACTTCACGATATAATTGTTGTAGTAGACGTTGAGCGAATTGGTGAACTGAGGCTTCAGTCCGGGGTTACCCTGGGTTATATATAGGGGATTGGAGTCGTCTGTGATGTCGAGCAGCTGTGTGATGTCCGGCTGTCGGGTATCGCCACGGTATTGCAAGCGAAGGGTGTTCTGATCGCTGAACTTATAGTGGAAGTCGAGCGTTGGCGTAAGGTTCGTAACAGTACGGATGGTATCGACAAAGCGACCGCGATAGTCCTGTATGAAATTCGAACGCTGGGGCTGCACCAGGAATCCCAGGTTGTAGTCGTACTTCTCTTCCCAATGGCGCAGCATGATGCGAGCATTGTGCGTATAGTTCTTGTATTCCGAATAGCGACTGAGGTTCTTGTCAAGATAGCCGTCCATGCGGCCCTCTACTGGCGAGAGCCACGCAGCCCAGTCACGATATTCTGCCACTACCCCCCCGAAGATGTTCACAGGTTCATTACTGAAGTCATAGGTCTGGCGGTCGCTCTTGTTCTGGTTGTATCTCAGCTCATAGCTAGCCTGCAGATGAGCACCTTTCCATAGCGGTTCGCTATAGGTGGCACTCAGCACATAGCCGCTGTTGTCCGAGGGTGTCGTATTGTAGCGGGCCGTGAAGTAGGTCGAGTCCAGGCCTGCGGCATTGCGTATCTGATAGAGTTGCACCTCATTGTCAGAAGCGTTCTGTTGCTCACTGTCGCCAACATTGCCCTCCATCCTCAGGGTGATATTGCGACCATTGGCATTCAGCCGTCGATAGAGCTGCAGCATACCCCAGGCATTCTTGTTACGGCCATAGCTGAGACTGGTGCTACGGCTATGGTTGACAGCCAGCTGATGACTATGCATGGTGGCGATGCCTTCGTCCGACAGCGGGTCGCTAGAATAGCGATAGGGATCAGCACTGAAAGTAGCTGATGACGAACGTCCAATGCCGTCGTTGGTCTCGTAGCTGGCATTTCCCCTGAAGAGGATATTGGTCAGCGTGTCGGGCATCCACTCGAAGCGGAGGTTTCCTCGCCAGCCGTTTCTGCGCGAGAGATTCTTCGAAGTACTGTTGGAGAAGGTACGGTATTCCTGGCTGTAGAAATTCTCACTGGCATTCTCATTCTCGTTGTCGCCATTCCGGTGATTCCATCGCAACGAGGCCATCATCTTCAGCTTGTCGCCATTGTCATAATTGAAATTCGTGCCCAGCATCTTGTTGGCATTCAGACCACGGCGGTTCCACCATCCAGCATTCTCCTCCTTGTTGTTGGCATTACCCATCACCATGAAGCGTGTCAGGTCGGTGAAACTGCTACCCATGCCTCGCGAAGCATAGCGATGGTGCGTACCACCACCTAGGTCGAGGTTAGTCATATAGCCACGATTCATACCCTTCTTGATCGAGAAGTCGAGCACCGTCTCCTTGTTGCCATCCTCAATGCCACTGATACGAGCCTGGTCACTCTGCTGGTCGTAGAACTTCACGTTCTGGATGATGCTGACGGGAAGGTTCTTCAAGGCCGTCTCCACATCGCCAAGCATGAATTCCTTGCCATCGAGCAGAATCTTTGTCACGGCCTTGCCATTTATCGTGATATTGCCGTCGTCGTCGATTTCCGAACCCGGCATACGCTTGATGAGTTCCTCAATGGCAGAACCCTCGGGAGTACGATAGGCATCGGGATTATAGACAAGGGTATCCTTGCGGACGATGACCTGGGCAGCACGGCCTGTGACCACTGCCTCCTTCAGCATCACCGTCTCGGGCGACATCAACAGCATACCAAGATCCAGCTGCTGATTCTTACGCAACGTCATCTCGCGCTCCAACACCTGAAAGCCAACAGACGAAATCTTCAGACGGTACGTGCCGCTAGAAGGAGCTTCTACCAGGAAATTTCCCTTATTATTTGTTACGGTACCTCCTACAAAAGTGCTGTCGGAAGCTGTAAATAACTGAATGGTTGCTTGTGGCAAAGGGTCTTTGGTGTCTGCCTCTACAAGCTGTCCACTAATTGTCAATCCACCTCTTTCCTGCGCACTGGCATAAAAGGGAAACAAAAAGACAATTAGCGTAAGAACGTAGCTAAATCTACTCATGAAATGTTTTTTGGTTGATACTATATAAAATTATATGACGAACTTAAAGGGAAATGGTTTAACGCCCAATGTATTTTTTTCAAAAATTGTCTCATGCCAATCTCAGCTATTGCTCCTCGTCCGTTTCACAAGCCGTAATCCTGCTATGAGTGTGCCGTAATCCCACTATGAGTGAGCCGTAATCTCACTATGAGTGAGCCGTAATCCCACTATGAGTGAGCCGTAATCTCTCTATGAGTGAGCCGTAATCCCACTATGAGTGAGCCGTAATCCCACTATGAGTGAGCCGTAATCCCACCCAAGACGACACATAATGCCACAAATAAAGCCCGCAGATATTGCGAGCTTTTTAATCTGAGAAAACGTGCAAGTGCCGCGAGCGGGACTCGAACCCGCACAACCCTTCCGGGTCAAGGGATTTTAAGTCCCTCGTGTCTACCATTCCACCATCGCGGCAGCCGTAGTGCGTTTTGCGGCTGCAAAGTTACATTTATTTCTTTGAATAGCCAAATGTTTTGCCACTTTTTTAACACAAAGGATTCGCGAGGCTCTACGGATTGCTCACCATGAGCAAGCCATTGTCGGGCATATAGCTGACATTGCGATACAGAGTCAATGCTTGTCCCTTGTCACCCGTTTTCACATAGCCATATTCGCCATCTATGTTGTAGATGCGATGGCATTTGCTACATTCGAGGTCCAGAGCCTGCGCTTGCGACCAGCTCAATGGGTAGTTATGATCACAGTTTGGGCACATCGCATCGTAGCATCGCAGCTGACCGTATAGTGAACGTCCGATGATGAGTCCCTGTCTATACCCCATACCTGCATAGCTGATACGTTCGCCAGTAATAGCGGTATTCATCACTAGATCAAGGTCGGTATCGGCAAACGTTCCCCGATTGGGAGTCAGCATCAGATGTGTGGCACCATTCTTGACCTGTGCCTTCACGATGCAGAAATCTCCTCCCGTAGAGCCAATGGCACGCGTGAGAGCACTAGAGGGATAGAGACTGGCATTGAACGTAAAACGACAATAGGCAGAAGAATACATATTGTCTGTCTCACATGCCGTCAACAGGCAGAGCAGCAACGCAACGAAAGCCCTACACATCGAGCAACGCTTTTTCTGCTCTGGCTACTCCATCGAAACCAAACTGCCCTAGCGTCTGTTCCATCAACTGACAGATACGATCGTTACAGAGATTGCCTATACTGCCCTCATGTGTATGATGGATATCCTTATTGGGGGTGAAGCGTCCTGCCTCGATATCGAGGCCTACCTTCTTGTAGGCATCGCGGAAGGGCATCCCTTCGGCAGCCAGACGGTTTACTTCTTCCACCGAAAACATCGGGTCGTACATCGGATTGTCCATTATATGGTCGTTGACCTCTATCTTGTTGATGATATAGGCTGTCATCCGCAGACAGTCAAGTAATTCATCGAAGGCTGGCAGGAAGACTTCCTTGATGATCTGCAAATCGCGGAAATAGCCACACGGCAGGTTGTTCATGATGAGCGTCACCTGCTGTGGCAGCCCTTGTAGCTTGTTGCTCTTGGCACGTATGAGCTCAAACACATCGGGATTCTTCTTATGGGGCATAATGCTACTACCCGTGGTACACTCCTTGGGCAACTTCACGAAGGCAAAATTCTGCGAGTTGAACAGGCAGGCGTCGAAGGCCAACTTAGCCATCGTGCCGGCGATGGTGGCCAGGGCAAATCCTACGTTGCGCTCCATTTTGCCACGTCCCATCTGGGCATATACCACATTATAGTCCATCGAGTCGAAGCCTAGCAAATCGGTGGTCATCTGGCGCATCAGGGGGAATGACGAGCCATAGCCGGCTGCCGATCCCAGTGGGTTGCGATTGGTCATCCGATAGGCGGCCTGCAAAAAGAGCATGTCATCAGCCAGACTCTCGGCATAGGCACCAAACCACAAGCCAAACGAACTGGGCATAGCCACTTGCAGATGGGTATAGCCAGGCATGAGCACATCCTTGTATTGGTTGCTTTTCTCAATGAGCTGGTCGAAGAGGTCCTTCACAGCCTCTGCCACTCGTTGCAGCTGATGGCGGGTGAAGAGTTTCAGGTCTACCAGCACCTGGTCGTTGCGCGAACGTCCAGAGTGGATTTTCTTTCCCATGTCGCCCAGTTTCCTGGTCAGCATCAGTTCCACTTGCGAGTGCACGTCTTCGATGCCCTCTTCTATGCAGAATTCCCCACGTTGTGTCTGTTCGTAGATGTTCCTCAGTTCCTTCAACAGCACCGGCAGCTCGTCACTACCTATCAGCCCGATGCGCTCGAGCATGGTGATATGAGCCATTGAGCCTAGCACGTCGTATGGAGCCAGATAGAGGTCCATCTCGCGGTCACGGCCTACGGTGAACCGTTCTATCTCGCTGTTGATCTCAAAGTCTTTCTCCCAGAGTTTCATAGTTCATAAGGGATTTGTGAGAGGGCCTCGGCCACCTTGTCAACACCATCCTGCAGCGGACCGCTGACCATCGCCTTCAGGAAGATGGGGATGTCGGCAGCCACCGTCACCTTCATCTTCGAGGTATGCTCGTCAACGGGCAGGATCTGAATCCAGAGATTGAAAGGCATGGGGCTCTGAACAGTCTCGAACTTGATGCATTTCGGCTCGTCACGCTCTATGATGTGCAGGCTGACGAGTCCTACGGGAGGTACGGCCAGAGACACGGTATCGCTATCGAAGGTAAACTCCTGTATCTTATCGTTGGGCACACGATCGCGGATACGCGACAGGTTGTTCAGGTCACTAATGTTCTGATAGACATTCGCCTGCGGATAGGGAATTGTCTTCACGCTACTTTCAAACTTGGTCATTGTGCACCTCCTTTCCACTCGCTGGGGTTCTGTCGCCATTCTGCCAGTACGGGCTTGTCCTCATCCTTGATATATCCTGTCTTGGCAGCCTCGGCCACCACGTGCTCGTAGTCACTCAGGGTGAGCAGTTTGACGCCAGCCTCATTGAAGGCATTCTCGGCAATGGGGAAGCCATAGGTGAACGAAGCCACCATACCAACCACCTCCACACCATACTGGCGCAGGGCCTCGACGGCTTTCAGGCTTGAGCCACCCGTGGAGATGAGGTCTTCTACCACCACCACCTTGGCTCCCTTCTCTATCTCGCCTTCTATCTGATTGCCCATGCCGTGATCCTTTGGCTTGGGACGTACATAGCTGAAGGGCAGTCCCAACTGATCGGCAACGAGGGCACCCTGTGCGATAGCACCAGTAGCCACACCTGCCACAGCCTCGGCCTCGGGAAAGTTCTCCTGTATGAGATGACAAAGTTCCAGTTTCACAAACGACCGCAATGCCGGGAACGACAGCGTCTTGCGATTATCGGTATAGATGGGCGATTTCCAACCGCTAGCCCATGTGAAGGGCTCTGTAGGCTGCAACTTGACAGCTTTTACTTCCAGCAACTTCTGTGCAAAGATTCTCTTGATATTTTCCATAATTCAAACACATTTTGCTTGCAAAGGTACGAATAAGCGAGCACAAAACAAAATAAAAACACCTTTTTATTTCATTTGCCGGGCGAAAGTACCTTGAGAACATCCTTTCCCCCACTCCACTATCCTGATTTCGTGAACCCCAGCGAGAGGACGCTTATGCGTACATCCCTGGCCTTGGCCAGCTCTCTGCCACAGGCTATGACGGTGGCTCCCGTGGTGACAATATCGTCGACTATCAGCAGATGCTTGCCCTCTACCCTCTCGCTATGTTCCAGCCTGAATGCGTCCTCCACATTGTGCAATCGCTCCTCACCCTGCTGTGTGGTCTGACTCCGTTGGAAGGACACCCGTCGCACCACATTATTATATATAGGCAATGCCGTAACACGGCTGATGCCCCGTGCTATCTCCATGCTCTGGTTATATCCACGCTGCCACTGGCGTCGACGGGTAATGGGCATGGGGACGATAGCCTCGATACCCTCAAAGAACTGCTCGGGCATGAACTGTCGGGCGACGATGACACCCATTGTCTCACCAATCTCTGGCATCGAACGGTATTTCATGTCATAGATCATCTGAGTGACCATCGATTTCGGCTCGTAGAAAAACAATGCTGCTACCCGTTCTACCAGAAATTGTCCCCAGAATAGTCGTGCCATTTCGTTGTCGAGAGCATGACGCTCATAGTGCGTCAGCGGCAGGTGCAGCAGACAGGATGCGCAGATCACCTGTTCGTTGATAGCCAGACGCTGTCCACAGACGGAGCATGTTCGTGGCGATATGGTGTCGAAAAGCCTAGTCAGCAAACTCGTCTTCATCTTCCACCTCGATACATTGTTTGATGATGTCGATAGTGAAGCCACGTTGCATGGCAAACCTGATGAGTTTCGTCGTCATCTCGTACTCGCTGGATGCCTTTGTTGAACGTCGTTTCTGCTTTAGCAGAGGCAGCAGTACATTCACATATTCCGAGTCGTCGATACCATCAAGCACCTCTGTGGCGATGGCCTGATCGATATGTTTCTGCCACAAGGCCTGTTCGACCTTGCGACGTCCCCATTTGTTATAGCGCACCTTGTCGGCCACGAAAGCCCGGGCAAACCGTTCGTCATCTACATAGCGCTCGCTGATCAGCCGAGCCATCACCTCTGCCTGTTCCTCTTCGCTCACTCCCCATTGTCGCATCTTTTCCAACATGTCGTGCTGACAATGTTCGCTCTTGGCGCACAGAGCCGTCAGTTTGCTGTAGGCCTGTTGTCCCGTTAGTTGTCTTTTGTCTTGCATGCGCGTATGAATCTGTCTTTGTTATACTGGTCTTTCCTGATGATGACATCGCAGAAGCCGAGTTCTCGCAGCATGTCTGCCGTCTCATGAGCGTAGTGCTCGTTCAGTTCGAAATACAATTTCCCTCCCATACTCAATGTGGCAAGGGCATAGCGGCCTATGGCCTTGTAGAAGCACAGCGGATCGTCGTCAGGAACGAAGAGTGCCAGATGCGGCTCGTGCTCCGTCACATGGGGCAGCATGCCAGCCTGCTCTCGCCGGCAGACATAGGGTGGATTGCTGACTATCACGTCGAATGTCATACCCAGGTCGGAACTTCCTAAATGCAGCACGTCTCGCAATTGGAACAACACGTCGACATGCGTACGTTGGGCATTCTCGCGAGCTATATCGAGTGCCCTCTCAGAAATGTCCCAGGCCGAAAGATGAGCATCTGGCAGTTCCGCAGCTAGCGTACAGGCAATACAACCGCTGCCGGTGCCGATATCCAGAATGCTGCATGACTGCTTTTCCTCCGACTGGCTGATGTCGTCCAATATCCAGCGGCATAGTTCCTCCGTCTCTGGACGTGGTATCAGCACTCCTGGCTCCACATGCATCCAGCGTCCGCAGAACGATGCCTTGCCAAGCACATACTGCACGGGCTCACCCGTCAGCAGCCGATCGCGTATGGCACCCAGCTCGGTCTCTTGCTGCGTCGACAGCCTCTCCACAGCCCCTCCAAGGATATCTGCCAGCGTCAGACCGTAGCATACGTCAAGAACCAGACGGGCTATGGCTTTTGCCTCGACTGGATCATAGACGGCTGACAGCTGATGCCAAAGTTCGGTGTAGGTCATATTGTCTGCAAAATTACGAAAAGTAAAGCGCAAAACAAAAGATTTTTGTCCTTTTTTGCTGTGACGGGCCATTTTCTGCTCTGCAACTAGCTACCAAGGGACATAGGATTTTCAAAGAAACCGACATTTCCGAAAAGAACGACGCATCAACAGCTGACAAAAACGAAGGGACACATCAGCAGAACACCCCTTGGGGGTTAGAAGAAATCGGAAGAAAATGTTCTAATTGTCGCAAATAGCATCCCAAATGATAAAAAATTATTAATTAATGGAGGTTATTACTTCTAATTTGCCAACTTTAGCCTAACTTTGCAGAACGATTTACAAACAATACACATTTCAATTTAACAATGGGACAAATAAATGTGAAGCCTGCTAATGGCAAACTGGGAATTCTTATTGTCGGCAACGGCGCAGTAGCTACAACTTTCATGACAGGAGTACTCATGGCTCGGAAGGGGCTGACGAAGCCCATCGGATCTATGACACAATACGATAAGCTTCGCATAGGCAAGGGCGACAACAAGAAATATCTCAAATATAGCGAAGTCGTACCTCTGGCCAGCCTCGACGACCTGGTGTTCGGATGCTGGGACGTATATCCGCAGAATGCATATCAGGCTGCCGTCTATGCCGAGGTGCTCAAACGCCACGATATCGATCCCGTACGCGACGAGCTGGAGCAAATCGTGCCTATGAAGGCTGCTTTCGACAAGAATTATGCCAAGCGACTAGATGGCGACAACGTGAAGCAATGTGCCACACGATGGGAAATGGTTGAGATGCTTCGCGAGGACATCCGTAACTTCCGCAACCAGAAGGGATGCGACAGGGTGGTGGTGCTTTGGGCTGCATCTACCGAAATCTATGTACCTATTAATGAACAGGTACACTATTGCCTTTGCGACCTCGAAAACGCCATGAAGGCCGACGACCGCGAGCATATCGCACCATCGATGTGCTATGCCTATGCCGCACTCACGGAGGGATGTCCCTTCGTCATGGGGGCACCCAATACCACCGTCGACATCCCAGCCATGTGGGAGCTGGCCGAGAAAACGGGCATGCCCATAGCTGGCAAGGACTTCAAGACAGGACAGACACTCGTCAAGTCGGGCTTTGCACCTATCATCGGCACACGATGCCTGGGGCTCGAGGGATGGTTCTCAACCAATATACTGGGCAACCGCGACGGACTGGTGCTCGACGTTCCTGAGAATTTCCGTACAAAAGAGGTGTCGAAACTGTCAACACTCGAGACCATTCTCAAGGCCGACGAACAGCCTGACCTCTATACCGACTACTACCATAAGGTGCGAATCAACTATTATCCACCTCGCAACGACAACAAGGAGTCGTGGGACAATATCGATATCGTTGGTTGGATGGGCTATCCCATGCAGATCAAGATCAACTTTCTCTGTCGCGATAGCATCCTGGCAGCACCAGTATGCCTGGATCTCTGCCTGCTCATCGACCTGGCAGCACGTGCAGGACGTTGTGGCACACAGCGATTCCTGAGCTTCTTCCTCAAGAGTCCTATGCACGACTATACCAAGGGAGAAGAAGCGGTCAACCATCTCTACCGTCAGCATACCATGCTGAAGAATGCCATTCGCGAAATGGGAGGCTATGAAGCCGACGAGGAGATTGACTAAAGACCGCCCTACCCCATCATCACAATCGTGGGAATAGAAATTGACATTTGACTTTCAAACTGGAATGGACATTTGACTTTCAAAAAGGAATGGACATTTGACTTTCAAACTGAAGAGGGTGTTGCAATTACGATTGCACACCCTCTTTATTGTATGCTCGGCATGAGTATTGTCTAACGGGTGCAAGTCCCGAGTGAGCCCTAATAGCGGGAATCACATAGCCAAGAGCAAGGGTGTCCGTCGCGAGGCGGAATCTGAAAGAAGCTTACGGCAAACATCTGGCCTGACG
>JAIKWS010000060.1 GCA_024684515.1 Prevotella sp.
AGTTTGGCTCTGCTCTCGCTGCTCCAAAAGTTCCCCTTTGATGGGAGGGGAGTGCCATCCGGCTGAGACCATGCGGTTGAGACCATGCGGACATCGCGTAGCCATCAATAGCGGACATCGCGTAGCCACCAACAGCGGACATCGCGTAGCCACCAACAGCGGACATCGCGTAGCCACTAATAGCGGACATCGCGCAGCCCCTCCCCTTTGATGGGAGGGGAGTGCCATCCGGCTGAGACCTGCGGGATGAGGCCATGCGGGGTTTGGGCACCGGAGGTTGCTGCAAGTAACGTACAGAATAGCAAAACGGCAAAATGCCTGCCAGTTGAGGCCACCCGCGGCCAGTATCATCCAAGGCTCTCACACACACATGGCTTTCGACCCTTTCGACTTCTCGACCCTCTCGACCTTTTCGACCTTTCGGGCTTTTCGGATTTCCCCGCGACGTCCCTAGCATAGTAAAGAGATTTTCGTGACTTTCGGGCTTTTCGATGTTCTCTGATTTCCCCACGACGGCATCTTGTACTGGAAAAAAGAATTTTCGGGTATTTCGGTTTTTCGGATTTTTTTCGGAATAAAAGATTAAAGGAATTTGGGAATAAAAGAATAGAAGAATTTAGGAATTTAAATCAACTAGCATTATGAAGAACAAAGAATTCTGGAGGGCTGTCCCCTCTGAAAATGAAGAATGAAGAATGAAGAATGAAGAATTTGCTACCGCTACGTGTCATGGCCTATAGCCAGCAAGTTGACCTCCAACATTAGAAGGTAGACTACGAGAGAAGCTCCTCGCATGTATCGAAGCTTGTAGAGGGGCTTTGATGTGTTAAAAGGGGAAGTTTTGAGTTTGGAGTTTGGAGCTCTAGAGTTTAGAGCTTTGAGTTTAGAGCTTAGAGTTTTGAGCTCTAGAGTTTAGAGTGTACGTCAAAGCGGGTATGATATCTATTGCTGTGTCTTCTCCTTTAGTTTGGATGCGATGGTCTGTGGGGTGATGTCTACAGGACCATGCATCAGTTCAGGCACGTTGTAGCTTTTCAGCAACTGCAGGTGATGCTCGGGATTGCTACAGGGCAGTTCGAAAGGCTTGGTGGCTTGTCCCATAGAGTCGATATGCGAGAAGAATGGTCGGGTGAAGACTCCATCGTAGCGACGAGACGAGAAGACGACCCATCGCCCGTTGCTACTCCAAGTGTGATAGCTCTCGCTATTTGTGGAGTTGCACTCGCTGAGAGGTCGTGCCTGCTGTGTGGCAAGGTCCAGTAGCCATAGGTCAGCATCTCTGTGCCAGATGTGGAAGGTACCGTATTCTCCAAGAGTGAACATCAGCCATCGTCCATCGGGGGAGACACGTGGCAGTGTGGCGCTTTGTCCCTCCTCCATATCGTTTAGTCTGAGTGTATCGGCACAAAACACCATCTCTCGCGAGCCAAACTGGCGAGTATCAGGATTGAAAGGCCTACGCCAGATGTTGTACTTTATCTCATGTGCCCTCAAGGTCAGTTCTTCCAGGTCGATACTGTCAGTATCGTATTCAAAACAGGCGCTGCTGTAGTATAGATATCGTCCGTCTGGCGACCATGTAGGAAATGTTGACATCTCGTTGGGTATATCCTCGATGGTCGTCGTCTTCTGGCTGTCAATATCGTAGAGAAGGAGAGCACTCTGTGCATCGTAGACTTCGATTTTGTCAATGTCGACAGTGTGGAAACTCTGAACGGTGTTGTTGCAGGAATAGGCGATGAGCTTCTCGGTGGGATGCCACGCTGGATAGACAGCAGGTAGCTGACGTTTAGAAGTGGAGTCGGCAGAAGCAATATTCACTTTCTGCAGTTTGTCGTCGTAGGCAATGATAGTGCCGCCATGAGCATGTCGTGCGTGCAGTTGCATGCGACGTGGGTTGTATTGCTGGTAGCTGTGGCAGTTGATGCATTGGCCACTGGTTTCGGAGCTGCAGAGCATATTGTCGTAGATGACGGACTCGTCGAAGTTCTCCAGGCAGCGCTGGCAGATGGTAAGTTCCTCGTAGGAGACGTAGGATGGCGATATGAGACGATAGCTGATCCAGGGATCGATGCTGTCGGCAGACACCTGTATGCTGAAAGGCTTGAAGTGAATCCATTGACTGTCTTTCTGGGCAAAGATGTCCACGCAGATTGTGTTGCCTGAGGACTTACTAAGTAGCTGGTGCCATTCGTCAATATCCGGACATACCTTCAATCCGGGGCATATCAATTCGTTGCCGTCAGAAGAGAACCGTGTGACGGCATCGTCGGCATCATTGAGCAACTCGAAACATAGCGGAGCAATGTTGACAGGCACGGTGACCCCTGCATAGTCAGGATAAATCTTTGGCAGCAAGCTGGCTTCGGCATACTGTTGAGGAACCCTTGTCTGCTGGCACGAGAGGAGTGTCATCATGCAGATGAAAAACGAGAGGAAATTCTTCATTGCTCGACGTATTTATTTCGGTTGAGGTAAAATCTGAAGTAGACGTTTCTAAGTTCGCTTTGCTGGGGAGTATCGCCGGGGGAGCTGGCGAGATGCTCTATCAGGAAAGGTTCCAACTGCGACTGGTCGCTAGTGAGGAAATCGTCGTTTCTGAGCAAGGGGAAGATGCCCTGGAACTCGGCATCTTGTGCGATAAGTGACGGTTGTCGGACATAGTCCTCGTATTTCCTGGCCCATTGGCTGTGGAAACTTGTCTTTCTGAGCAATGAGAGATAGCGCAAGGCAGCGGCAGACTCGCCATTGAGTAGCGAACATTTCGCCATCAGTTTCAGCTTCTCAACACTCCAGCCATATTCCACACCGTCTTCCATGCACCACCGATAGCAGTAGTTGGGTATTCCATATTGCAGATAGAGCATCTTGCCGATAGTATGAACGGAGTGAACGGGGAAGATGGCATCGGGTCGCGCAAAGCCGTCGGGATAATTGTAGATGTCGTTGCTCACTCGTCCCAGTCGCTGCAGGGCAAGGTTCTTCATCATGCTCATTGCCCGGGTTGGTTCGCCTTTGCTGTCCTGTATGGTAGCGAGCATGCCCTCCCAGTCCTGTTGCTCCATCTGCCTGCTCATGGTGAGCTGTCGGTGGAAGTTGTCGTCCTTGTACCATCCCAGGAACGACACAGCAAGGAGACACAAATAGCCCAAAGCACTCACAAGCCGCTCTCTACGTCTCTCCTTTGGAATACGACAGGCAGCGAATATCGTCAGCCACAGGACGATGATGACGTATGGCAGGTTCTTCCACGTGTCGGCAATGCCATTATGGACGAAGACGGGCAGAGCAGTCCAGTAGATGTTGGAAAGTGGCGTCTGATGATAGAGCGTTGAATAGCAGATTAACGGAATCAGCAAAACCGACAATAGTGCGGCCACAGAATGAATGACCTTGCCGCTACGACTTCCCGCTGAGGAATGCCCCAAGCTGCTCACCCCCATCAGCAGTGTGGCTAGCAGTCCGTAGAAGCCAAAGAGCGGATAGCTGATCAGTGTGGACAGGACGATGAACGATGTGGTGATGTAAAAACGACGTGGCAATCGGAGATAGATCCACAGCAAGGCAGTAGCAACAAGAATGCCCAGTGTGGCCACAAACAAGTGTCCTCTCAGCTTGATGAAATAGATCCAATAGCCCAGGTCTACGTCAGTCAGCAAGAGCATGACAATGGGAATCAGCGTCATCCACACCATCTGCCGGGGGATGTGGAACGTTTGTTTCATCATCCACATCAGCATTGCCCACATCATGCACAGCAATGCCGCTCCTAATGCCGGATAGTAGAAGAACTGTGTGAAATAAGCCCCCGTCCAGGAGAGTAGTCCTCCCGAAACCTGCATACACTGCTGGAAGAATAGCGGTGTGTCTAAAAACAGGTTCTGCTCTTGCGCAGTCCACAAATAGTCGCTTTCAAAGACGACCAGAGCAGCATAGGGCAAAAGCAGAACCAGGAATGGGAGAAACCTTCTCATTTCTCGCTTATCTCATATAGCTTTTCTTACATCTTTTAATATTAGCCCACCTGACTACCAGGCTTCACGTCCTTGGTGGTGGTGACTACACTGAGACTATCATCAGCATCAACGGCAGATAGAATCATGCCCTGACTTTCTATGCCCATCATCTTGCGAGTGGCAAAGTTGGCCACAAAGAGTATGCGCTTGCCTACCAGTTCCTCCGGTTTTTCGTAGAAGGCAGCGATACCCGAGCAGATAGTACGGTCGGTGCCTGTTCCATCGTCGATAGTAAACTGGAGCAGTTTCTTTGATTTGGGTACACGCTGGCAGGCTTTGACCAGTCCTACGCGGATGTCTAGTTTCTCAAAATCGTCGAAAGAGACGGTCTCCTTGATGGGAGCTGCCTTATGTTCTGCAGCCTCGTTGGCTTTCTTGGTAGCTTCCAGTTTGTCGAGTTGTTTCTGGATGACCTCATCTTCTATCTTCTCGAACAGCAGCTGTGGTTCACCCAGCTGGTGTCCGGCCTTCAACAGGTCTGTCGATCCCAGCTGCTCCCACTCGAAGCTGTCGATATTGAGCATCTTGCGGAGCTTCTCACTCGAGAAGGGCAGGAAAGGCTCGAAGGCAATAGCCAGGTTGGCAGTCAGTTGCAGACAGATGTTCAGGATGGTCTCGCAGCGTTTGCAATCGCATTTCCACATCTTCCAGGGCTCGCACTCGGTAATGTATCTGTTGCCAATACGTGCCAGGTTCATGGCCTCAAACTGAGCATCGCGGAACTTGAACTGCTCCAGCAGCGTCTCCACCTTCTGTTTCACGTCCTTGAACTCCTCCAGGGTAGCCTTGTCGCTCTCTGTCAGCTCGCCACATGGAGGCACAATGCCGTTCCAGTATTTCTTCGTGAGCTGTAGGGCACGATTCACGAAGTTGCCGTAGACAGCCACCAACTCGTTATTGTTGCGGTCCTGGAAGTCCTTCCATGTGAAGTTGTTGTCTTTCGTCTCAGGAGCATTGGCTGTGAGCACATATCTTAATACGTCCTGCTTGCCCGGCATGTCAACAAGATATTCGTGCAGCCATACAGCCCAGTTGCGCGAGGTGGAAATCTTGTCGTTCTCGAGATTGAGGAACTCGTTGGCGGGCACATTGTCAGGCATGATATACTGTCCGTGAGCCTTCATCATCGTAGGGAAGATGATGCAGTGGAAGACGATGTTGTCCTTGCCGATGAAGTGTACCAGGCGGGTGTCCTCGTCCTGCCACCATTTCTGCCAGGGACCCCATTTCTCTGGCTCGCGGTCACACAGTTCCTTGGTGTTCGACACATAGCCGATGGGTGCGTCAAACCATACGTAGAGCACTTTTCCATCGGCACCATCGATGGGTACAGGGATGCCCCAGTCGAGGTCGCGTGTCATAGCACGTGGCTGCAGGTCCATATCGAGCCAGGACTTACACTGTCCGTAGACATTGGGCCGCCATTCCTTGTGCTCCTCCAGTATCCACTTCTTCAGCCACTCCTGGTATTCGTTTAGTGGGAGGTACCAGTTCTTGGTTTCTTTCAGCACGGGAATCTCTCCAGTCTCTTTCGAACGCGGATTGATGAGCTCCGTAGGCTCCAGTGCCCGTCCGCAGCCCTCTTCACACTGGTTGCCGTATGCCGTCTTGTGGCAATAGGGACACTCGCCCACCACGTCGCGATCGGTGAGGAACTTGCCGTTCTTCTCGTCGTAGAACTGCTTGGTGGTCTGTTCCACCAGTTTGCCGTCGTCGTAAAGCTTGCGGAACCATTCGGCAGCAAATTGATGGTGAACGTCACTCGTGGTACGGCTGTAGATGTCGAACGAGATGTCGAATTCCCTGAATGAGTCCTTGATGATTTTGTGATAGCGGTCTACCACATCCTGTGGGGTGATACCCTCCTTACGGGCACGCTGGGTGACGGGTACGCCATGCTCGTCGCTTCCGCCAATGAACAATACTTCGCGCTTCTTAAGACGCAGGTAGCGGACATAGATGTCGGCAGGCACATAGACACCGGCAAGATGACCAATGTGAACACCGCCATTGGCGTATGGTAGTGCAGACGTCACAGTTGTACGCTTGAAAGTCTTCTTTTCCATCATATTAATATGTTTGTTTCGTTTCGAGGTGCAAAGTTAGTGTTTTTTTAGGAAAAATCCGCCATCATGAACGAATTATTTCCAACAGCTCGCCGAAATGTGCAATCTCGACCATGCGCTTGTGCTCAAAATGGTCATGGTGCTCCAACTGCCATGTGACGTGGAAAGGGATGTAAACGGCATAGCTGCCAATGGCCAG
The DNA here is from genome assembly GCA_024684515.1 of Prevotella sp. Taxonomy (GTDB): domain Bacteria; phylum Bacteroidota; class Bacteroidia; order Bacteroidales; family Bacteroidaceae; genus Prevotella. The sequence goes on from JAIKWS010000060.1 coordinate 6,282, forward strand.
TGCGGGTGCGATGTCACTCTTCAGCGAGTTGCCCACCATGATCATCTCTTCTGGCTTAATGTCCAGCTTTTCACAAAGAGTCCGGAACTCCCGCTCCCCTTTGTTGCTAGTGATTTCAATGTGGTCGAAGAAGTGTTGCAATCCCGAACGCTCCAGCTTGTGTTCCTGATCGAGCAGCTCACCCTTGGTGAAAAGAATCAGTTGGGGACGTGACGGCTGCTCTTTTAGCGTGGTGAGTGTTTCCATCACCTCAGGCAGTGGTGTACAGGGAAACTGCAGTAAGCCGTAGCACTCATTCAGAATCTTGTTGAGCGTGGCAGCAGGCATCTCATGATGGCTGACTCTCATGGCAGTCTCCATCATGGAAAGGGTAAAAGCTTTCACGCCATAGCCAAGCAAGGGCATATTTTTTCTTTCGGTGGCAAACAGTTCCAGGGCAGCTGTCTCACGGTCTACCCATGGGATCAGTTCATCATACAGATGTTGCATGACGACTTCAAAATGGCCTTGACAGTCCCACAAGGTGTCGTCGGCATCAAAGGCAACAGCCTTTATATTTCTTATAATCATGGCTCGTTTTCGAAAATAGAAAATGTGGCAGGCAGGTTTGACAGCAAAATCTCCTTCTGCCGATCATCGTCAGTATTAAAGCGTATATACCAGGAAGCAGGCAATTCCAGCCACTGATCGTAGCCGGAAGGACTCTCGCTACAAGTGGAGAGTCTGAGAGTGGCTTCCATGTTAGGAAAACCTCCGCCGGTCTGGTCGTTGAATTCCTTTTGCCGCTGGTCTTCGCTGTCGTGACCAGCAAAATACATCTTATATCTTATTTCTGCAGGGTATAGAGTGCCATTGTCACGGAGAGCATAGCTGACATGATAGTCACGGGTCCAAGTGTCAATTCGATAGCCAAACACTCGTGCCATAGCGTACATGATGCCTTCGATGAGTTCCTGACGATTGGTCTTGGTACCTGTGACGCGTTGAGCACCGAGAATGATGCATCTTGCCGTGTCAAGGACTATCCAGCCTCTATCGTCCGTCTCATGCTTGGAACGGAAGCGCAGTTCAACTTCGTTGCTGCTGATACCCTGATAATCAGCGTTGTGGAAGAACCGGTGGGACCGTATGAAGCTGTTGTCGAGATTGGCCACGAAGTCTTCGTAGAGCATGCGGCGGAGGTTGGTCATGTCCGTTAGTCGCGTGCTGTCAGAAGCTATAATCTGTGCAGAATCAAGTAGGATGGCGTATTGCTTATGATGAGTATCGCGGGTGCGCAACAGTCCCGTGCAATGAAAGCGATAGATATTGTCGGTGCCCATGCTTTGCGTGTCGTAGACAAAAGATTCATTGGCTTCATGCGAAAAGTAGTTCTGCTGTTTTAGTCTGACGACCTGCTTCAGGCAACGTCTAATCCACTCTGGCTCTTTGTTGGTGACGATGACCTCTGCCTTTGACAGATATCTAGGCTGCAGGAACAGTGTGTCGGCAAGCTTCCGGAATGTTCGCTTCTCGTAGTTGAGATGAGAAACAGTAAGCCGCTGGAAATGGAAGCCTATACGTGCTTTCCCCTGCTCGTTGCTGATACAAGAGTGGAAGCTGCCCGCTTCTTTAGTATAAAGCGACGCATGTGCTACTGGCTGGTGGGTATCGGCATCTGCAACAACTACTTCTCGTACATCTTGAGAAACGCATTTGCCCGAAATGAGTAGTAACAAAATGACGGTGATAGTGTAGCGACAGATTGGCATCCCTATATTATTTCAATAGTTTGAAGAAAAAGAGTATGGCTGCGTGGCTAGGCTTGACATCTTTGGCATATCCGATGGTATGGTAGTTGCTATCCTGTATGGTACCATCGCTCTTGATATAGCCCAGAGTACTGTAATTGCTGTTTTTTACCGATCCGTCGCTCTTGACGTAGCCCAGAGTGCGGTAGTTACTATCCTGTATGGTACCATCGCTCTTGATATATCCCATAGTGCGATAGTTGCTGTCCTGCACGGTACCATCGTTCTTGATATGTCCTATCGTGCTGTAGTTGCTGTTCTTTATGGTACCGTCCCGGTCTACGTATCCAACGGTTCTGTAATTGCTGTCCTTGATGTCCTGGGCATATGACTGACAATAGCCAATAAGCATTCCCATGATCAGTAGAAGCCGGCAGTATCGCTTTGCTTGTCTGTTAAAGAATTTATTCATGCTGTTGATCTTTTAGGTATGATTTGAGAAATTGAGGTGTAAAGCCGAGTTTGCTTTCTGCCACTTCTTCTGGTGTGCCCGTGCTGAGAATAGTGCCGCCTCTACGTCCGCCTTCCGGTCCCATGTCAATGATATAGTCGGCTTGGCATATGACGTCCAGATTGTGCTCGATGACAATGACGGTGTTGCCTCTATCCACAAGCTTATGGAGCACTTGCATCAGGATGCGTATATCCTCGAAATGTAGTCCTGTCGTAGGCTCGTCAAGAATATATAATGTACGGCCTGTATCGCGTTTCGAGAGTTCCGTAGCCAGTTTCACACGCTGGCTTTCTCCACCACTAAGGGTGTTGGAGGGTTGTCCCAGCTTGATGTAGCCTAGTCCAACATCCTGGATGGTCTTTATCTTCCGGAGGATGTCTGGCACATTTTCAAAAAACTCCACAGCCTGGTTGATGGTCATGTCGAGCACATCGGCAATGGACTTTCCTTTGTAGCGCACTTCCAATGTCTCTCGGTTATAGCGCTTGCCGTGACATTCCTCGCATGGTACCTGAATGTTGGGCAGGAAGTTCATCTCAATGCTCTTGTATCCGTTGCCGCCACAGGTCTCACATCGACCACCTTTCACATTGAACGAGAATCGTCCTGCCTTGTAGCCTCGTATCTTTGCTTCTGGCAAAGCCACAAATAGTGAGCGTATGTCAGAGAAAACACCGGTGTAAGTGGCAGGATTGGAACGCGGTGTACGTCCGATCGGCGACTGGTCCACGTCTACAACCTTATCTATATAGTCAAGTCCTTCAATAGAGTCGTAGGGCATGGGTCGCCGTAAGGAGCGATAGAAATGCTGAGAGAGAATGGGCTGCAGTGTCTCGTTGATCAAGGTGGATTTACCACTACCGCTCACCCCAGTGACGACGATGAGTTCTCCGAGAGGGAAGCTGGCGTCAATATGCCGAAGGTTATTGCCACTGGCTCCGTGAATGGTTATGGTATGTCCGTTCCCTTTCCGGCGTTTCCTGTCTGTAGCTTCCGTGTCACAGCAAACAGAACCATTCAGATATTGAGCCGTAAGGGTATTTGCCGCCATCATCTCCTTTGGTGTACCCTGGAATACAACCTCGCCGCCTTTGCGACCAGCCTTAGGGCCAATGTCGATGATATAGTCGGCAGCCAGCATCATGTCTTTGTCGTGTTCTACCACAATAATGGTGTTGCCCAGGTCGCGTAGTTCTTTCAGCGAGTGAATGAGACGAGAATTGTCACGCTGATGCAAGCCGATAGAAGGCTCGTCGAGGATATATAGTACATTCACCAGCTGTGAACCTATCTGTGTTGCAAGTCTTATGCGCTGGCTCTCTCCTCCGGACAGTGATGCCGATTGTCTGTTCAGCGACAGGTAATCAAGGCCAACATCCAGTAGGAAATCAAGGCGTGTACGAATCTCCTTCAGGATTTCTGTGGCAATCTGTCGTTGCTGGTCATCAAGTTTTTGTTCAGAAGCATCTATCCACTGGCGAAGTTCGCTGATATCCATTGCTGATAGCTCGGCAATGTTTTTGTCCAATATTTTGTAGGAGAGGGCTTCACGATTCAGCCTTTGTCCATGACATTCCGGACATTCGCATTCCGCCAGAAACTGGTCAGCCCATTTCTGTCCGGAAATGGTGTCGTCAGAGTCCATGACATCGCGAAGATATTTGATGATGCCATTGAAGGTGACGAAATAGTCACTGGAAGCATGGATAACGTCTTTATCAATGCGCACATCCTCCAACGATCCATATAGGATCTCTGACATGGCCTCGTCGGGAATCTCGCTGACAGGCATCTTCAACGTGCATTCATATTTTTTCAATAGAGCTTCTATCTGCCAGAAAATGAGTTGGTTCTTGTATTTTCCCAAAGGAATGATAGCACCTTCATATATGCTCTTGTTCTTGTTGGGAATGACTTTCTCCAGGTCAATCTCGTTGATGACTCCCATACCCTTACATCTGGGACATGCTCCCTGTGGTGAATTAAATGAAAAGTTGTTAGGAGCAGGGTCACTATAGCTGATGCCGGAGGTGGGACACATGAGCCGGCGAGAGAAATGTTTGACGATACCTGTTTCTTTGTCTAAAATCATCAGAAGACCATCACCTTGCTTCATCGCAATCTGTATGCTCTTCTTCAGTCGCTCGTCAGCTTTTTTTACACATAGCTTATCGATGACGACCTCTATGTCGTGGTTCTTGTAGCGGTCAACTTTCATGCCACGAGTAATTTCAGTAATGGTACCATCAATACGTATTGTAAGATAGCCTTTTCTGCGCATTTGCTCGAACAATTCGCGATAGTGTCCCTTTCGGCTACGTACAAGAGGTGCGAGAATGTAGATTTTCTTATCGGCATAATCAGTTTGTATCATGTCGATAACTTTTTCCTCCGTATATTTTACCATAGGCTCACCAGTCATATAGCTATAGGCCTTTCCTGCCCGGGCATATAACAGTCGCATATAGTCATATATCTCTGTGGTGGTGCCCACAGTGGAACGTGGGTTCTTGTTCGTGGTTTTCTGCTCAATGCTTATGACAGGACTGAGTCCGGATATCTTGTCTACATCGGGCCGCTCCATACCTCCAAGGAAATTGCGGGCGTATGCAGAAAAGGTCTCTATGTATCGTCGCTGTCCTTCTGCAAATATCGTGTCGAAGGCCAATGATGATTTCCCCGATCCCGACAGACCAGTAATAACCGTCAGAGAATTGCGGGGAATGACGACATCTATATTTTTCAGATTGTGGACACGGGCACCTATCACGCTGATGGTGTCTTCCTGTCTCTTAGTTTTCTCCACTTGTATTTCCTCCTTCTGAATATCCTCTTATGAGGTTAACGTCTTTGCGAATATTATAGTCACGTCCGTCAGCACCTTTGGCAGATACCTGTACAAAGTATACGCCTTCTTTCACGGGGTGTCCATTGTGAGTGCCATCCCATCCGCCAGCAGGATCGTTCCATTCATAGAGCTTCTGTCCCCAGCGATTGATTATAATAGCTTTGAATTTCACAATACTCCGCCAGGCATCCTGTCCTTGGTCCTTGGCTTTGTAGATGTCGTTAATACCATCACCATTAGGCGAGAAGGCATTGGGAAACTCGAGTCTGCTCTCAGCTATGGAAATGGAAATGGCAACAGAGTCCAGCTCGGCACCATCCTGTTCCAATCGTGTCTTCAGCACAATGCTGTAGGTTCCTGATTCGTTGAAAGTGTATTGCGTGTCTTCTTCGTAGCGTACGAATAGTTCACGCTGGCCTTCACCATCTTTCAGCAGTCGGAAGTGCCATTCGTACGATGGTGTATAGCCATCCATTTCTGAAGGGTTAGCACGAAAGGTGACGGATAAAGGAGCCTGTCCGTCGTCAATACTAGTCGATTCCTGGTCTAAACCATCTTCATCAGTATAATATGCAAGTGGATTAACTTGCTGCGAAAACGTTGTTGACGACCAGATAGAGGCCGCAAATAACAGAAATATTGCTTTCTTTTTCATTTTCTTGCCATTTAAAGTGCAAAGATACAAACATTTTTCGTACTTTTGTAGGCGAAATCAAAAAAAAGAAGATTATGAAACGATTATTTAGATATTTTTTTGTGTCGGCAATGCTTATTTTGACCTGTGGAACCATTACTGCTCAGTCTGTGAAGACACATAAGGTCAAAAAAGGCGAAACGATTTATGGTATTGCTCATGCATACGGTCTTACCGAGGCAGAGCTGAGGAGTGCCAATCCTGGTATGGAAAACCCTGGCTATTTGTTGAAGAAAGGTGACAAGATTTTGATTCCCGTTAATCAGAACCCCCAGCAGACGATGACTACGCAGGCTACTGACGATGTGCAGCAGCGTCCTATTCGTATGGGTGTTATGTTGCCACTCCATGATAAGAATAATGAGGGAAAACGGATGGTGGAGTATTATAGGGGATTGCTCCTGGGGTGCGATAGCTTAAAGCATGAGGGCATTTCCGTAGATGTTTATGCCTGGAATACCCCTGATGATGAAGACGTTTCTTCCGTCCTTTCCAAACCAGAGGCTGCACAGTGCGATATTATTTTCGGACCGCTCTATTCAAAACAGATGTATGCTATATCATCATTCTGTCAGCAACATGGAATAATGCTTGTCATCCCTTTCTCCATCAATGCTCCTCAGTTGTACTCCAACAGCCATATCTTTCAGGTCTATCAAGACCCAGAAGGCCTTAATGAGTCAACTAGCCGTCGCTTTGTAGAATGGTTTAAAGACTATCACCCAGTCATCGTGGATTGTGCAGATCCGAATAGCACTAAAGGTGGATTTACGGCTGCAGTACGCCAGCAACTGGAGTCGCGCAATGTGAAATATAGTCTTACAAGTATCAAGTCTGCCAATAATCTTTTCTCTAGTGCTTTTAGCACGCAGCATACTAATGTGGTCATTCTGAATTCTGCGCGTGCTGATGATCTGAAAGTACTCTTTATCAAATTGAGGGATGTCCTGTCGGCAAATGCTGAGGTGAAAGTCTGCATCTTCGGTTATACAGAATGGATGGACTTGGCAATGAGCCAGGAAAACAATTTCCACCGCTATGAAATGTATATACCTGCACCTTTCTATACCAATCTGACACAGCCGGCATCTCTTGGCTTAGCTATGAAATATCGTAACAATTTTAAGCAGGATATGATTTCTTTTACTCCGCGGCTTGCCCTGACAGGTTTTGACCATGTGCTATTTTTCCTGCGCGGTCTCCACAAATATGGTAAGAACTTTGACGGTGCTGCAGGACGCTTCAGCTATCAGCCATTACAGACGCCCTTGAAGTTTGAACATCTCTCGGGAGGTGGCTATCAGAATCGTGCTTTTATGTTTGTGCACTATAAAACTAATGGACAAATAGAGACGATCAACTACTAGTTAATTTGGTTTAAATGAGAAATGATAATAGCTTCGTAATGAGACTACTGCGCAGGATTGATTCTCAGGGGACGTGCTGCTTGGCAGTCCTGTTGCTTGTTTTCCTCTTGCCTTTAAGCGTAGCCCAGGCACAGGTCGGTGAACACCGTAGCGAGCTTTCGCTTGGTGTCAATGGCGGCTATGTGATGAGCAACATGGGCTTTGTTCCGAAGATACCACAGGGTATGCATACCGGGCTGACGGGAGGAATGTCTTTTCGCTATACCTCAGAAAAATATTTTAATAGTATTTGCGCTGTTGTGGCAGAATTGAACTATGCGCAGATAGGCTGGAAAGAAAGTATTCTAACAAAAGATGATGAGCCTGTCATCAACGCTGTGACTGGTGTGGCAGAGGAATTCCAACGTACTATTTCCTACCTTCAAATACCCGTCTTTGCAAGATTAGGGTGGGGAAGGGAACGTCGCGGTTTTCAGGCTTTCTTTCAGATAGGTCCACAGATAGGCTATTATCTGAGTGAAAGTGACGATTCCAATTTTGATGTGGACAATCCGAATGTGATAGATCGTACATCAATCGTTTCCAGTTCTTATACCCGTGACGGTGTTAAGGTTGGCTCTGGTATTTACCACATGCCTGTTGAGAATAAGATCGACTATGGCATTGCTGGTGGTGCGGGTCTGGAGTTTTCCCATCCCAAGCTTGGGCACTTTCTCTTAGAGGGCCGATACTATTACGGTTTGGGAAATATCTACGGTGATTCCAAGCGCGATTATTTCGGACGTTCCAATTTCTCGAATATACTTGTGAAACTAACATACTTAGTAGATATTTTGAAAACAAATAACCCTAAAATTAAATAATTATGTTTGAAGGACAACCGAAAGGTCTATTCGCGTTGGCATTGGCCAACACAGGCGAGCGATTTGGCTATTACACGATGATAGCCGTGTTTGCATTGTTTTTGAGAGCTAACTATGGTCTCACACCTGGTATGGCAGGAACTATATACAGTTCTTTCCTCATGTTGGTGTATTTCTTCCCATTGATAGGTGGCATTCTTGCCGACAAGTTTGGTTTTGGTAAGATGGTAACAACGGGTATTATCATCATGTTTGCAGGCTATTTGCTCCTTTCCATCCCGATGGGTGGCGACACCACCGCTCTTGTCGTTATGCTGGGTGCATTGTTGCTCATTGGCTTCGGAACAGGACTTTTCAAGGGCAATCTGCAGGTGATGGTTGGTAATCTGTATGATGATCCACAGTATGCCGACAAGCGTGACTCTGGTTTCTCCATTTTCTATATGGCCATTAATATTGGTGCTCTTTTCGCTCCTACTGCTGCCATTAAGATTTCTGACTATGCCTATAATTCACTGGGGTATACAGCACCTGGCGAGGCCTATCACTTTGCCTTTGCCGTAGCTTGTGCTTCCCTGATTCTTTCTATTGCCATCTACTATTTCTTCCGTAGCACATTCCGCCATACCGAGGGTGGTAAGAAAGATAAGAATAGTGCTGCTGCCAAGAACGAACCCGAGTTGAGTAAGGAGGAGACCAAACAGCGCATTGTGGCTCTTTGCCTTGTTTTCGCAGTTGTCATATTCTTCTGGATGGCTTTCCATCAGAATGGTCTGTCTCTGACTTATTTTGCTGATGAGTTCACGGCAAAATCATCCTCAGGACTTGAGAGCATGTCGTTTGATGTTTGGAATCTGGTGCTGATTATCTTTATTGTCTATGCTGGCTTCTCTCTGTTCCAGAGTAAGACAGCAAAGGGGAAGGGTATTTCTGCCGCAGTTATTCTCGTTGCGCTTGGCTTGCTCGTTTGGAAGTATTATCGTCTTACTGGCGAGGTGAGTATTTCCGCTCCTATCTTCCAGCAGTTCAATCCATTCTATGTGGTAGCGCTAACACCAGTGTCAATGGCAATCTTTGGTTCTCTTGCTGCAAAGGGCAAGGAGCCCAAGGCCCCGCGAAAGATAGCCTATGGCATGATTGTTGCGGCTATCGCCTATGCTGTGATGATGCTCTTCTCGTTTGGCTTGCCCATGCCTCAGACTGAGATGGGTGCCGACGGAAATCCCGTGGGTATGCATGTGGCAGATGTCACTCCAAACTTGCTAATCGGTGTCTATCTGATCCTTACTTTTGGTGAGCTGTTACTATCACCGATGGGCATCTCATTTGTTTCGAAAGTGGCACCTCCCAAGTACAAAGGTATGATGATGGGTGGCTGGTTTGTGGCTACTGCCATTGGTAACCAGCTTGTTGTGGTTGGAGGTTTGCTCTGGGGAGCAGTTCCTCTCTGGGTGTGCTGGAGTGTATTCCTCGTTGTCTGTCTCATAGCCGCCATCTTCATGTTTGCCATGATGAAGCGTCTTGAGAAAGTCTGCTAACGGAGTCTTTATATTGCTTAAACAAATGAAGAATGATAAACAGATGCGGTGGCATGGTGCTTGCCTGCTCTGTTTATCATTTTTCGTTTGTTTCTTGTTTGTACTGCCTGTTGAGGGACAAGTACTGGTAGAACTGAACTGTGAGAACTTGTTTGATTGTCAGCATGACGAAGGAAAGGACGATGCGGAGTTTATGCCAGACGGCTCCCGCCGGTGGACGCGTACTCGTTATTGGCGTAAAATGAATGCTATCGGTCAGGAGATCCTTTCTTGTTCTGATGAGCTGCCTGATCTAGTGGCATTAATAGAAATTGAAAATGATACCGTACTCCGCGACCTCACTCGACGTTCATTGCTCCGCAATGCCGGTTATCAGTATCTGATGACCAATTCACCTGATGTCCGGGGACTTGATGTTGCCCTGCTTTACCAACCTGTTTGCTTCCGTCCGATTTGTTATGATTACCTGGAAGTGCCACCAATGAAGAACATGCGACCTACGCGAGATATTTTATATGTAGAGGGTGAAAATGTCAGAGGCGATACACTCCACCTCTTTGTCGTGCATGCTCCCAGTCGTTATAATGGTGAGTTGGAGACGCGTCCATTCCGTCAGCAGGCTATGAATGTTATTCTTGCAGCCTTGGATTCTCTTGTGGGGAAAAACATCATCGTTGTGGGAGATTTTAATGACTATGCTGACAGTCCTTCACTACTTAGTCTTTCCGCCAAAGGCATGGATATTGTGAGCAGGAAGGCAAAGGGATTCAATGGGCATGCAAAAGGTACCTATCGCTATCAGGGTGAATGGAGATCTATTGACCATGTACTCGTTTCGCCAGCCCTGCTGCCTCGTGTTGATAGTGTGTATATCAACGATACCCCTTTTCTCTTGGAAGCAGAAACTACTTATGGAGGTTGGAAACCACGTCGTACTTTCCAAGGCTTTCGCTATCAACGTGGGTTTAGCGACCATTTGCCGCTGGTTGTCAGGTTTCGATGAAAAGGGCTCATTAGTCCTGTCATCGCATTTTGCCTATCCAACGTTTGTGCGTCGGTAGAAATCGATGTTCTCCTTGGTGAGCAACTCGATAGGCATGTAGTTTACGGGTGTCACTTCCTTTCGTAATACGATGGCCTGAAAGAGGGTCTCCACGCAAGAGTAGCCCTGCATGTAGGCATGCTGGGCAATGAGGAAAGATATACTGCCTTGCCGCACGCATTCTGCATTCTTGGGCACCATGTCGTAGCCCATGATCTGCACATTGCGGCGATTGGTACGTTGTAGGAACAAGCCTACCAAATGGGCTTTCGAGTTGAACGTGATACAATGGTGAACATGTGGATGAGTCGTAAAGAACTCTTCTAGGATTGAGTCAAACTCCTCACGACTGCCGCCCAGCGGGAGGTTTACTTCTGTAATCTTGATTTCAGGAAAGTGATCGTGCATGTAGTGGCGGAATCCTGTCTCCCGGTTGTTCTGCTGCTTCGATCCGATATGTCCGTCTTTTAACTGTTTCATCAGCATGATCTCCTGCTCTTTTGAGGCAATGAGCATCAACATGCGTGCAGCAAAATATCCACTTTGGAACGAGTCTTGTCCGTAGAATGCCAGGGGCTTCAAGTCTGGCAGATAAGAGTCGAGTAGGATAAAGGGAATTTGATTGTCGTTCAGCTGGTCGGTAAAATCCCTGGTTAGCTCTAGCTTGGCTGGTACCAGGATGACGCCATCGGGCTTGGCTTCTAAACATTGATGGGTAGCCTGCGTAAACGATTCGCCATTGAAGCGTTCGTAATAAATCAGCTTCAGGGATACGTGAAAGTCGCGATGACGCTTGGTGGAAGCCTGTACCCCCTCTTCAATCTCTTCCCAGTAGGCCTCGCTGCTGTGTAGAGGGATGATGCAGATGAAGGTGTAGTCGCGGTTGTAGGCCAGTGCCGAGGCATAGACGTTGGGCTCATAGTCCATTTCTTCCAGTGCCCGTTCAACTTTTTCCAAAGCAGTCTTGGAAACATTAGGCCTTTTGTGAAGTACACGGTCTACAGTACCTACAGAAACACCTGCCCTGAGGGCAATATCCTTAATCCTAATTTTATCAGAAGCCATAAAACAATCTTTTTACGACTGCAAAGGTACTAAATAAATATGAATTAAGAATACAGAATTGTGTTTTTTTTTGTAACTTTGCAGCGTAAATGTGCAGATTGTTTAAAATGGTAACTAGTTCGCTGGGTGCGATGTTCATTTTGGCATCGTGCAGTGTGACGCGTCATGTGCCAGAAGACAATAGCCTGCTTAATTCTGTTAGTGTAAAGGCATTGGGCGATTATCCTCAGGTGAACACGGCCAATCTGCGTAACTATGTACGTCAGATGCCTAATGCCAGGTGGTTTTCCATATTTCGTCTGCCATTGTATACTTACTCTCTTTCAGGTGCTGACTCGACACGATGGATCAATCGTGTGTTGCGGACTATTGGTGAGCCTCCTGTGATCTATGACTCGTTGAAGGCAGAACTCTCGCGTGCTGACTTGAGGCAACAGTTGCGAAATGAGGGGTTTCTCGATGCGGAGGTGGCCTATGAAGTCCGGCATCGTGGCAAGAAGACCGACATCACATATTGGCTGCAGCCAGGCGAACCCTATTTTCTGCATCACATCACCTATAACATTGAGGATCCGCAGGTGGCGCACGTTCTTCAGAACGATAGCTTGCATAGACTGCTTTATGAAGGGATGCGATTTGATGTGAGTAAACTAGATGCAGAGCGTAAGCGCATCACAGCGGTGCTTACTGATAGTGGCTATTACCGTTTCCATAAGGAGTTTATTACTTATGAGGCTGATACGGCTGCGGGTTCACATTTGATTGATGTCAAACTGAATCTGAGCTTGTTCCGACAGAACAATCGTCCAGACACTCTTCATACGCGATATCTTTTGCGTAACATCAGCTATGCTAGCGGTGACCCTCTCGATTCGGACATCCATCTGCGCCAGCATGTACTTGATGAGTGCACGCATTTCAGTGCGGGGGCTCCTTATTCGGCTACGGGACTGCGGAATACCTACAACCACTTTGGGCGACTGCAAGCGGTGAAATATACAAACATCTTGCTCACCCCAGTAGGTAACGAGCCGTTGCTCGATTGTAATATTCAGATTCAGACCAACAAGCCTTCCACATTGAGCTTCCAGCCCGAGGGCACCAATACTGCTGGCGACCTGGGTGCGGCAGCCTCGCTGACCTATCAGAATCGCAACCTGTTTCGTGGCAGCGAGGTCCTCAGCGTGGAGTTGCGAGGTGCTTATGAGGCCATCAAGGGGCTTGAGGGATACAGCAATCAGAATTTTACAGAGTATTCTCTTGAGACGCGTTTGCAATTTCCGAGGTTCATACTGCCTTTTCTTAGCCACGAGCAGCGAAGCCGTATGAATGCCACCAGCGAGGTGTCGCTGCTTTATGATCTTCAGGACCGCCCGGAATTTCATCGTCGTGTACTGTCTGCAGCATGGCGATATCGTTGGAATCTGCCTAATCGAAATGATCGCTTCCATCTTGATCTGCTAGACCTGAACTACGTGTTCATGCCTTGGATATCTGAAACCTTCCGGACTGAGTATCTAGAAAGTGAATCTTCGAGAAATGCTATTTTGCGCTATAACTATGAAGATCTCTTCATCACCAAGCTGGGCTTCGGCTATTCCTATTCAAAGGGTCCCCTGGCATTGAAAACCAATATAGAGACCTCCGGAAACTTGCTTTCTGCTGGTGCCAGGCTCTTTGGTGTCGAGAAAGACAATCAGGGCCATTACCGTTTGTTCAATATTGCTTTTGCCCAATATGTGAAGGGCGACATTGACCTAACACGTTCCTTTGCCATCGACCCAAATAATCAGGTGGTGTTGCACCTAGGCTTTGGTATTGCCTATCCTTATGGAAATAGTAGCGTGCTGCCTTTTGAGAAGCGTTATTTTGCAGGAGGTGCGAATAGCGTCCGTGGTTGGAGTGTACGCTCGCTTGGGCCGGGTAAGTACAAAGAGCGCGACGGACGCATCAATTTCATCAACCAGACTGGTGACATGAAACTCGATCTGAACGCAGAGTACCGTACCCACCTCTTCTGGAAACTAGATGGTGCCGCCTTTGTTGATGCTGGAAATATCTGGACGTTGCGTGAATATGATATTCAGCCAGGTGGACAGTTCAAAATAGAAAACTTCCTCAGCCAGTTAGCCGTTAGCTACGGTATGGGCCTGCGGTTTAATCTTGGCTATTTCATCCTTCGTTTCGATCTGGGCATGAAAGCGGTAAATCCTGCCTTTGAGGAGGATGAAGAAGAGCATTATCCTATTTTCCACCCTCGTTTCAGTCGTGACTATGCTTTTCATTTTGCTGTAGGTCTACCATTCTGACAGAAGTATGCTTGGGACGGTCTGACTGCTGTAGGCTTAACGCTTTGTTGGTCTCGCGGCAAAAGGATAGTACTAATTAAGTTTAATTTTAGTTGTAATGTTGGGCATTGCATGGGTTTATTTGATTTTTTTTGCTACCTTTGCATACAAATTGAACACTAGAGATGCTGAAATTCATATCTTTTGGCAGCGGTAGCAGCGGAAACTGCTATTTCCTGTACACAGAGAATGATGGGCTAATGATAGATGCCGGTGTAGGCATGCGCACACTGAAAAAGTATTTCCGAGAATATGGCCTGTCTTTGACGCAGATTCATGAGCTGATTATTACTCACGACCATGCTGACCATATCAAGTGTGTGGGGAGCATTAGCCATGAACTACACCTGCCGGTTTATGCTACTGAACTGGTACACAAGGGTATTGACCGTAACTATTGTGTCACTCATAAGGTTGATGTAGCGGATCGGCATCTTGTGGAGCCTTTAAAGCCTGTACAGATGGGCGACTTTCTCGTGACTCCGTTCAGTGTTCCCCACGACAGCAGCGACAATGTGGGGTATATGATTGAGTATGAGGATATCGCATTTTGCATTATCACAGATGCAGGAAGTGTCACCGAGCAGATGGCTTCATATATATCTGCGGCCAATTACCTTGTTATTGAAGCTAATCACGATCGCGAGATGCTGATGGCGGGACCCTATCCCCAGCATCTTAAGCTGCGCATAACCAATGGTACAGGTCATCTGAACAATAACGAATGTGGAAAGGCCATTGCAACGAATATGACAGAGCGTCTGCGACAAGTGTGGCTGTGTCATCTGTCAGAGGAGAATAATCATCCTGAGCTGGCTCGCAAAACCGTAGAGAGTGTGCTGCGTAGTTATGGCATCGTGGTGGGAAAAGATCTTCAGCTGCAGGTTCTCAAGCGGACTGTACCAACGGGTGTCTTCGAATTGTCTTGAATATTTCACCTACTTTCCTAGGCATAGGGCCACTTGTAGTAGATGGAAAATAGCTGTTTTATAAACTGATGTCGCCTGCAATGACTAGACTATCAGTCTTTGTTCGGGTTTGTAGCCAGTCGTGTAATTTCTGACTCTCTGCTGTCGACAACTGTTCTCTGTCAGTAGTCTGGACTATGGCGGTAACAAAGTGGCAGATGTTAGTGCTGTCGCGATTCACTTCCAATGCGCGGGCCATGCTGAGCTTGCTTACTTGCGGAAAGAGAGTAGCTAGCTCTGATCGGATATCGGGGGCTAGTTCTTCTAAATAGGTGTATTTGGACAGTTGCTCGTTCAGTGTTGCATTCTCACTTGATAATTCCAGTAGCTTCTGGCGTTCGTTCTCGCGGCTGTTTGTCAGAAACGTCAACTGGTTGCTGAGTGCAAGAATGCTGTCGCTTTGCGTTCCTTGTATGATGTGCAAATGATAGCTTTCCAGTCCATAGAGTTTCATTTTCTGTTCCGCTTCTGTCACTTTTCCTTCGTCTATCTCCTTGCCTACAGCGACGATGTTAAGTTTGAGACTGTCTTTGTCAATGCTGTTGGAGATGATCTGAGTGCCTCGTTGTGTTAGTTCCGCTTTGATGAATTTCTGCACATTGCTGTTCATGATGCTCTTGCGCACTATGCTCACAGTCATCAGTATGGCGGGAAGCATTGTCAGTACTACGATAGTGGTGACGATTCTTGTTGCACGTTTCTGCGATTTGTATTCTTTCTTCTGGAAATGCAGTAGCCGTGTACATCCAAAGGTGGACAATGCAATGAATACGGTATTGATGAAAAACAGGTAGAATGCCCCAAGAGAGTAGAGCCAGTAGCCATTTGCCAGTCCGAAGCCAACAGTACAAAGTGGGGGCATCAAGGCTGTGGCTATGGCAACGCCGGGAATGACGTTGCCCTTGCCGCCAGTGCAAAGGGCAATGATGCCTGCAGCACCGCCACAGAAGGCAATCAGTACGTCGTAGAGGGTGGGGGATGTGCGGGCCAGCAGTTCTGATTGTGCTTCGGAGATAGGGGTTATCAGAAAGTAGATTGTTGCCGTCAGCACGCTGATAAGTGTTGCTACACCATAGTTTTTTGCCGAGCGCTTGAGTAACTCCAGGTCGTTGATGCCTACTGCAAGTCCCATGCCGATGATGGGACCCATGAGTGGCGAGATGAGCATGGCACCGATAATGACTGCGGTAGAATTGATGTTAAGACCTAGTGAGGCAATAAATATGGCAAGTATCAATACCCACAGGTTGGCTCCTCTGAAGGAGATACCACTGCATATCTGGTCTATGATTTTCTGTTCGTCCTCCTTGTCTGGTGTTAAATTGAAATAGCTGCTGAGATGACTCATAAACCCTGTTGTTGCCATAGCTTGTCGTTTTTGATGTTAATTCCCCCTGTGATTTTGCCAGAATGCCTTTTTTAAGGAAATCCCCGCGACTCTTGTGGAATCGCGGGGAAATGTTTATAGGTGTGACGCTACTTGGGCGTTTCTTTGGGAAGAATAGCCTGTTGCGTCTTGTAGACGATATTATTCGCCTTTTTCCATCTGAGCCTTCAGCTGAGCCAGCACGTCGAGGTCGCCTAGCGAGGTCGATGCGGCAACGTTCTCAATCTTAGGTGTGTCGTCCTTCTTTGCGGCACGTGGAGCGGCAGCCTTGCGAGCGGCACGCTTCTCTTCACGCTGAGCATCTTCGAAAGTACGGCTGTGGCTGAGGATGATGCGCTTGCTGTCCTTGTTGAATTCAATGACCTTGAAGGGCAGAACCTCGTTGAGCTGAGCCTGCGAGCCATCTTCCTTCACCAGGTGCTTAGGAGTTGCGAAGCCCTCGATGTTCTCCTCGAGCATGACAACGGCACCTTTTTCCAGGACTTCTGTAATCTTGCCCTCGTGGATGCTACCAACGGCATACTTCTCTTCGAAGGCATCCCAGGGATTGTCTTCCAGCTGCTTGTGGCCGAGGCTAAGACGACGGTTCTCCTTGTCGATGTCGAGCACGACAACGTCGATAGGCTCGCCAACCTTCGTGAATTCTGAGGGGTGCTTCACTTTCTTGGTCCAGCTCAGGTCGCTGATATGGATCAGACCGTCTACACCCTCTTCCAGCTCTACGAAGACGCCGAAGTTGGTGAAGTTTCTAACCTTGGCATTGTGCTTCGAGCCAACAGGATACTTCACGTCGATGGTCTCCCATGGGTCTTCCTTCAGCTGCTTGATGCCCAGTGACATCTTGCGCTCGTCACGGTCCAGAGTCAGGATGACTGCCTCCACCTCGTCGCCAACCTTCAGGAACTCCTGAGCGCTACGCAGGTGCTGGCTCCAAGACATCTCGCTGACTTGGATGAGGCCCTCAACGCCGGGCTGCACCTCAACGAATGCACCATAGTCGGCGATGACAACCACCTTGCCATGAATGTGGTCTCCAACCTTGAGCTCTGCATCCAGGGCATCCCAGGGATGTGGGGTGAGCTGCTTCAGGCCAAGGGCAATGCGCTTCTTCTCCTCATCGAAGTCGAGGATGACGACATTGATCTTCTGGTCGAGCTCGACAACCTTCTTGGGATCGTCAACACGGCCCCAAGAGAGATCGGTGATATGGATGAGTCCGTCTACGCCACCAAGGTCGACGAATACGCCGTAGGTGGTGATGTTCTTGACTGTACCTTCGAGAATCTGGCCCTTCTCCAGCTTGGAGATGATCTCTTGCTTCTGAGCCTCGAGTTCCTGCTCGATAAGAGCCTTGTGGCTGACAACCACGTTGCGGAATTCCTGGTTGATCTTCACCACCTTGAACTCCATGGTCTTGCCAACGAACTGGTCGTAGTCGCGTATTGGATGAACGT
Source organism: Prevotella sp. (assembly GCA_024684515.1). Classification (GTDB taxonomy): domain Bacteria; phylum Bacteroidota; class Bacteroidia; order Bacteroidales; family Bacteroidaceae; genus Prevotella. Next base: position 24,100 of record JAIKWS010000060.1, read on the forward strand.
CGATCTGTGAGCCGGGCAGGAATGCCTCGATGCCAAATACATCGACTATCATGCCACCCTTGGTACGGCACTTGATGAAGCCCTGTACGACTTCTTCTGCATCGAGGGCTGCGTTGACACGGTCCCAGGCCTTGCTCAGGCGAGCCTTCTTGTGAGAGAGCAGCAGCTTGCCGCTCTTGTCCTCGACGCTCTCCACGTAGACTTCCACAATGTCACCCTCTTTCAAATCGGGGTTGTAGCGGAACTCTGCAGCGGGGATGATACCGTCGCTCTTGTAGCCGATGTTTACGACCACCTCTTTCTTGTCGACGGCGATGACCTTGCCATCCACAACCTGATGGTCGGCGACCTTGTTCAGGGTTTCGTCGTAGGCCTTGTCTAGCTCTTCTTTGCTGACGCTGGCTACGGTGCCATTCTCAAACTCATCCCAGTTGAAGTCTTCCAACGGCTGAACGTTCTTTGTTAATTCTGACATGTTTAACTTCCCTTTCTCAGGGAGTAGTTGGTCTGAACAGGCGTTCATCAGACCGTTTTTTAAATGGTTAATAATCGTGAGAGCCAGCACCTGTTCTAGCCCTCATGCCCCTTCTGGAGCAAAAGTGGCTGCAAAGTTACTCAAAATTATTGAGAGTGAATGAATTGCAGCCACGTTGATTCTCTAATTTTAAGAATCTTTAACTACTTCGAATGTCAGTTCCTCCTTTTCTGGGTTTTTATCTATGCGGATGGTGGCTGTGCTGGGCAGCTCGCCATTGATGATGAGCTCGCAGATGCCGTCTTCAACATAGTTCTGGAGGGCACGTTTCAGGGGACGTGCTCCAAACTGCACGTCATAGCCCTTGGTGGCAACAAACTCCTTGGCTTCCGTACTGAGTTCAATCTGATAGCCAAGGTCGGCGATGCGTTTCAGGAGGGGTCTCAGTTCAACGTTTACAATCTTCTTGATGGCTTCGAGGTCGAGCTGGTCGAAGGTGATAATCTCGTCCAGACGGTTCAGGAATTCTGGGGAGAACTGTTTTGAGAGCGCTTTCTGTACGATGCTGCGGGCATGTTCACGGTCCTGTTCGTTCATAGCCATTCCTGCTGCTCCTGCCGTGAAGCCTACGCCACGTCCGAACTCTTTTAGTTGTCGTGTGCCGGCATTCGAAGTCATGATGATGACGGTGTTGCGGAAGTCCACAAAGCGTCCGTTGCCATCTGTCAGCCGTCCTTCGTCGAGAACCTGTAGCAGCAGGTTGAAGACGTTGCCGTGGGCTTTTTCTATCTCGTCGAGCAGCACGATGCTGTAGGGTTTCCTGCGTACTCGCTCTGTCAGTTGTCCGCCTTCTTCATATCCCACATAGCCTGGAGGGGCTCCAATGAGGCGGCTCACGTTGAATGACTCTGTGTATTCCGACATATCCACGCGGATGAGTGCGTCGGCCGATCCAAACATGAATTCTGCCAGTTTCTTGGCCAGATAGGTCTTGCCCACGCCAGTGGGTCCCAGGAACATAAAGGCACCAATAGGGTGGTTGGGGTCTTTCAGTCCTACACGGTTACGCTGTATGGCCCTGACCATCTTGTCGATGGCTTTGTCCTGGGCTATAACGGCCTGTTTCAGCTCGTCGGCCATGCCTTTCATCCTGATGCCTTCGTTTTCTGCCATTCGTTGTACGGGCACACCTGTCATCATTGACACAACGTTGGCTACCTCTTCGTCGGTGACCGTCTGGCGGTCTTCGCTACTGCCGTCCTGCCATTTTGCGGTCAGTTTTTCCAGCTCGGCCTCCAGTTGTGTTTGCTTGTCGCGATAGCTGGCTGCCAGTTCGAAGTTCTGCCCCCTGACAGCACTCTGCTTGCGTTCCTTTACCAATTCCAGTTCCTTCTCTTTCTCTACGATTTCTGGTGGTATGCTGCCATTTTTTAAATGTACGCGTGCGCCAGTCTCGTCTAGGGCATCAATGGCCTTGTCTGGGAAGGCCCGGTCAGCAATATAGCGTTCTGACAATTTGACACATGCCAGAATGGCGTCGTCAGTATATTCCACGTGGTGATGGCGCTCGTAGCGTTCCTTGATGTTGTGCAGGATGGCTAGTGTCTCCTCGGCTGTGGTTGGGTCGACGATGATTTTCTGGAAACGACGTTCCAGGGCACCGTCCTTCTCGATGGAATTGCGGTATTCATCCAGTGTTGTGGCTCCGATGCATTGTATGGTGCCTCGTGCCAGTGCCGGCTTCATGATGTTGGCAGCGTCCATGGTGCCTGCCGATGCACCGGCTCCGATGATGGTGTGTATTTCGTCGATGAAGACAATGATATCATTGTTCTGCTCCAGTTCCTTCAGTAGAGCCTTGATGCGTTCCTCAAACTGTCCGCGATATTTGGTGCCAGCCACGATGCCTGTCATGTCTAGGCTTACCAGACGTTTGTTGAAGAACATGGGCGAGCACCTGCGTTGTGCGACGAGCTGTGCCAGTCCTTCCACGATGGCACTTTTGCCCACGCCTGGTTCACCAATCAGGATAGGGTTGTTCTTTTTCCGTCGTCCCAGTATCTCCATCACTCGCTGTATCTCCTTTTCTCTGCCCACGATAGGATCTAGTTTTCCTTCGGCTGCCGCCACTGTAAGGTCGGTAGAGAAATTGTCGAGCACAGGTGTCTTACTCTTCTGTTTCTGAGCTGTTTGTGTCTTTGCGGTAGAACCATTGCTGCCACCATTGTTCTGTGGAGAGGAAGTACCGTAGTCATCCTCGTCCTCATCGGGCAGGCTGATGCCGTTCTTAGGCGATTGCTGAGCCTTGAGCAGGCTCAAAACGTCGTCGTAGTTCATGTCGTTCTTTTCTAATATTAGTTTTGCTCCGTTGTCTACTTTATCGTGCAGGATGGCAAGCAGCAGGTGCTGCTCGTCCACTCGTTGCTGTCGTTGTATGCGTGCCTCAAGCACCGCCAGTTTCAGAATGCTGGATGCCCTCTCGTTCAGCACCAGTTCGTGGGTGTTGACTGGCAGCGTGATGTCAGCTTGTCGCACTTGTTGTTCCAGTTCTTGCTTCAGCAGGGGGATGTCAAGTCGCAGACGATGGAACACGTCAATGACGGGACCGTCGTTCATGCGCAGAAGTCCTAGCAGCAAATGCTCGGGCCCAACAGAGCTTGAGGCCAGGCGTGCTGCTTCCTCGCGTGAGAAAGATAGTATTTCAGATACCTTGGGTGAAAACTGACTTGTCATTTTTGTGTATTATCCTTCTTCCTGTTACGACAAATAATCAGCAAAAGGTGTGCCAAACCCTTTGGAATAGTTGGTGAAGGATCGTGGCAATGGTATGGGTTGTGCACGGAGCAAGCAAACGTTTGAAATCTTTGTACGTGAATAGGTGGATTACGCAGGCAGTGACAATTGTTGGATTTTATTACCTATTGTCCCCAAAAACGAGAAATTTTTTACTGTTTTTTTTAGCAACATCTCATACGAATTCCTTCAAATGCCCTCACACAAAGGTTTTCACGTGGGGTGGGTGTTGCCCAAACACCTCCCAAACACCTCCCAAACACCTCATAAACACCTCATAGAAATCGTCCTTTTTGAGCCCAATTTTGCTCTTTTACAATTCTTCGTCCGAAAGAAGCCATCATTGGAAGGGTTTATGTTGTAAAATATTTTGATTGATAATTCCTACGTTTCTTTATTACTTGTAAAATCTTTTTGCACCAGTAATTCCCCTAGTTTTATTACTACGCTACGAAAAATAATCTGCTAGGCGAGAGAAATTTATTTCCCTAACTAGGGAAAAATAATGCCATTTTAGGCCTGTCAATCGTGTAAAATTCTTTCATTTTCTTTGTCTTTTTCCTGCTATGTGACTATGAGGAGACTATGAGGTGTTTGGGAGGTGTTTGGGAGGTGTTTGGGAGGTGTTTGGGCAACACCCACCCCATGTGAACCCCCTCTGTTTATGGGCTTTTCCAAAGATTGTATGAGGTGTTAGGCAAAAAAAACTTCAGAATTTTTTTGAAACTAAGAAATAGTACACAAAACGAGGCTTGAGCAAACCATTTATAAGCGAGTAATATATTCCTAAAACGCCTTCATTTATCCTAAAGTTGGAGGATTCTTCATCGAGGTAAAACTTTTCAATAAATTGTAACAAAGTGACATCTATCCCCGAATATGACTCAATGTCAACCCATGCATGAAGAAATGTTTTTTATGGAATCGCAGAGAAAAAGGCATCTAGTAGTTAGCTTTGGCCATGCCTCAGTCTTCGAACCGCAGAGAGCATTGGAAGGCCTGGTAATGTTCAAAACAGGGTTCATGTGTTTCTGATTTGCAGTTTGATAGCAAGATTACGTCTCACTCATAGCAAGATTACGTCTCACTCATAGCAAGATTACGTCTCACTCATAGCAAGATTACGTCTCACTCAAAGTGGGATTAGTCTCACTCAAAGTGGGATTACGTCTCACTCAAAGTGGGATTACGTCTCACTCAAAGTGGGATTACGTCTCACTCAAAGTGGGATTATGTCTCACTCAAAGTGAGATTACGTCTCACTCATAGTGGGATTACGTCTCACTCAAAGTGGGATTACGTCTCACTCATAGTGGGATTACGACTCACTCAAAGTGAGATTACGTCTCACTCATAGTGAGATTATGGTTAACTTAGAGAATGATTACGTCTCACTTATTGAGAAAATATGAGGACACTATTGCTGCTGGATTTCCTGCTCTCTCTGGATTCTCTGGAATTTCCGTTTCATTCGAAGCAATCATGAAAGATAGAAAAGAAAAACCCCGAAACCAAAACATTGGCTTCGGGGATTCTTAATGAGGTAGGGTAGGGACCCTATTTCTTGTTGTCAACGGCACATTGCTCAATGGGCAGGCATTGCTTGTAGTTTGCAATATATTTTTCGAAGCCAGCCACATCCTCTGAGGTAGGTGCGATGCTGATGCCCTTGTTGCCAGCAAAGACAACCTCCTCGAGATAGTCTGCAAGTGACAGCTTATTGGGATTGTTGACCATATAGCCAGCCAGCAAGGCAATACCCCATGCGCCACCTTCACCTGCTGTCTCCATGACAGAGATGGGTGAGTTGAGGGCTGCTGCCAGCATGCGCTGACCAACGCCAGCCGTCTTGAAGTAGCCACCGTGACCCGTGATGCGGTCAACCTTCACCTGCTCCTGCTTCAGTAGAATGTCGTTGCCAATCTTCAGCACGCCAATGGCTCCATAGAGATGGGCACGCATGAAGTTGGCCAGGTTGAACTTGTCGCTGGCAGAACGAACGAACATCGGACGTCCCTCGCTCAGTCCCGTAACAGGCTCTCCAGAGACATAGTTGAATGCCATCAGTCCACCACAGTCGGCATCACCCTCAAGGGCCTTGTTGAACAGCTTGCCATAGAGCTCGTTCATGTCGACGGGCACACCCAGTAGCTGCTGATATTCCTTGAACAGGCCTACCCAGGCGTTGATGTCGCTGGTGCAGTTGTTGCAATGTACCATTGCTACGAGCGATCCATCAGGAGTAGTCACCATATCAATCATCTCATAGGGCTTCGACAGGTCTTTCTCGAGTACGATCATAGAGAAAGATGACGTACCTGCCGACACGTTACCCGTGCGTTGTTTCACAGCATTGGTAGCTACCATTCCTGTGCCGGCGTCACCTTCAGGAGGACATACGGGGATACCAGCCTTCAGATGGCCGCTGACATCGAGACGCTTGGCACCTTCCGGGGTGAGGAATCCAGCATTCTCGCCAGCATTCAATGACTTTGGCAGTATGTCGAGCAACTTCCATGAGAAGCCTTTGGGAGCAACGAGCTCGTCGAACTTCTTCACCATCGTGGCATCGTAGGTCTTTGTGGCTGGATCGACAGGAATCATGCCAGAAGCATCGCCAACGCCAAGCACGAACTTACCAGTCACCTGCCAGTGTACATAGCCAGCCAGCGTGGTCAGATACTTGATGTCAGAGACGTGCTCCTCGTTGTCGAGGATGGCCTCATAGAGATGGCTGATGCTCCATCGAAGGGGGATATTGTAGTTGAACAACTTGCTGAGTTCAGCAGCTGCCTTTCCTGTATTGGTGTTGCGCCAGGTGCGGAAAGGAACCAGTATCTCCTCTTTGCTGTTGAATGCCATATAGCCGTGCATCATGGCCGAGAAGCCAATAGCGGCGAGAGATTCAATCTCACAGTCGTATTGCTTCTGGACATCTTTGCGAAGTTCGGCATAGCAGTCCTGAAGTCCATACCATATTGCCTCTGTGGAGTATGTCCACAAGCCGTCCACGAGCTGGTTTTCCCACTCGTGCGAGCCCTGGGCAATAGGCTTGTTGTCCTCGTCAATGAGGACAGCCTTGATGCGGGTAGATCCAAACTCAATACCGAGTATGGCCTTTCCTGCTTCTATTGTTTGTTTTGCGGTCATTTCTTAATTCATTTAATTAAACACAGAATAAACAGAGGACACAGAGTAGATAGAGAAGAGGGTAGTTTGCTTGGTTCTCTATTTCCTCTGTGACCTCCGTGATAAATCATTTACATCAGAGCCTTGCTAAGCATGTAGTACATCTCGTTGTTGCGAAGCTGCTGCTTGAACTCAGCGGTCTTGGTGTCCTTATTGATCCTTACATATTCGATGCCAAGCATCTCGGCGAAGTCTTCCCAGTACTCCTCGGTGATGTCGTAGGAGAATGCGCTGTGGTGTGTGCCGCCAGCCAGGATCCATGCTCCAGCACCAATCTCGAATGTGGGCTGTGGAACCCAGAGAGCAGAAGCTACTGGCAGATTAGGCATTGGCTTTGGCTCGATGCACTCTACCTCCTGCGAGATGAGGCGGAAGCGGTTGCCCAGGTCTACGACAGTAGCCTTGATGCCACGTCCTACCTTAGAAGTGAATACGAGACGGGCAGTCTGCTGCTTGCGGATGCCGATGCCCAGGAAGTGAACCTCTAGCTTTGGCTTGTCGACAGCGATGAGTGGGCATACCTCGAGCATGTGGCTCTGCAGGCAAGAGCTGCGGTCGCCAGCGAAGTTCAGGGTGTAGTCCTCCAGGAACGAGCAGCCGGTAGGCATACCCTGCTGGATGACCCACAGTGTGCGGTAGAGGCAAGCAGTCTTCCAGTCGCCCTCGGCACCGAAGCCATAGCCCTCTTCCATCAGACGCTGTGATGCCAGACCAGGAATCTGGTCGAAGCCACAGAAGTTGGGATCGTCGATATTGGCATCACCCAGGTCGTCGAAGTTGGTGGTGAAGGCAGTAGCACCCTCATCCTTCAGCACGCGACGCAGGGCAATCTCTGCCTTGGCGGCATTCTTTACCTTCTGCCAGTAAACCTCTTCGCCACTCTCGTCAATCTTGATGCTGTAGAGTTTCTTGTATTCCTCAACAAGTTCGTCGGCATCGGAATCAGTCACCTTCTTGAAATATTCCATGAGAGAGCTGACGGGATAGTAGTCCACATGGTATCCCAGACGCTGCTCGAACTCCACGCGATCTCCATCCGTAACGGCAACATTGTTCATGTTCATACCGAACATCAGGCATCGCACGTTGTGAGCGTCAGCCACACCAGCAGCCACACGTGCCCAAACGGCAATCTGCTTCTGAGCCTGCTCGTCCTTCCAGTAGCCACAAACCACCTTGCGAGGAACACGCATACGGGTGCAGATGTGTCCGAACTCGATATCGCCGTGAGCACTCTGGTTCAGGTTCATGAAGTCCATGTCCATTGTCTCCCAGGGTATCTCTGCGTTGTACTGTGTGTGGAAGTGCAGCATGGGCTTCTTCAGAGCCTGCAAGCCCTTGATCCACATCTTGGCAGGAGAGAAGGTGTGCATCCATGTAATGATACCGATACATTTCTCTTCGTTGTTGGCAGCGAGCATGACCTGCTCTACTTCCTTCGAGCTGTTGGCGGTACCTTTATAGACAATCTTCACGGGGATGTTGCCACTGGCGTTCAGGCCAGCAACCATTTCCTTAGAGTGTCCGTCAACTGCAACCACGGCATCACCTCCATAGAGGAGCTGAGCACCTGTTACCCACCAAATCTCGTAATTGTCAAATGCTTTAATCATTGTTGTGAAGTTTTGAAGTTATTAATTGATAGTTGATAAATTGTGTATTAATGTTTCTGGCCTTTCTGTCCGTAGTAGGCATTGGGGCCATGTTTGCGCATGTAGTGCTTCTCTACCAGCAGCGGGTTCATCGTCAGGTTTGGATTGACGGAGAATGCCACGAATGCCATCTTGGCACACTGTTCCATGACTTTTGCGTTGTAGACGGCATTGTCGGGTGATGTGCCCCATGAGAATGGTCCATGATTCTTGACCAGCACGGCAGGTGTGTGATCGGGATTGATCTTGCGGATATTGAGTATCTCGTCAACGATGACGTTGCCAGTCTCCAGTTCATACTGTCCCTTGACCTCAGCCTCTGTCATGTCGCGAGTGCAGGGGATGTCCTTGTAGAAATAGTCGGCATGAGTGGTGCCGATATTGGGGATGTCGCGACCAGCCTGTGCAAATGCTGTGGCATAGGTGCTGTGGGTATGTACCACTCCCTGGATGTTGGGGAATGCCTTATATAATATAAGATGTGTAGGGGTGTCGCTCGAGGGATTGAGGTCGCCTTCTACCACCTTTCCCGTCTCGAGGTCTACCACCACCATGTCCTCGGCTTTCATCTCGTCGTAGCTGACGCCACTGGGTTTGATGACGACCAGTCCTTTTTCACGGTCTATTCCCGAGACATTGCCCCAGGTAAAGATCACCAGTCCTTGTTTTACAAGGTCGAGATTGGCCTTGAATACTTTTTGTTTCAGTTCTTCAAGCATAGTATTTTAGTTTTAAAGTTTGAAATTTGGGTCTTCATTGTATGCTCTTTTGTTGAATCGATAGAGTGCAGCCCCTCGCTTGGATGTCAGTTTGTCGATCAGTTCTGTCTTCTCGATGAAGTCCATATCCTTTATTCGCTTGCGGAAGTTGCGTTTGTCGATTTCCTGTCCGCTGACAGCCTCATAGAGATGCTGTAGCTGTGTTAGTGTGAAGAGTTGTGGCAACAGACGGAAGCCGATGGGTTCGGTATGCATTTTCTGCTGCATCTGCCGCAAGGCCTGCCGTACCATTTTGTTGTGGTCTGAATACAGTTCAGGCAGGCTGTTGATGTCTACCCATTCCACCTGGTGCTCCTGTCGCAGTTGCTCATCGTAGTCTTTCACATTGATAAGGGCATAATAGGCTATGGAGATGACTCGCTCGCCTGGGTCGCGGTCAATGCTACCAAAGGCACCTACCTGTCGCATATATAGGTTATGCAGTCCTGTCAGCGACTGCAAGGTGCGAGCGGCACAGTCGTCTATGCCCTCGTCAGCGGCAACGAAGCCTCCGTAGAGGCTCCATTCGCCACGTCCGGGATCCATCTGGCGTCGGCCGATGAGTACTTTCAGCTTTCCTTCATCAAAGCCGAAGATAATCACATCGACCGACACCCAGACTTTCGAATGTTCGCTATAGAACGTCATTATTGTTTAGAAGAAATACCAGTAGAAGCAGCCACAGAGAACGATGACGCCCAGTGTGCCTACAACATCCCATACGCCCCAGCTCTCGCGGATCTGCTTGCGATACTCAGGAGTGAAGGTGATGGCATCGACCTGAGCCTTCGAAGGTGCGGGAGTGAAGAATGAGATGACTACCATGAGTGCAACGATGAATACCAGTAGCCAGCACTCGAAGACGAGCCAGTTGGTCTGCCAGAACCATGCGGTGGCATCCCAGAAGGCACCATCCATAGCTGCCTTGCCAGAATCGGTGATAACGTTGGTCACCAGACGGAGCATACCTACTGCAAAACCACCGATGAGGCCCCACTGGCCAGCCAGCGGAGTGATCTTCTTTGAGAAGATACCCAGTGTGAACACAGCCACCATAGCGGGAGCCAGCAGCGACTGGATGCCCTGCAGATAGCTGTAGAGTGTATCCATCGACATCATCACAGGCATCCAGGCCAGACCAAGCAGTACCACGACAACGGTGGCGATACGTCCTACGAGCACGTAGTGGTCCTCGCTCTTGCCTTTCTTCATGGGCTTGTAGAAGTCCTCGGTGAACAGTGTGGCACAGCTGTTGAAGAATGCTGCCAGAGATGCTACCAGAGCACAGATGAAACCAATGGTGACGATACCCTTGACACCGATAGGCAGTACCTGCTTCACCATGCCTGCGAAAGCAGCATCGGTATTTGACAGGTCAAACTGTCCGTTCTGGGCTAGTGCTGCGGCAATCATGCCTGGGATAAGGAACATGAACACGGGGAGCAGCTTGAAGTAGCCGGCAGCGATAGTACCACGACGGGCACGCTTCATCACCTCTCTGTTGTCCTCGCCCTTGGTCTGTCCAAGCACACGCTGAACGATGTGCTGGTCAGTACACCAGTACCAGAAGCCGATGATAGAGGCACCGATGAATACGACGAAGCCAGGATATTCCTGATACATGGGGTCGCCTTCTTCCCAGTGGAACATGTGGGTGGTGCCGTAGCCATCGTGCAGCTGTCCGCAGTAGTCCATCATGGCAGTCCAGCCTTCAGAGATGCTGCCACCGCCCAGTGCTGCCAGTCCCAGGAATAGCACCAGGAACGAGCCGATGATGAGGATAGGTGTCTGTATGGCCGACAGCGTCATCACACCCTTCATGCCTCCGAAGACGGTGAAGACAGCTGTGATGGCAATCAGGCCAATGGCTCCAAACCAGAAGGGGATGCCGAGCAGATATTCGAAGAAGATACCGCCTGTGAATGCTGTTACGGAAACTTTGGTCAGCACATAGGCAATCAGGGTGATGATCGAGAGCCATGAACCTGTTGCGTTGGTATAGCGGAATTTCAGGAAGTCGGGCATTGTGATGATCTTGCCCATCTTGTTGTTCAGCAACTGATAGAAAGGTACGAAGAGCCAGCCGAGGATGAGGATCATCCAGCCTTGCATCTCCCAATGGGCCATGCCCACACCGTCCTTGGCACCAGTACCAGCCAGGCCTACCAAGTGCTCTGAGCCGATGTTGGCTGCAAAAATAGCGGCACCAATGATGTACCAGGGTTCACCTTTACCGAAAAGATAGTCCTGGGAGTCTGCACCCTTCATCTTTTCCTTGTCCTTCTTGATGGCACGGTATACTGCCCATACCACACCCAGAATGCCGACAGCCAGTATCAGCCAGTCGAGCCATTGAAATTCGTGTGAATTCATTTTTCGTTAGTTAATTAAATATAGTTGTTTACGTTCATTATTTAATAGAGAACTTATAGGCCGCATGGCTATAGTACTTCTCGCCTGGACGAAGCACGGGGCTGGCCCACTCGGGATGGTTGGGGCTGTCGGGATACTTCTGGCTCTCCAGACAAACGCTGACGTGCTGTGGATAGTGCTTGCCCAGCTTGCGGACGATTTTCTCTTCGCCACCTACACCCTGGAAGTTTCCACTATATACCTGTACGCCAGGCTCGTTGGTGAACATCTCCATGAAGATGCCAGTCTTGGGAGAGTAGAGCGATGCACAAACCTGTGTGTCGTCACCCTTGCCGTCCTTATAGGTGTTCAGGCACCAGTTGTGGTCGTAGCCATGAGCATTCTGGGTCTGATAATAGCTCGAATAGATGCTGTCGCCCACAGCATGTGGCTGTCTGAAGTCCATTGGAGTACGTTCCACGGGCAGGATTTTGCCAGTAGGCATGTAGCTGTCGTCACTCTCGGTGAAGTAGTCGGCATTCACGTAGAGGATCATGTCGGTGCCCTTCTCCTCGAAGTTGCCGTTCAGATTATAATAGTTGTGGTTTGTCTGGTTGATAATGGTTGGCTTGTCTGTCGTAGCCTCCCAGGTGATGTCGAGTGTGCAGTCGTCAGTCACCTTGTAGGTTGTGGTAGCCGTCACGTTGCCAGGGAATCCGTTTTCGCCATCCTCAGCTACGATGGTCAGTTTCAGCGTCTGGCCGTCTACCTGCTCAGCCTTGTAGACACGGTTCATCCAGCCTGTGTCGCCACCTCCGTGCAGACAGTGGTCACGACCTCCGTGCTTGTCGTTCTGCTTCAGCTGATAGTCGATGCTGTCGAGAGTGAACTTACCCATGTTGATGCGGTTGGCATAGCGGCCAACGCTCGATCCGTAGTCGGTGGGAGTGTGCTGCGTGTCCATGTACTGGGCGATGTTGTCGAAGCCCAGGACCACGTCAGTCAGCGAGTCACCATTGTTGGGGACCATCAGCGATACCACGCGGGCGCCATAGTTGGTGATGCATACCTCCATACCCTTCTGGTTCTTCAGGGTGTAGAGCTTCACGGTGTCACCAGCTACGATAGTGTCAAACTTGGCGGGGTTAAGACCAGAGGCGGTCAGCTGCTCGGCTTTGTCGGCAGTACATGCTGTAAAAGTGAGGGCCATCAAGGCACCGGCACTCAGCAATGTTCCTTTCAGATTTTTCATTTGCTTTTCAGTTTTAAGTTATGTTTTAAATACAATTTTCAGATTTTGGGTGTAAAGTTACACATAATTTCTGATTCAGCCAAATATCTGACAGCGAAATTTTCTTAATGCCTGTTTTTTCCTTGTAATCTGCTCCATAATTCATCCTATTTCCATAAAAAAGAATGCAGTTGAGGTCCTCGTGTGAGTCTTTTTGCATGTAGGCTGGTTTTGATGTCTGGAGGTAACTGTCAAATTACTTTGTCTCTCAAAACAGCATGTCGCTCAACATCTCACTCACGATGTGCTTATTGGAAAAGGGTGATGGTTTCAGGGGAAAAGGAAAGCCGTATTGTAATCGTGTGAGACAGAGGTTCGGAGCCTGAAAAAAGTTTACATTTCAAAAATGGCTAAAAAGGGATTTTTATCTCCCTAGTTAGAAAAAACTTTTTTCCTAACTGGAGAAATATTTTTTCCTCACTAGGAAAATATTTTCTTCTAGTAAGGGAGAAATTCCGGCCTTTTCTGTTATGTGAAAATACTTTACATATTGCTATCTTGAATTTTAGGTGATTGGACAAAATCTCTTACCAAGAATTGCTCAAGAAGTGAGCTGTTAAGTGAGCTGTTGAGAGAGTTGTTGGGTGAGCTGTTGGGTGAGTTGTTGGGTGAACTGTTGGGTGAGCTGTTGGGTGAGCTGTTAAGTGAGTTGTTGAGTGAGCTGTTGCCCAAACACCTCACTTTGTCAAAACGTCGTGTTTGTGGGCATTCAGAAGGATTGAGTGAGGTGTTTGCGTAAAAAGTGCTGGACTTCCGACTTCAACAGCAGTATCAACCATCAAAAGATGAATCGTTGTATGAGAATATCCGCAAAAAACATATCGGGAAGGCACGGAAAAGACTTGCCCGTCATTAGCTAGTCGTCATGTCTCAACATTTAACTTCCATTAACTCAATATCTGACACTCGTCTCGTTTTTTCTTTGTACCTTTGCACCCCAAATGAGAAAGCATATATAAATAGGTATGGAAATCGCTAGCAAATACGACCCAAGTGAGGTCGAAGGTAAATGGTACCAGTATTGGCTTGACAACAAGCTTTTCAGCTCGAAACCCGATGGTCGCGAGCCTTATACTATCGTCATCCCACCACCCAACGTGACGGGAGTGCTCCACATGGGTCACATGCTCAACAACACCATTCAGGACATCCTCGTCAGAAGGGCACGCATGGAAGGCAAGAATGCCTGCTGGGTGCCTGGTACCGACCATGCCAGTATAGCCACCGAGGCAAAGGTGGTGAGGAAGCTTGGTGAGCAGGGCATCAAGAAGCATGACCTGACACGTGAGCAGTTCCTCAAGCATGCCTGGGACTGGACAGATGAGCACGGTGGCATCATCCTGAAGCAGTTGCGTCGACTGGGTGCATCGTGCGACTGGGACCGCACCGCATTCACTATGGACGAGAAGCGTTCGCAAAGTGTGATCAAGGTGTTTGTAGACCTCTATCGCAAAGGGTACATCTACCGCGGGCTACGCATGGTCAACTGGGATCCAAAGGCACTCACGGCACTCTCTGACGAGGAGGTGGTGTACAAGGAGGAGAAATCGAAACTCTACTACCTGAAATACTACGTGGCAGGCAACGTGGACAGCGAGAGCCTGAAGGGTGAGGGCAACGTGGTGCACAAGGACGAAAAAGGATACTATGCCGTGGTGGCTACCACACGTCCGGAAACCATCATGGGCGATACCGCCATGTGTATCAATCCCAAAGACCCCAAGAACCAATGGCTGAAGGGCAAGAAAGTCATCGTGCCACTGGTCAATCGCGAGATACCCGTTATCGAAGACAGATATGTCGAAATAGAGTTTGGAACAGGATGTCTGAAGGTAACTCCTGCTCACGACAAGAACGATAACATGCTGGGAAAGACCCACAACCTGGAGACCATCGACATCTTCAATGCCGACGGTACCATCAGCAACCAGTCGACCCTCTATGTCGGCATGGACCGCTTCGACTGTCGTAAGCAGATAGCCAGGGACCTCGAGACTGCCGGACTGATGGAGAAGGTAGAAGACTATACCAACAAGGTAGGCTATTCAGAGCGAAACCCCGATACCGCCATCGAGCCACGACTATCCTTGCAGTGGTTCCTCAAGATGCAGCATTTTGCTGACATCGCCCTGCCACCCGTGCTGGAAGGAGAGATGCACTTCTATCCACAGAAGTACGTCAACACCTACAAGAACTGGCTGGAGAATATTCAGGACTGGTGCATCTCGCGACAGCTGTGGTGGGGCCATCGCATACCTGCCTACTACTATGACGAAGAGAAGTTCGTGGTGGCTGAGACGGCAGAAGAGGCACTTCAACTGGCACGTCAGGAAAGCGGTAATGACAAATTGGAAATCAGCGACTTACAGCAGGATGAGGATGCTCTGGATACGTGGTTCTCATCGTGGCTGTGGCCCGTGTCGCTCTTCGACGGCATCAACAATCCCAGGAACGAGGAGATCAGCTACTACTATCCCACCAGCGACCTTGTGACAGGCCCAGACATCATCTTCTTCTGGGTGGCACGCATGATTATGGCTGGCGAGGAGTATATGGGCAAATACCCGTTCAAGAACGTCTATTTCACAGGTATTGTCCGCGACAAGCTGGGACGCAAGATGTCGAAGAGTCTTGGCAACAGCCCAGATCCCATCGAACTCATCGACAAATATGGTGCCGATGGCGTGCGTATGGGAATGATGCTGTCAGCTCCTGCCGGCAACGACATCCTTTTCGACGAGGCTCTCTGCGAACAGGGACGCAACTTCAACAACAAGATCTGGAATGCCTTCCGACTGGTGAAGGGATGGCAGGTGACTGACGACCCAGCAGCTGCCAGCGATACCAACGACACGGCAGTCAAGTGGATGGAGGCAAAGCTGAAGCAGGCAAACGATGAACTGAAGGACCACTTCGCCAAATACCGCATCAACGATGCATTGATGACCGTCTACAAGCTCTTCTGGGATGAGTTCTCACAGTGGTATCTCGAAATGGTGAAACCTGCCTACAAGGACGGACAGCAGATGCCTATCGACAGCAAGACCTATCATGCAACGCTCTCGTTCTTCGAGACGCTGCTCAAGATGCTGCACCCATTCATGCCATTCATCACAGAAGAACTGTGGCAGGCACTCTTCGAACGCAAGGAAGGAGAGAGCATCATGCGCGACCAGCTAGTCCTCGATGCTCCTACACAGGAGGAGTTACAGCTGGCTGCCGATATTGAACAGGTGAAGCAGGTCGTATCGGGAGTACGAACCACCAGAAGTCTCAAGAACATCGCACCCAAGGAACAGCTAGAACTGCAGTGTGTGGGACAGAACCGCTACGAGGCTTACAACCATATCATTCAGAAGATGGCAAATCTGAAAGCCATCACCGTGGTAGAAAGCAAGGACGCTATGGCCAGCACATTCATGGTCGACACCGACGAATTTGCCGTTCCCCTTGGAAACCTCATCGACGTGAAAGCCGAAATAGAGAAAATGGAGGCACAGCTGAAGCACCTCGAGGGATTCCTAGCCGGTGTGAAGAAGAAGCTTGCCAACGAGCGATTCGTCAGCAATGCACCAGAGGCCGTCGTGGCTATGGAACGCAAGAAACAGAGCGATGCAGAGGAGAAGATTGCTGCACTCGTGGAATCAATCAAAGGACTGAAGCAATAAAATGGACTGGCTCCTGAATCTCTTTACCGATACCGACTCGCTGGCTCACATAGTGTTGCTCTATGCTGTGGTCATTGCTGTTGGCGTCTACCTCGGGAAAATCAAGGTGGCTGGCATCTCGCTTGGTGTCACCTTCGTGCTTTTCGCAGGCATCCTCGCAGGGCATTTCGGATTTACAGGCACACCAAGCACGCTCAACTTCATACAAGACTTCGGACTTATCCTCTTCGTCTTCATGATAGGACTGCAGGTAGGCCCAGGATTCTTCGAGAGTTTTGGAAAGACGGGTGTCAAGCTCAACGGCCTTGCTGCTACGGCAATAGGCCTCAACATCCTCGTGATGTTCGCCTGCTACTTCATCTTCTTCGATACCTCGGACAAGACGGCATTGCCCATGATGGTAGGCACGCTATACGGTGCCGTCACCAACACGCCAGGACTTGGTGCTGCCAACGAGGCCTTGAGTTCCATCTATGGTCCCGACAATGCACCACCCATTGCCTCTGCCTATGCCTGTGCATATCCTCTGGCAGTAGTGGGCATCATCCTCGCCATTGTATGTATTAAATATGTGTGCAAGGTGCACCTCGACCAGGAGGAAGCCGAGCTAGAGGCACAGGCCAATGCCAACGTTGCCAAGAAGCCACACAAGATGCACATCGAGGTGACGAACAAGTATCTCGAGGGCAAGACATTGCTACAGGTGCATAACTTCCTCAATCGCGACTTTGTATGCTCCCGCATACTGCACGAGGGGCATGTCAGCATTCCCAATCGCAATACCGTGTTCCACGTTGGCGACCAGCTGTTCATCGTGTGTGCCGAATCCGACTATGAGGCCATCGTGGCCTTCCTTGGTCCCGTGATAGAAGTCGACTGGGAACAGACCGACCAGCCACTGGTCAGCCGACGCATCGTCGTCACCAATCCTGCCATCAACGGCAAGACCTTCGGACAGATGCACTTCTCGAGTGTCTATGGCGTCAATGTCACACGTGTCACCCGTCACGGCATGGACCTCTTCGCATCGCCATCGTTGCCACTACAGGTGGGTGACCGCATCATGGTCGTTGGTCCGGAAGATGCCGTTGAACGTGTGTCGAACAAGATGGGCAACTCCGTCAAGCGACTCGATGCTCCTAACATTGCGACAATCTTCGTAGGCATCTTCCTCGGCATTATCTTCGGATCGCTACCATTCATCCCAGGCATGCCGCTCATGAAGCTTGGCATAGCTGGTGGTCCGCTGATCATCGCCATTCTCATCGGCCGCTATGGCTACAAGATCAAACTGGTGACCTATACCACCACATCAGCCAACATGATGCTAAGAGAGATAGGACTGGTGCTCTTCCTGGCTTCCGTAGGCATCAAGGCCGGAGCCGGATTCTTCGAAACCGTGATGGAGGGAGACGGGTTGCTGTATGTGCTCACCGGATTCATCATCACCGTGGTGCCCATCATGATCGTTGGTCCTATCGCACGCATGAAGTTCAAGTTCAACTATTTCACTATCGCAGGCATGATAGCAGGTACATATACCGATCCGCCAGCCCTGGCATACTCAAACAGCATCTGCTCGAAAGAGGCACCAGCAGTGGGCTATTCTACCGTCTATCCGCTGTCGATGTTCCTGCGCATACTCACGGCACAGCTTATTGTGCTCTTCTTCTGTCAGTAAATACTATACATTATATATAATAATACACTTTAAAACAATGAACAACTTAAAACTATTGTTAGGAACATTGCTGTTGACTGCTTCGCAGACGATGATGGCACAAGGAGCCAAGAACATCGTCATCAGCGAAGTGATGACCGACAATGCCTCTAGCATTGTGGATGAGTTCGGTCAGCGCGAGGCATGGATAGAGTTGGAGAATACCTCGTTCTCTACCTACAATGTACGAGGTATGTTTATTACTACCGACCGCTCGGTGCTCAACAAAGGACTTAGCGCACCAGAACGCATTCAGAAAATGAGCATGATTCCAAGTGGTGAAGTGCGTACCAATATTGGTGCACGACAGCATCTGGTGATCTTCGCAAATTCCAGCCCGGCACAGGGCAAGTTGCACCTCGATGTGCAGATCCCGGATTCTGCGGCCGTATGGGTGGCACTCTACAATGGTAACGGTGTCGAGCTTATCGACTCAGTATCGGTACCCATGATGTCTGCCGACTGCTCCTATGCACGTATCGATGGTGGATGGAAAATCATGAATGCACAGCAGGTAACACCTGGCATCGAAAACGCTGCTGCCGGGGAGGCCAAGAAAACGGGTGTCGACAAGTTCAAGGAACAAGATCCGCACGGATTCGCAATGGCCATCATGGCTATGGGAGTCGTCTTCCTATGCCTGGCGTTGCTATGGATCTTCTTCACCCTCTTCGGCATGCTGATGAGGCATCTCGAGACAGCAAAGAAGGTTGCCAACACACAGCCCATCAAGCCCATCACCAAGACTGTAGAGGTGACAAAGGAGCTTGCTCACAAGACTGGCAATGTGCTGCAGGAGGGATTCGACAAGAAAGGCATCGATATGGAGGTATACATGGCCGTCATCGGTATGGCACTACGTCAGTACGAAGATGATGTACACGACGTGGAGAGTGGCGTTATCACCATCAAGTCGAAAGATACTGACTGGGACGACGAATATAGCCAGATGACACACTGGCATGACCCGTTCCTGCCGTCAGACCACAAAGCACCAACTATTCCTACAACCCCAGAACTTCATTAAAACATAAACACCATGAACAAGTATCAATATAAAGTCAAAGGCGTTGACTACGAGGTAGAAATCGCCGAAGTAGAAGGCAACATCGCCAAAGTGAATGTGAATGGCATCCCCTTCGAGTTGGAACTTCAGAAGCCCATCAATGCTGCCAAGCACCCAACGATGACAGCTCCCAAGGTAGTGGCTCCCGCTGCCGCTCCTGCTGCTGCCCCAGCACCAGCACCAGCTGCCGCTCCTGCTGCTGCACCAGTAGCTGCAGGTGCTGGTAATCCCATTAAGGCACCACTGCCAGGTACCATCACCGAGGTCAAGGTGCAGGTAGGCCAGCAGGTCAGCGTTGGTGACACTCTCGTAGTTCTTGAAGCCATGAAGATGGCCAACAACATTGAATCTGAATATGCGGGTCAGGTGACATCAATTGTCGTCAAACAAGGAGAGACCGTCATGGAAGGAGCAGTATTGCTCACCATTGCATAAATGTCAAACCCCTTAATCTCATACGTCATAGGATATGTTTGACTTTATTGCTGAAAACTTCAACGAATTCCTCACCTATACTGGCTTTGCCAATGCTACCACGGGGAATATCATCATGATAGTGGTCGGTGCCCTCTTTATCTATCTGGCTATAAAGAAGGACTTCGAACCGCTGCTGCTCGTACCCATAGGATTGGGTATTATCCTGGGAAATATCCCATTCCGTGCTGATGCAGGATTGGAGATAGGACTCTATGAAGACAACTCGGTGCTCAACATCTTCTACCAGGGTGTGCGACAAGGATGGTATCCTCCGCTCATATTCTTAGGTATAGGTGCTATGACCGACTTCTCTGCACTTCTTGCCAATCCCAAGCTGCTCCTCGTTGGTGCAGCTGCCCAGTTTGGCATCTTTGGCGCATACATGATAGCACTCGCACTGGGATTTGAGCCTAACCAGGCAGCCGGTATTGCTATTATCGGTGGTGCCGATGGACCAACCGCTATCTTCCTGAGCTCTAAACTGTCGCCAAACCTGATGGGGGCCATAGCGGTGTGTGCATATAGCTATATGGCACTTGTACCGCTCATTCAGCCACCTATCATGCGACTGCTCACTACCAAGAAGGAACGTGTCATCAAGATGAAACCAGGACGTGAGGTCTCCCAAACGGAACGTATACTCTTCCCCATCATCGGATTGCTCATCACCACTTTCATCGTGCCATCAGCATTACCGTTGCTCGGTATGCTCTTCTTCGGAAACCTGCTGAAGGAAAGTGGGAAAACCACTCGACTGGCAAAGACAGCCGGTAACGCACTCAACGATATCGTAGTGGTGCTGCTGGGACTAACCGTTGGCTGCTCAACGCAGGCTAGCGAGTTCCTGACACTCAATACCGTCTTTATCTTTGCTATCGGTGCCTTTGCCTTCGCTATTGCTACCGCCAGTGGCGTGTGCTTCGTGAAGGTGATGAATCTCTTCTTGCCCAAGGACAAGAAAATAAACCCACTAATAGGCAACGCTGGTGTAAGTGCCGTGCCTATGGCCGCACGTATCAGTCATAATATGGGCCTTGAGTACGACCGCCATAATTTCTTGCTGATGCACGCAATGGGACCAAACGTCTCGGGTGTCATTGGCTCGGCTGTGGCAGCAGGTGCTCTGCTTGGCTTCCTCTCGTAGTAGATATCAGTAAACAAGCGTCCCAGAAGTAGTCAAAATCCTGCTTCTGGGATGCTTGCTTTCTTATGCGTCTTTCATGTACAATAGATAAAGGCTTTACTGCATTGCAGAAAAAGAAGTAAATGTTGTCGGCAAGAATGGGAGAGCATCTAAAAAGGCTTTCCTGCATTGCAGCAAGAAAGCCTTATTAAAAAGAGAATGATGTCGACTAGAATGGAAGATCGTCTGCTGCACCCTCACCCGACGTCTCCTGAGTGGGAGGGAAAGGTGCTGCTGATGCTGCCGGCTGCTGTGGTGGGAATGCAGGTGCTCCAGGTGCTGTTCCTGCACTTGGTATTGTTTGTCCGACAGGACCGCGATGAATATTATACGCACGGATATCGTTGAACCAGCGTCCCTGATATTCGCGGGCGTCTATATCAAATTGTACGGTAATCTCTTCACCCAGCTGAATGTTAAACTGTTTGATACGATCTTCACCGAAGACGCTGAACATCATCTTGCGAGAATACTGACCAGGAACCTCAATAACATATTCCTGAATCATCCAGGGGTTACCCGTACGCTGTGAATTACCACTTCTTGCCTCCATGATGGCAATGACTTTTCCTGTTAAATCCATACTATGAATAATACTGTTTTGTTAATGTTATGACTAATTCGCTTGCGAAATTACTAAAAATAGTTTGAATCTCACAATTTTTTCTCAAATATTTTGCTATTGACATAGATTTTTTGTATTTTTGTAGTCAATTTCAGAAACATAAAACATTATAATACTTATGAGATTTACTGTATCAAGTTCTGCACTTGGCAGTCGTCTGGCTGCTTTGGCAAAAGTAATTAATAGCAAGAACTCGCTTCCTATACTGGGCGATTTCCTATTTGAGGTGTCAGAGGATGTTCTGCAGCTGACGGCTAGTGATAGTGAGGTGATGATGAAAACATCGCTTGAGCTGACCGATTGTGACGGTCAGGGGAACTTCTGCGTTGGTAGTCATGATTTGCTTGAGGCCGTTAAGGGGATAAGTGAACAACCCATCTCCTTCAGCGTCGATCAGGAGACGAACATCGCGAAGATTTGTTATCAGAATGGTATGTTCAGCCTGCCTGTCGAAAATGCTGATGAGTTCCCACAGCCACAGGAAATCAGCGAGACTGCTACCACTATCACTATTCCCACTCAGGTGCTTGCAGACAACATCAATCGCTGCCTGTTTGCTACCGCTCAGGATGAGTTGCGTCCGGTGATGAATGGTATTTATTTCGACCTGACATCAGACTGCCTAGCCGTAGTGGCTACAGATGGTCACAAACTGGTGCGCAACAAGATTCTGAATGTCATAAGCGAAGTGCCAGCATCATTCATACTGCCCAAGAAACCAGCTTCATTGCTAAAGGGTGTCCTTGGTAAGCAGGCTGGTGACGTGGTGATCCGTTTTGACGATCGCAACGCAGAGATTGTCTTTGAAGAAGGAGTGGTCATCTGCCGACTCATGGAAGGACGCTATCCTAACTATAACTCGGTGATTCCTCAGAACAACCCCAATCAGCTGAGTGTAGACCGAAGCAGTCTGCTAGCTGCTTTGCGTCGTGTACAGCCATTCTCCAACGAGTCGAGCAATCTTATCCGCTTCCATGTAGAGAACGGCACCTTACAGTTGGATGCCGAGGATTACGACTTCTCGAAGACAGCAACTGAGAAGATGTCGTGTGACTATAACGGCATGCCCATGAGCATAGGCTTCAAAGGCTCATCGTTTATTGAGATACTGAGCAATTTCGATTGCCCTGAAGTCATTATCCAATTGGCAGATCCCAGCCGTGCAGGGTTGGTACTGCCTTCGGAGCAGCCTGTCAATCAGGATGTGCTGATGCTTATGATGCCAATGCTAATTAATGACTGATACAAATAATGAATATTAAATTAACAAGACCGCTGGTCGTCTTTGATCTGGAGACGACCGGCCTTGATTTAGTAAAAGACCGTATCATACAGATTTCCTTGATTAAGGTACAGCCTTCAGGTGAAGAGGAACGTGACAACTATCTTGTCAATCCGGAACGTCACATACCTCCCCTTATTACACAGCTGACAGGATTTTCTGATGAGGATGTGAAAGATGCACCTACTTTCAAGGAATTGGCTCCGAAACTGGCAAAGCTCTTTGCCGGGTGCGATTTCGCTGGTTACAACTCAAACAACTTCGATATACCCTTGCTGGCAGAGGAATTCCTACGTGCTGGCATCGACTTCGATTTCTCAAAAACACGGTTCATCGATGCCTGTGTCATCTTCCGAAAGATGGAAAAACGTAATCTTGCTGCTGCTTACAAGTTCTATTGTGGCAGAAATATGGAGGACGATTTTACTGCACACCGTGCCGATGAAGATACGGAAGCCACGTGGAGAGTGCTGCAAGGCCAGCTGGACTATTATACGGCAGAACATCAGCGAGAATTAGGTGAAAACCCTGAAGGACGAACACTAGAGAACGATGTACAGAAACTGCACGATTTCTCGAAAATGAATAACAACGTCGACTTTGCTGGTCGTATCATATGGGGTGAGGCAAAGGATGCTAAGGGTAATACCATTGTCGATCAGAATGGTAATCCTGTGATGACTGAGTATTTCAACTTCGGCAAATACAAGGGAAGAACGGTAGCAGATGTCCTGCATACGGATTCGGGATATTATGCCTGGATTATGGGGGGAGAATTCACCTACAATACCAAGCAGGTGCTCACTCGCATCCGTCTGCGTGAATTGTCAAAATAAAAGAATCAGGAAGCATGCTGAAAGGGAAAAAAATAGTGTTGGGTATAACAGGCTCTATAGCTGCTTATAAGTCGTGCCTCATCATTCGTGAACTGGTGAAACGAGGGGCCGAGGTGCAAGTGGTCATCACACCTGCGGGTAAGGAGTTTATTACACCTATCACATTGTCGGCACTAACGCAGAAACCTGTTGTCAGTGAGTTCTTCTCCCAGCGTGATGGCACATGGCATAGTCATGTGAAGTTAGGGCTTTGGGCTGATGCCATGCTCATTGCACCCTGCACGGCTTCCACATTGGGGAAGATGGTTTCGGGCGTTGCCGACAACATGCTCGTTACCACTTATCTATCCATGAAAGCTCCTGTTTTCATAGCTCCGGCTATGGATCTCGATATGTATGCACATCCTTCAACACAGCAGAATCTGGAACGGCTGAAGAGCATAGGCAATCATATTATCGAACCGCAAAGTGGCTTTCTGGCAAGCGGACTTGAGGGGAAGGGACGTATGGAAGAACCTGCGAAGATTGTTGCGGCTGTTGATGATTTCTTTGAGACAAAGGACTTGTTGGGCAAGCGTGTGCTGATCACGGCTGGTCCTACTTACGAGAAGATTGACCCAGTACGCTTCATTGGCAACTATAGTAGCGGGAAGATGGGGTTTGCCCTGGCGGAGGAGTGTGCACGACGTGGTGCAAAGGTGACACTTGTGGCGGGGCCTGTAGCCCTGGCTGTCGCTCATCCTGGCATCAATCGCATCGATGTGGAGAGTGCCATACAAATGCGTGACGCAGCTCTAGATGCATACAAAGAGTCTGATGCTGCCATCCTTTGTGCAGCTGTTGCAGATTTCCGGCCCGAACAGGTGGCTGAACAGAAGATAAAGCGGGTGGGGGAGAGCATGGACGTGCACTTGGTTCCTAATCCTGATATTGCTGCTACGCTGGGACAGATGAAACGTCAGAACCAGCGATTGGTAGGCTTTGCACTTGAGACGAACGACGAGCAGCAGAATGCCGAGAAAAAACTGGCAAGGAAAAACCTGGATTTCATCGTGCTCAACTCCCTACGCAATGAAGGTACTTGCTTTCGGAGCGATGAGAATCAGATTGCCATTATTTCTGCTCATGGTCGCAAGGATTATGAGAAGAAGGGAAAACAGCAGGTAGCGGCAGATATTGTCGATGAACTTGCCACATTATTTTAATAACAATCAAAAAACGACTAGTATTATGAATTTGAAAGGAACGAAGACAGAGAAAAATTTGCAAGAGGCCTTTGCCGGTGAGTCGATGGCTCGCAATAAGTATACTTATTTTGCATCAAAGGCCAAGAAAGAGGGGTACGTACAGATAGCTGCCATTTTTGAGGAGACGGCAGGCAACGAGAAAGAACACGCCAAGATGTGGTACAAATATTTGAATGGCGGTGCCGTAGGCTCTACAGCCGAGAATCTGGCTGATGCTGCCAATGGTGAGAACTTCGAATGGACGGACATGTACGACCGTATGGCTCGCGAGGCTCGTCAGGAGGGCTTCGATGAGATAGCCAGTAAGTTTGAGATGGTGGCTGCCATCGAGAAGGAGCACGAGGCACGCTATCGTAAGTTGCTGAAGAATGTTGAGGACAAAAAGGTGTTCTCGAAGGATGGCGATGCTATCTGGCAGTGTTCCAACTGTGGACATATCGTCATTGGTAAGCAGGCTCCCGAGGTATGCCCGGTATGTGATCATCCGCAGGCTTACTTCCAGGTGAAGTGCGAGAACTATTAATTCAATCCGCCGGTTCTCATGAAGCGATATTGGATTATAGGCTTGTTTTGCAGTTTCCTTGCTGTCACTTCGACAGCACAGGAACTGCAAGTAAAAATCAATATCAACAGTTCAAAGGTACAGGGAACCGACAAGACGGTTTTTGACAACCTGCAACAGACATTGGAGCAGTTTGTCAACGAACGGCAATGGACACAACTGCAGTTTCAGGAGAACGAACGCATACAATGTGTTTTCAACATCACAGTCTCGAAATACGATGCCTCTGCCAACAAGTTCACCTGTTCAGCATTGATTCAGGCAAACAGACCGGTTTATAATGCTGCCTATACCTCTACATTATATAATAATAGTGACAAGAATTTCGATTTCGAGTTTGTGGCGTTCGATCAACTTAATTTCAATGAAGAGGTCATCGACAATCAGCTTGTTGCACTTATGGCTTATTATGCTTATCTTATTATCGGTCTCGACCTCGACAGTTTTTCTCCCATGGGGGGCACAGATGTGCTACAGCGATGTATGAACTTGGTTAACAATGCGCAGGACTTGAATTTCCCCGGTTGGAAGTCGTTCGATGACTCCAGGAATAGATTCGCCATCATTAATGACTATCTAGACGAAGGCATGCGTCCATTCCGACAGTTGCAGTATGACTACTATCGTAAGGGACTTGACGAAATGGCACAGAATGTGGAACGTGGTAGGACTAATGTCACTACAGCCTTACAGGAATGTCTGAAGAAAGCACACGACGACAAACCACTTAGCATGCTGCCCCAGATATGGACTGACTATAAGAAAGATGAGCTGGCTAATATCTACAAGGGCAAAGGTACTCAGAAGGAGAAAGAACAAGTCTACGATATTCTTTTCAGTATCAATGCCTCTCAGAACAATTCGTGGGAACAGATTAAGCAGTAATACCCCTGATGGACCTCTTAGAATAGGACCGTTTACTTGTTCATAACCTCCTCAAAACGCTAAAGAATGTTAAGCGGAAGAAAATAAATATCCCTTTCTTGTGAGATTCTCAGGGAAATGTTGTACCTTTGCATCCGCTAATCAGAAATGAGCCTTCAAGGTGCGTTAGTTCAGTAGGTTAGAATGCCTGCCTGTCACGCAGGAGGTCACGAGTTCGAATCTCGTACGCACCGCTTGAAATGCTCTTATGATAGAAAATATAATGGACTGGTGCGTTAGTTCAGTAGGTTAGAATGCCTGCCTGTCACGCAGGAGGTCACGAGTTCGAATCTCGTACGCACCGCACATTAAACCAAAGCTCATTGATTACGTCTAATCAATGAGCTTTTAAAATTTTTAGTGATTATGAAGAAAGTAAATATTATCCTACTTGCCCTTCTGCTCTCGCTTTCCGCTATGGCACAAGACGAGCGAAAGGTATCGGCTATCATGTTCAAGGAGTTTCAACCTGCAGTTATTACCTTTGCCGATGGGCATAAGCTGAACCAGCCGTTAGCCAATGTGTTTCTGAAGAATGCCACGCTGCTCTTCCCCAAGGGTGAGTACACTATGGAGGCCAATATGGATAATATTGTAGCTGTGGACTTCCCAAATCTTTCGTTTGTTACAATCGACCGTCAGATGGCCTATTTGGTCGACTCTGTAGGGGGCAATAGTCTCTATTGCGTGGAACTTTTCGACAAGGAAACCTATGAGCGGAACCTTCGAAATAACATCAACATCTCCAATCTCTCGCTGGGTGATCAGATCAGTACCACTACCGTCGATATCAACACCGAGGACGACTATAAGTTGCCCGTGTTCTGCCATTATTTCATGAAACTTGACGGTAAGTTCGTGAAAGTGCATGAGCGTAACCTCAGTCGTGCGTTGTCAAAGGAGAAGCGCACAATGATGAAGCGCATCATGGCTCTGCCTGATTTCAGCTGGCAGCGTAAGGAGAGTCTCATACAGTTGCTGAAGGCCATTAGCAACTAATACCATTCCCACATCTTTTATATTATTATGACGAACGGACATTTGCTGTGGATTGATGATGAGATGGAGCTACTCAAGGCTCATGTCATCTTCCTTCAGAAAAAGGGCTATGAGGTGACTACGGTGTCTAACGGAACCGATGCCATTGACTTATGCCAGGAGCGCACCTTCGACCTGGTGTTGCTCGACGAGCAGATGCCTGGTCTTAGCGGGTTGGAGACATTGCAGCGTATCAAGCAGATCAGTCCTGCCACTCCTGTGGTGATGGTCACCAAGAGCGAGGAGGAGAACATCATGGAGCAGGCCATCGGCCAGAAGATTGTCGATTATCTTATCAAGCCTGTCAATCCTAATCAGATACTATTGGTGCTGAAGAAGAACATTCATCGCCGAGAGATTGAGACCGAGGTTACACAGAGCCAGTATCAGCAGCAGTTCCAGCAGATAGCCATGCAGATCATGGACTGTCGCACGTGGCGCGACTGGATGGCTATTTATAAGCGTCTAGTGCATTGGGAATTACAGCTCAGCAGTACTGATTCACAGATGACGGATATGCTGGCCATGCAGAAAGAGGAGGCTAATCTGGGTTTTGCCAAGTACGTGAAAAAAAACTACCTCGAATGGCTGAAACCGTCGCCTGTCGATGCTCCGTTGCTCTCTACGCGTATCTTCAAGGAGAAGGTGTTCCCGCTGCTTGACAGCAAAGAAAAGGTGTTCCTCGTCGTTCTTGATAACTTTCGCTATGACCAGTGGCGCATGCTGGCGCAGGAGATTGGCGACCAGTTCGACATTGATGAGGACCTCTATTTCTCAATTCTTCCTACTGCTACCCAGTATGCTCGCAATGCCATCTTCTCCGGATTAATGCCCAACAAGATAGCTGAGATGTTTCCACAACTCTGGGTGGATGAAGACGAGGAGGAGGGCAAGAACCTGAATGAGGAACCGCTGGTGCAGACGCAGCTCGACCGCTATCGTCGTCGTGACACATTCTCCTATCATAAAATCAATACCTCTGCCGAGGCCGAACGTCTGATGCAACAGCTTAACACTCTAGAGAAGAACGACCTTAATATTGTGGTGTTCAATTTCATCGATATGCTCTCACATGCCCGTACCGAGAGCCGTATGGTGCGCGAGCTGGCCAACAACGAGTCGGCCTATCGCAGCATCACCTTGTCGTGGTTCCGTCATTCCGTCATCCGCGACTTCTTCCGCCAGTTGGCGCAGAAAGACTATCGCGTCATCGTCACTACCGATCATGGTTCCATACGTTGTACAAAACCAGTAAAGATTGTGGGCGACCGCAATACAAATACTAATCTGCGCTACAAGTTGGGCAAAAGACTAGCTTACGACTCTAAGGACCTCTTTGTCATCAAAGACCCGCAGAAGGCATTGCTGCCATCGCCAAACCTCTCTACGAGCTATGTCTTTGCTACGGGTGACAGCTTCTTTGCCTATCCCAACAATTACAATTACTATGTCAGCTACTATCGCGACACCTTCCAGCATGGTGGTATCTCGATGGAAGAGATGATTGTTCCGTTGATAACCCTGAAGGGCCGACGCAGGTAACACATTTCATGTAGTTTTTCCAGTTTTGTAGTTTCTTTGCTCACGTGTATTCCGATGTCACGTGGTTTCCGATGTCACGTGGCTTCCGATGTCACGTGGCTTCCGATGTCACGTGGTTTCCGTGTCACGTGGTTTCCGATGTCACGCGACTTATGCGTATCATTATTACCGTTTTTCTTACTTCTTTTCTAATCCCATTATGATGTGTATCTCGTCGTAAGTTATCTCTGGTGGACATAGACTTTTGATTGCGGTGGTGCCTTCGTTGGTTCCCACTATGGCTATGACCCGTCTAATGGCACGCTGATGATCGGGGCTGATCAGGTCGTCGAGATTCACTTCGCCAGAGTGTATATATCGTGCAAGGTGACTGAGCACAGTGGCTGTCGTCAATCCTCGTTCGTGGGCAATGAGATCGGGGTTCATACCCTGTTTGTACAGTTGCATGCTGATCTCCCATGTCTTCGGCTTGGGTGGTTCGGCAGCTTTCTCCATCTTACGCCGGCGTTGCCTTTTCTGCTTTTCTTCCAGATCGGTGAGCACAGATAGCTGTTTGGCTTTCAGATATTTGGTCACGCTATACCCATGCATTGCCATTTCCGTAAGCAGATAGCAGGTAGCCTGCCATGTTTGTTGCAGATCGGGTAGAGCATGGCCTAGTCGCTTCTTGGCTATTTTGTTGTTAGTCTCCACTTGGTAGGTTAGCTGCAGAGGCTTCATGAAGATGTCCTTGAGGTTGCTGGCAAAGTATTCAGCACTACGTCCCACGCGATCTAGGAAATCCTGGTCGTGCAACTTTTCTGCTGCTGTCTGTGTTATTATTGCCTTCCATTTCTCAGCTACATCCATAATACGCTGTCGTAGGGCTGTTAGTGTCTGAGCGTGTAGTTGTGTCAGATCGGCATAGCTATGGTAGAAGAATTCACCGAATAGTCGCAGCATGGATTCTTGCTGGTAGAGCAACTGTCGGAAGTCGAAGAGTTGTAACAGCAGTTGACGTTCGTATTCTTGCTTCAGCAACGGTAACTGTTCCATGCTTTGCCGTGTAGCTGTTTCCTGTTGGGCTATGTAGTTATCCACTTGCTCGTCGTTGATGATGGCACGGTTTTGTAGTGGTGCTGCCAGCACGAGTCCTTTCAGAGACCGGCACCGGCTTAGTGCTACGTATACCTGTCCAGGGGCAAACGAGTAGCCGGCATCTATAATGGCATGGTCGAACGTCAACCCCTGACTCTTGTGGATGGTGATAGCCCATGCCAGTCGCAGAGGATATTGCTTGAATGTACCCTGTACCTCCGACTCGATCTCACGAGTCTGCGGGTTCAAGGTGTAGTGCATGTTCTGCCACTCCAGTTGCTCTACTTCTATGTCCTTGTCGTAGCCCTCGCAGCGTACAAGAATCTTGTTGCGGTCAAGGTAGCTCACGCGTCCTATCAGCCCATTGTAGTAGCTATGGTTCTCTGTGGGGTCGTTTTTTATAAACATCACCTGTGCACCCTGTTTTAGCGTCAGCGTTTGTGCGGTAGGATACGAGTAGTTAGGGAAGTTGCCCTGTACGACGGCCTCATACTGCTGGCTATTGGTGGCGAGTTTCAGCAGCTCGCGCTGGTTGTAGCTGTCGGCCATCCGGTTGTGAGTAGTCAGTCGTATGAAAGATTCGCCAGATTGCGGATGGAAATCGGCTATATATCTTGTGTTCAGAGTGTTTAATGCCTCTTTCGTGGGATGTCCCTGTCTTACCTGGTTCAGAATATCTATGAAAATAGGGTCGCTTTGCTGTCGGTAGACATGTTCCAACTGTATCGTCACATAGTCAATCTGCTGTAGTGCTTTCGAGCCGAAGAAATAGGGTGTGTCATAGTAGGGCTTCAGCAGTTTCTCATCTTCCGGAGTTACAACGGGCGTGAGTTGTGCCAGGTCGCCAATCATAAGCAGTTGCACTCCACCGAAGGGCAGGTA
Organism: Prevotella sp.; assembly: GCA_024684515.1. GTDB lineage: Bacteria > Bacteroidota > Bacteroidia > Bacteroidales > Bacteroidaceae > Prevotella. The sequence continues at coordinate 54,739 of JAIKWS010000060.1, forward strand.
GCGGTCGCGGTAGCGTCTGAGCACCTGGTCTATGGCATCAAGAAGATCTGCCCTTACCATTGATATCTCGTCGATGATGAGCAGGTCGATACTGGCAATCATCTTGCGTTTCTCACGTCCGAAGTCGAATTTGCTTTCCACCTTGGCACCAGGTACGAAAGGTGACAAAGGCAGTTGGAAAAACGAGTGGATGGTTACGCCTCCAGCATTGATAGCGGCCACACCAGTAGGAGCTACCACGATGGGGCGTTTTCTGGAGCGTTCGACGATGGTCTTGAGAAAGGTCGTCTTACCTGTGCCTGCTTTTCCTGTCAGAAAGATGCTGCGTCCTGTATTTTCTACGAAATCCCACGCCAAGCGCAGGTCTTTGTTTTGTTCCATGTCAGATGTCTAAATGATATTTAAGGTTGTCTTCATCTGCAAATTTAGATAAAAATTCCGAATTATAAGCCTGTGGAGACGAAAATTTAAAACGAATTGCCCAGAAAAGTTAGAAATCAAGGTTTCCATACGCTCAATCCTTTTCTTTGATTACGGCTCTGTATGAGAGATTATGGCTCTGTATGAGAGAGATTACGGCTCACTATGAGTGAGATTACGGCTCACTATGAGAGAGATTACGGCTCACTATGAGAGAGATTACGGCTCACCAAAGTGAGATTACGGGCACTAACCGACGAACAGGGCGAGGCCTAGTTTGTGAGGAAGGATGGGGCTGAGGCACCCAGAGTGTGGCACAGAGGACCCAGACCTCTTCGCTAGATGATGGAGTATGTGCAGGAAGGACGTGACAAAGGATTGGACTAAATATTCAGATTAAGAATTAGAGATTTTTTTCGTTATTACGTTATTACGTTATTTCGTTATTTCGTTATTTCGGGAATTAAGAGCGTCGCTAGCGGAAGGAGTCGGTAAGTAGCTTGATCTCTATTTGTGGATTGATGCGCTCATACAGGATGTTGTACACAGCATCGAGGATGGGCATGTTGACATGCCAATGACGATTAATCTCCTTCATGCACTTGGTACCGAAATATCCCTCGGCTATCATCTCCATCTCCATCTGTGCTGCCTTGACCGAATAGCCCTTGCCAATCATGGTGCCAAAGACACGATTGCGTGAGAAGTTGGAATAGCCCGTCACGAGTAGGTCGCCCAGATAGACGCTGTCGTAGACGTTGCGCGGGATGTCAGGTTGTACAGCCATCAGGAACCTGTTCATCTCCTGTACGGCATTGGACATGAGCACCGCCTGGAAGTTGTCGCCAAATTTCAGTCCTCCACAGATGCCTGCCGCAATGGCATATACATTCTTGAGGACAGACGAATACTCGATGCCTACGACGTCGGTCGATGTCTTTGTCTTGATGAACGGGCTGGAGAGCACATTGGCAAAGGCCTCAGCCTTCTCGGGGTCGATACATCCCACGGTGAGATAGCTAAGCCGTTCGAGGGCGACCTCTTCGGCATGTGACGGTCCTCCCAGGCATGCTATCTGGTCGTACGGCACGTCGAAAGCCTGATGGAAATAGTCAGAGCAGATGAGGTTCTCGTCGGGAACGATGCCCTTGATGGCAGTAATGATGAACTTATCCTTCAGCCTGACCTTCAGCTTACGCAGGTGATGCTTAAGATAGGGTGACGGTACTACGAACACCAGTGTGTCGTAGTCGGCGACAATCTTGTTCAGGTCGCTGTTGAAGTTGATCTCCTGCGTGTTGAAGTGCACACTGGTGAGATAGCTGGGATTATGTCCTATGCGTATGAAGTCGTCAATCTGGTCTTCGCGCCGCATATACCAGCCAATGTGATGGGTATGCTCCACCACAATCTTAGCAATAGCAGTAGCCCATGAGCCGCCACCCACGATTGCTATTCTGTTGCACAAGCTTTCTCTATCCATTGCTGAACGTCGTCAACTGCCGGTTTCTGTAGCTGAAGTTTGAATCGCTTTACGATGTCGCCCATCTTCTGCTGCAGTCCCTGTGCCTTCTGTTCACAGATATCGTGAACGAGATAGAAGCCCGCCTTCCGTAGCACGTAGACCCAGTCCTCAGGCACGCCGATGGCCGCCCATTCCTGTATGGTGCTCTGTGGTGCGCGCTTCTCGGGCTTCATCTGTGGGAAGAACAGCACCTCCTGTATGAACGTCTTGCCAGTCATGAGCATGACCAGTCGGTCGATGCCGATGCCAATGCCCGATGTGGGAGGCATGCCGTACTGCAGGGCGCGCAGGAAGTCCTGGTCGATGATCATCGCCTCGTCGTCGCCCTTGTCGGCCAGTCGCATCTGCTCTTTGAATCTCTCCTCCTGGTCGATGGGGTCGTTGAGTTCGGAATAGGCATTGGCCAGCTCCTTGCCGTTGACCATCAGCTCGAAGCGCTCGGTGAGACCAGGCTTGGAGCGGTGCATCTTCGTCAGCGGTGACATCTCGACGGGATAGTCGGTAATGAATGTCGGCTGTATGAACGTTCCCTCGCAGAACTCGCCAAAGAGCTCGTCGATGAGCTTACCCTTGCCCATCGTCTCGTCGACCTCCATACCCTTGCTGAGGCAGAACTGGCGTATCTCGTCCTCGCTCTTCCCGTCGCAGTCGAAGCCCGTTTCCTCTTTTATGGCATCGAGGATGGGGAGTCTGCGATAGGGTGCCTTGAACGATACCATCTGCCCGTCGATCTCGCGCTCGGGCTTGCCGTTGACCGCCGTGCATACCGTTTCGAGCAGACGCTCGGTGAACGACATCATCCAGTTGTAGTCCTTATACTGCACATAGAGCTCCATGCATGTGAACTCGGGGTTGTGGTTGCGGTCCATACCCTCGTTGCGGAAGTTCTTGCCAATCTCGTACACCCCCTCGAAGCCGCCCACAATGAGCCGTTTGAGATAGAGTTCGGTGGCGATACGCATATACATATCCTGATCGAGGGCGTTGAAATGGGTTGTGAACGGCCGTGCCGAGGCACCTCCGGCGATGGCCTGCAGCGTGGGTGTCTCGACCTCGGTATATCCCGCTTCGTCGAGTACCCTGCGTATGGTTCGTATGACGGTGGCCCGCTGCAGGAATGTATCCTTCACCCCGTCGTTGACCACGAGGTCTACATACCGCTGACGGTAGCGGAGCTCGGGGTCGTCGAACTTGTCGTAGGCCACGCCATCCTTGTATTTCACGATGGGCAGCGGCTTCAGCGACTTCGACAACAGGCATAGGTGCTGTGCATGAACGCTGATTTCACCCGTCTGTGTGCGGAACACGAAACCCTTCACGCCCACGAAATCGCCGATGTCGAGCAACTTCTTGAATACTACGTTGTAAAGATCCTTGTTGTCGTCGGGACAAAGGTCGTCGCGAGTGATATAGACCTGGATGCGGCCCTTGGAATCCTGCAGTTCGATGAAAGATGCCTTGCCCATGACGCGGCGGCTCATCATGCGTCCGGCAATGCATACCTCTGTGGTCTGCTGTGCATCGTCGGTGAACTCAGCTATGATGTCGGTAGAGAAGGCGTTGGTGGGATATTCGGCTGCAGGATAGGGATTGATGCCCATCTTTCGTAGTTCGTCAAGCGACTGACGTCGCAACAGTTCCTGCTCGGATAGTTCAAGAATATTCATGTGCTCTATTGGTTAAATTCTACATATTTATATAATTGTGGCTGCAAAATTACAAAAATATTCTGAGCCGTGCAAATAAACACCCGTTTTATTGGAATAAAAGAGCACGTATTATTTGGCTATTCCGCTGTTTCTTTGTACTTTTGCACTCCTCAATGTCTGGATTGTACATACATATCCCTTTCTGTAGCAGCCGTTGTATCTATTGCGGCTTCTATTCTACCACACGTCTGTCAGACCGCCAGCGCTATGTCGACGTGCTGTGCCAGGAGCTGCGGCAGCGATGCAACGAGGCAGAGGACATTGGCACCGTCTATCTGGGCGGCGGCACGCCATCGTTGCTCAGTGGCGGGCAGCTAAACCAGCTCTTCGGGCAGATAGCAGACGCGTTTGACATCGCTGCCGGGACAGAGATCACCATCGAATGTAACCCCGACGACGTGACAGCGGAGTTCGTCCGTATCCTAGCTTCCCTGCCCGTGAACCGTATCAGCATGGGAGCCCAGACCTTCTCAGACCAGCGGCTGGCATTCCTAGGCCGTAGGCACCGGGCTCGCCAGGTGGGACAGGCGATGGAGCTGCTGCATCATGCCGGCATCACCAATGTCAGCGTGGACCTGATCTACGGGTTTCCTGATGAGAGCATGGACGACTGGAAGCGCGACATAGACGAGGTCCTCGGGCTGGAGGCCACCCACCTCTCGGCCTACGCCCTAAGCTATGAGGAGGGCACACGGCTCAGGCAGATGCTGGATGACGGCAGGGTGAAGGAACTTGAAGATGAGCTGCAGCGTGATATGTACTACTATCTGAAAGACAGATTGTTGGCATCAGACTATGATCACTATGAAATCAGCAATTTCGCACAGCCCGGATACCGCTCGCGACATAACAGTAACTATTGGAATCATACACCCTATCTGGGCATCGGTGCCGGCGCCCACTCGCTAACCGTAAGAGAAGGAGTGTTCACCCGGCAGTGGAACGTCGAGAATCTGACCGCCTATATGACGGGGATAGAAAACGGACATCCTGAGGTAGGGGTAGAAGAGCTGGACGGACAGACCTGGTACAACGAACAGATCATGACCGCCTTGCGCACGTCAGAAGGTCTGAATCTCAACGACCTGGACAGCACGATGAGGACATACTGCATGCGGCAGGCCCGGAAATATATCAGCAGCGGCTGGCTGACGCATCGCGGCACGCGGCTGGTGCTGACTCGTGAAGGGCTTTTCGTGAGCGATCGGGTGATGAGCGATCTGATGCTGGTATAAGTTGTTACAGGAAGGGACGCAGCAGGTGTGCAAACCATCCGCGGAACTTCTGCCAGCAGGTGCGGAACTGGTCCCATGTCTCAGGCGTGAGGTATACACTCTGCTGCTTGTCGCGATCGAACATCCGATCTAGTTCCATAGTCGTCTGACGGTCGATGATGACTGCATTCTCCTCATAGTCAAAACGTAGCGAGCGGGCATCGAGGTTCGTGCTGCCAACGGTGCAGAAGCGGCCGTCGACCATCATGATCTTCGAGTGGTGGAAGCCGGGCTGATAGAGCCATACGTGAGCACCGTATTTCATCATCTTATGCATGTAGTAAAAGGCACAGTCGGGTGTGAGTGGTATGTCGCTCCTGGCAGAAATCATCAGTTCGACCTTCACCCCTCGCCGAATGGCCCTCTTCAGGGCTTTGTTGACGGAAGGAATCAGCGTAAAGTATGGATTGATGATGCGGATGGAGTCCTGCGCGTCGTTGATGGCATTGACATAGAAATAGCGCATAGCGTCGTTCTTGCCGAGCAGCCGTCCATCGGGCAGCAATGCCTTGCCAGGTTCGCGATTCACGACACCCACGAGCTTGTGCCCTGCGGTGGTGGTGGTATCGGGTTTCAGTCCACCCAGGAGCACCTGGCTGCCACCGCGGAAATAGCAGGTGTCGGTGAGCTCCTCGCCAGTAACCTTCTTCCACGTGCTGACGAAGATCTGCTGCAGGTCGTTGACGGTGCTCCCCTCAATCCTGCAATGCATGTCGCGCCAGGCTCCCACCTGCTCGGTGCCCTTGATATAGTAGTCGGCCACGTTCATACCACCCGTATAGGCCACATTGCCGTCGATGACGACTATCTTCCGATGGTCGCGAGGCCAGATGTGGTTAACCCAGGGGAACCGGATGGGGTCGAACTCGTAGATTTCAATGCTGTCGTTGCGTAGTGCCTCGACATGATATTTCTTCAGGGGCTGATTGTTGGAGTCGTTGCCGAAGCCGTCAAAAAGAGCCCGTACCTCCACTCCTTCCTCCCTTTTCTGTCTCAGGATATCAAAGAGCAGCGATGCGATGCTGTCGTTGCGGAAGTTGAAATATTCCAGATGAATACTGTGTCGTGCCTGCCGGATGGCCGCAAACATATCGTCGAACTTCTCCTGTCCCGAGAAGAGTAGGGTGACGCTGTTGTCGGCAGAAAAGGCGATGCCATAATCACGCAACTGACGAAAGATGAGTGAGTCGGAGGTCTGTGCCGGCGCAGGGAGCAGAAAAGCCCAGCAGGCGAGGGTCACCCATAGTCTCCTGAGCAGGCGCGCAGAAGAGCAGACGTCCATTGTGGCCAGACGTCTGCAGCAAGATGTTAACATGAGAGGTTTAGTGTTCATGGTCTTATTTTCGGTATCTCAATCTGTATTCCGATGGAGAAATACCAAAACGTTCTTTGAAAAGGGTGATGAAATGCTCACCCGTAGCGAATCCGATATTGTTTGCCAATTCACTCATATTGATATTCGTACGCTGCAGGAGTACGCATGCATGTTTGAGACGTAGGTCACGTACTACCTCTGCCGGTGTCTTTCCTGTGATGTCGCGCACCTTCTGGAAGAAAGGCTTCATTCCCATTCCCATTGCCGTTGCCATCTCCTCGAGTCCGATCGGTCCTCGGCTCATATTCTGCTGTACATATTGTTCGATGTTCATAATGAGCTGATTGTCAATGGCATCGTTCATGCTGAAGCTTTCAGGATCGAAATCGAATGTCTCCTGGGCGGTAGCAAGTGGCGTTGGGGTGTCGTCTTCCGGTGTAGAACTGTCATCCGAGGGTTGGTTGATCATCCTGTCAGCCTCGTTAATCACCCTGTCAGTCTCTTTCAATACCCTCTCAGCCTCTCTGATGATGTCCTCAGGTCGATGGCTGCCGCTGTCCTGATGGGGTGCATCGCTAGCTTTTCTTCCGCTTTCCGCTGGCTTGTCGTCGCCGTTCTGTCCCGTCTTCTTGCCAGCATCATCCTTGGTCTTTTCAGCACCATTACCAGAATGCTGCCTTATGGATTTCAGTTCCAGGGTCTTGATCTCGTCGTCCTCCACCAGTTCGTTTTGCAGTTGCACATTGGTATCGAGCATAGTCTCTGTAGCCGTTGTCATGCTGGCGTTGCGACTCTCGAGTAGTCGTGTTTCCGCCCCTTCGATGAGGTTGTTGGTAATCTCGTAGGCACCAATGCCAAAGAGTTTGTTGAAGCGCATAGCTGCCTCCTGTATGTTGAAGGGCTTGGCCAGGTAGTCGTCGGCAGACAATGTGATATTCTGACTAGCCATTTCAGTGGGGCTAAGCTTCTTGTCGGTCATCAGCACCACCTTGATCTTGCTGAGTTTTGAATGTGTCTTGATATTGTTGCAAAGTTCACTACCCGTCATCCCTTCCATATCCTGCTTCACCACCACCATGTGTGGTATCATAGCCTCGATGTCGGTAGCAGCCTTTCTGATATCGTTGTATGGATGGAAGTCATACACATACTTCAGTCGTGCGCTGACAAATTTCAGGAATTCGATGTTGTCATCAATAAATACGATTCTGAACTTGGCAGTCGGCGAGTCGGATCGTGCCCGTATCTCGGATGTCAGCTCGTCGTTCATCAGTTCCGGCAAGTCAATCACTCCTCTGCTGTTCAGCTCGAAGCTGCGATTGACGGATTTCTTAGCCTTGTCCTCCGGATGCTCGAGTGACGACTGCATATCGCTAACGCGTGTGATGACGGTGAGCATCTGCGAATGTAGGGCATTCAGCTGATCCCGCTCCTCGACGGTGACATCCCTTTCAGCCAGATTCATGATGATGGATGTCATTCTCGACATCGGCTGTCGCAGTTCGTCGCTGGCGGCCTTGATATCCTCCCGCTGCTGTGTCAGTTCGGCAATGATGGCATTCTTGCGTTTCCACATGCTGCGTATCTGGTCGATGCCTTTCTTCCATACATATATAATGGTAAAGACGACGATGCCGTAGAAGACCAGCATCCACCATTGCAGGTACCAGGGTTTCTCGACGACAATCTCAATGGAGCGCTCCTCGTTGCTGATCTTTCCTTCGGCATTGATAGCCTTGACATGTAGTCGGTAGTGTCCGCTGGGCAGATTGTCGAAAGTCACGCCATGATCGAGCGAGTTGCCATTGCGCCAGTCGTTGTCGTAGTTCTCCATCCAGTACATGAACTGCAGTCTCTCGCTCTGGTTGTAGTTGCCGGCAGCGAATTTGAAGGTGATATTGTTCTGATTGCTGTTCAGCCTGAGTGACGTACTCTCGTTAAGTGCCTGTGGCAGGACAACATTCTCGTCATAGGAGTGGCCTGTGAGAATTTCCTCTTCTCCGATGAAGAGCTGAGTGAGCATGACTGGTGGTAGTGCAGATCCGTCGTCGCCATTTTTCGTCTGCACACTACTGACGCCATATAGTCCACCCATGACCACGTTGCCGTCTTTCGTGCTACGTATAGACCCCAGGTTGAACTCGTCGCTCTGCAGGCCATCGTTGGTGGTATAGTTGTATAGGCCATAGTCGTACGAGCCTGCATCGTGGTTACGCTGTACGACGATGCGACAGACGCCATTGGTAGTGGTAATCCACACATTCTTGTTCTCATCCTCGGCAATGCCGCAGATATTATTGTTGCAGAGTCCTTGCTTCTCGGTGAGGATGTCAAGCCTGTCTTCCTCCAGGTCAAAGACGTTGACGCCCTCGCGTGTGCCCAGCCATATCAGTCCTCGTGAGTCTTCAAACACCTGCGTGATATAGTTGTTGGTGAATTTTTGCATATTGGTAGAATTGCCAATATACTGCTTAGTCTGCATGTTTGACATGTTCAGCACGATAAGCCCTTCAGAGGATCCGATGAGCAACTTGTTGTCCGAGCCATAGAACACCGATGTGATATTGTTGGTGCTCAGCTTGCGGTTATTCTTCGTGTAGTTCGAGAACTGTCCTTGTCGCAGGTTGTACATGCTCAGTCCTCCGCTGGTGGCAATCCACAGGTTGCCCGTCCTGTCGGTGCACAATCCGTTAATATGATTGTCGGTAATCTTGCTCTTCAGACTGTCGCTGGTCGATGTGTAGATATGTGCCACTCCATTCTTGATGCGTGTGAGTCCGTTCTGTTTCGACCCTACCCATATACTGCCGTCGGCGGTGATGGCCAGTGCTGTCACTTTCTGGCTGGCAAGGTGCCCTTCATATCCCACGATGCCGTTGTCGCTGGTTCCATAGATCATGTTGCCCATGCTGTCCTGAGCCACCGCTGTGATGTCGCCAATGAGCTTCGACTCGAATTTGTAGATATTGTTTCCGAAATAGGCCACGCCGGCCTTTGCCGTTCCCACCCATAGCAGGTCACTATTGTCGACATAGACACTCTGCACGTTGGTCGTCTGCTCCAGTCGCTGATAGTTACGCATGCTGGTAAGGGTCACCTCTTCCATCGATAGCGTGTTGAAATTGACCTTCATCAGTCCGTGCCGGCTGGTGCCCATCCAGAGATTGCCACTATGGTCGGCAACTATCGAGTTGATCCCGAAATCGGCGTTGATACCCGTCAGTCCCAGCTGGTCGCCAATGGTAGTATTCCACGTCCTGGCATTCTTGTTGTAGACGAAAAGGGTGCCCTGGCCGTACATCCAGATATTGTCAAGGGGGTCTGCAAAGACTTTCAGCGTGTTGGTATTGCGCAGGTTGCGTTGTGCCACCTCTAGGCTTCTCCATGGTGAGGCCTGCTGTCGTGAGGCATCGCAACAGACGATACGTCCGTCGTCATAGACCACTACAGCACCGTCGCGACATTCGCCTATCGAGCAAATGTTGCCTTCCGGAATGGCATAGGCGCTGTTGTTATAGCCAAACTCGTAGATGAGTTGTTTCTGCAGATTATAGCAGAAGATGCCATTGGCGGGTATATATCCCCACATGTTCTGCCGGCTGTCGATATACACAATCTTAGGGGGTTCGGAAATACCTAGTTTGGCGAACACCTGCCTTAGGTCACGCTCGAAGCTTTCTGTCTGAGGATGATAGATGCAATAGCCTGCTGCTGTCTTGATCCACAGGTCGCCACCTACAGCCTCCTGGATAGACTCGATGTAGCTGTCGGGTAGTGAGGAACCGTCCTGCGAGTCGGTCTGAAAATGCTTGAACAGATAGCCGTCGTACCTATATAGGCCAGCGGGAGTGCCAAACCACATGAATCCTCGTCCATCCTTGTATATGCAGTTGATCTGGCTAGAGGTCAGGCCGTTGCGTGTTCCTAGAGTCTTGAACAGGTATTGGGCAGTCAGGCCTTCCGGTAGGCAGAGCAACAGCGTCAATGCTAGTATGAATCGTCTTAATATCCTCATTTCTAAATTTGCTAAGTTATTATATCATACAGGAGTAATGGTCGACAACTCCTATGAGTTTCCTATCATCGTCTATGACAAGCACAGAGTGGATCTTGTGAGTCTGCATAATACGCTGTATCTCCGTAATCCTGGTCTGTGGATCCACAGTCTTGGGCTGCCGTGTCATGATATCGCTCACGGTATGGTCGAAGAATTCTGCCTGCCATCGCTCGATAGCCCTGCGGATATCGCCATCTGTGATCAGTCCCACCACACGTCCGTCCACCTCTGCCACACCGAGTCCCAGCTTGCCCTCGCTTACCAGCATGATGGCCTGTCCAAGATGCAGGGTAGGCGAGAAGACCGGCAGGTCTGTCGACCGCATCACGTCGGCTGCCGTAGTGAGCAGCCTCTTGCCCAGCTCGCCACCAGGATGGAAATGTGCGAAGTCCTGCGGCTTGAACTGTCGTTTCTGCATCAGGGCGATAGCTAGAGCATCGCCCATAGCCAGTGTAGCAGTAGTTGAACTCGTGGGGGCGAGGTTCAAGGGACAAGCCTCTCGCTCAACGCTGATGTTCAGGTGATATTTCGAATATTTCGCCAGCAGCGACTGCGGATTGCCCGTCATGGCCACGATGGGTATCTGCTCCTGTAGCAGCATGGGTATGAAGCGTAGCAGCTCGTCTGTCTGTCCTGAATTGGAGATGGCCAGCACAACATCGTCGGGAGTCATCACGCCTAGGTCGCCATGATAGGCATCCAGGGGATTGACAAAGAACGACGGGGTGCCGGTAGAAGATAGCGTGGCGGCTATCTTGGCGCCAATGTGTCCGCTCTTGCCCACACCCGTGACGATGACCTTCCCCTTGCAGTCCAGCATCAGACTGACAGTCAGATCAAATTGTTCGTCCATCTTGGGAATCAGATCCAGCAGAGCCTCTGCCTCGTCCTTGATGGCTTGTATACCGTATTCGCGTATTGTCATTGTAGTAGTTGCTTGATTAGACCCTCCAGGCGATTCAGTTCCAGCATATTGGCAGCATCGCTCAGCCCCTGGTCGGGATTGGGATGCACCTCGAAGAAAAAGCCTGTTGCACCAAAGGCTTTGGCTGCCATCGCCATAGAAGGTACGAAACGGCGGTCACCACCAGTCTTGCCCCCCTGTGCATCCGGACGCTGCACACTGTGCGTGCAGTCCATAATCACCGTAGGCACAATCTCCAGCATGTCGCAGATATTCCTGAAGTCTACTACCAGGTTGCCATAGCCCATCATGTTGCCTCGTTCCGTGAGCCAGATGTCCGTGGCTCCTGCCTCACGGGCTTTCTCCACAGGATATTGCATGTCACGGCCCGATAGGAACTGGGCCTTCTTGATATTGATGGTCTTGCCTGTCTGGGCAGCTGCCACGAGCAAGTCGGTCTGACGACATAGAAAGGCCGGAATCTGCAGGACATCGCAGACCTCAGCAGTTTCTCTGGCCTGCCAAGCTTCGTGAATGTCGGTCAGTATGCGAAGACCATAGCGGGCCTTAATGTCAGCTAACATCTGTAGACCCTTCTGCAGTCCAGGACCGCGGAAGGAATGGATGGAGGTACGGTTGGCCTTGTCGAAGGAAGCCTTGAATATGATGTCTGTCCCCAGCCGGCTATTGATGTCGACAAGTTGCTGGGCTACTACATCCAGCAGCTCGGCAGACTCAATGACACATGGCCCGGCAATCAGGGTGATTTTCTTTTGAGACATGAACGCGTGTATTTTATTTCAACGTGCAAAGATAATAATTTTGTTTTATTCTTGCAAGAATAAAGTCACAAATTGCTCTGTGAGATAGAAATAATGCCAAAATCTAGCTCCGGTATTAGCCGTAGCTGGGGCTGTGAGGTTTTCTGACAATGGGTTTGAGAAAAAGTGAACTAGCTAAAAAGATGGCAAGAAAGAGACGCTAGAACCTGCGAAAAAGTACACTCTAGTGAGGATGCGTTGTCGCTGATGAGGAAGAGTTGTGGATGATAAAGGGGAGCAGGATGCGTGGGCTATCGTTCGTTCTCTTCTCATCTTAGTAATCATTTACCAAGAAAATCGAGTAGCGAGTAGGCGTATAGGTAAAATTCATTAACAAGTGCAGAGGGTTTCCTTTTGGTTGGCGATAGATTTCACAAGTAAACGATTTATGGTAGTTGTAAGGTAGATTTGCAGCAGTTTTGATGGTAGGTCTATGGTAGGTCTTCGAAAAGACCTACCATGTCTCAAACCCTTTGCGGAAGGGCGTTTGCGGTGGGTCATGGTAGGTCGGTAGGTCTTTTCTGAAAATTCTGTTTCCCGGCTAGGTGACCAGATTAATGTGCAGTTCCATGCAAGTTGCCAACTAGTCCAGTTCTTGTCAGAAATATTTACCGTCTTGCAGAGCATGGCTTTCTTCTGCCAAATATGGCGTGTCTAGCGATATTTTTTTTCCTAGGCAGGAAAAAATATTTTCCTAGTTAGGGAAAAAGTTTTTCCTAGGCAGGGCGGAAATAGCCTTGCCTATCCAGGAAAATGCTATTGAACAAAATGTTGAGATTTTTCTGCGTGTTGATAAAAGGACCAACAAATACTAAATAGCAATATATCACCACAATTTATTAATAATGTGTGATTTCGCACCCAGAATGTTGCATATTGTAATAAGATGAAGAGTCATCTTAGAGAGCATTTCCTTTAAGTCGGAGTAAACGGACACAAAATTGTCGTTAAACAGTCTCTAGTCCTTTTGTCATTATACGAAAAATATTTTACGTCTGAGCTCTTGCCTATGATTTTTAGAGCATGAGCAAATCCGTAGAATATAATTCTGCGGTCAGGCGATTACTATGCCGGTATCAGTCATCTTTCAGCTTCAGAACAGCAGTCCTATCTGATATACTAGAGCAGAGACTACCCAGGCGACGACTGTGGTGTAGATGGCGGTTGCGATAGCCCATCGCCATGATCCCGTCTCGTTCTTGATGGCAGCGATAGTGGCTATGCAGGGGAAATAGAGCAATACGAAGAGCAGATAGCAGTAGGCCACGAGTGGGGTGATGGCTGATAGACCTCCCAGCACACCGATGGTTGAAGCTACAATCTCCTTTGCTCCCACGCCAGCTATCAGACTGACATCTAGCTGCCAGTCGAAGCCCTGCAGGGCGAACAGTGGTTCGATGGCCTGTCCCATGATACCGATGAAACTCTCTTCCATGGTTGGAGCAACGCCCATAGTGCCGAAATAGCCTAGTGCCCAGACAATGATGCTGGCTACGAGGATGATGCCTCCCATCTTCTTCAGATATTCCTTGCCCTTCTCCCAGGTGTGGCGCATCGTAGCTTTCCATGTGGGCCAGCGATAGGGTGGCAGCTCCATCACGAATGGTGTGTCCTCGCCCTTGATGACGAAGCGGGATAGGATCTTGCTCACGATGACAGCCATAAGGATGCCGACAACATAGAGCGATATCATGACCCACGATCGGTACTGGGCAGCAAAGAAGGTGCCAGTAACCATGATATAGATGGGCAGCCGTGCCGAACATGACATGAACGGCAGCACAAGCATCGTGATGAGCCGTGAGCGGCGGCTCTCTACGGTACGGGTGGCCATAACGGCAGGCACGTTACACCCAAAGCCCATGATCAGGGGGATGAAGGACTTGCCGTGAAGCCCCATCTTATGCATCAGTCGATCCATGATGAAGGCAGCACGAGCCATATAGCCCGAGTCTTCCATGAACGAGATGAAGAGATAGAGTATGAGTATCTGTGGCAGGAACACGATGACGGCTCCCACACCACCTATCACGCCATCGACAAGCATCGAACGCAGTGGGCCTTCCGGCATGGTGGCACCTATCCACTCGCCAAGCCACTCGACGCCAGCCTCAATCCAGTCCATGGGATACTGACCAATGGTGAAGGTGACATGAAACATGACGAAGAGGATGAGGAAGAAGATGGGGAAGCCCACGTACTTGCTCGACAGCACACGATCGATGAGATGTGTGGTGCGATAGGTATCTTCCTTGGTGCCCGTCTGATAGCCAGCCTCTGTCAGGGCACCATTGATGAAACCGTATTTGGCATCCATGATGGCAGTCTCGGCATCAGAGCCTGTCTCCTCCAGCACACGTGATGCCGCACGGTCGCGGGCTTCTTTCACGGGTACAGAGAGCAGATGGTCTACGGCTTTGTCACCCTCCAGCATCTTGATGGCCAGATAACGGGTGGAGAGACTCTTGTGGATGCTGTCGTCAGCCTTCAGATAGCGCTGGATATCCTTGATGCCCTGTTCTATCTCGTGACCATAGTTGATATGCAGGTGACGTGCCTCGCGACTGCGTCCCTCATACACCTGGATGACAGCCCTGAAGAGGTCCTTGACACCTTGTCCGGATTTGAACGAGGTGGGGATCATTGGCATACCAAAGAGCGTGGAGAGCATCTTCAGGTCTACATTATCGCCACGACGCTCGAACTCGTCGTACATATTCAGGGCACCTACCACACGCAGGTCCATGTCCACGAGCTGGGTGGTAAGATAGAGGTTGCGCTCCAGATTGCTGGAGTCGATGACGTTGATGACCACATCGGGCATCTGCTCCTGCAGGTAGTTGCGCACGTAGAGCTCTTCTGGCGAATAGCACGACAGCGAGTAGGTGCCTGGCAGGTCAATGAGGTTGAACTCGTATCCGAACATCGACGCATGTGCCTCGCTGGCATCGACGGTGACACCGCTATAGTTGCCAACTCGTCCGTGGGCACCGCTGGCGAAATTGAAGAGTGAGGTCTTGCCGCAGTTGGGATTGCCAATCAGCGCCACATTGATGGTACGTCGCTCGCGAAGGGCCTCGTGGATGCCTTCCTCCTCCAGGGAAACCGCCTCGGAGGAGAATGTCTCGGCAGACAGCCCGCTATTGGACTGCCACACTCCAAGTCTAGACAGTCCAATAGCGGGCTGTCTAGACTTGGAGTGTGGCGTATAGACTTCGATCATCTCAGCCTCCTGCCGGCGCAGACTGACCTCATAGCCCATCACCTTGTATTTGACAGGATCTTGCAGGGGAGCATTCAGCAGCACGTCGATGGTCTTGCCTTTCACAAAGCCCATTTCAACAATGCGCTTGCGGAAGCCGCCATGTCCATGCACCTTTACAATGACACCCTGTTCGCCTGTTTTTAGTTCCGATAGTTTCATTAATTGCTGAATAAGTATGCAAAGTTACCCATTTTATCTTCAAAACAACGCTAGAAATGCTATTATTCCATCGTTATACCTAAAAATGGGGATGATCAGTCTTGTCTCAGTCTCTCTTCCGGCTCAGTTAGAGACTGTCGATTGTCTTCATCAGTTGTTCACCAAGATTGATGGTATAGCCCTGACTAACAAAGATGACGCGGTTGAAGGTGTCGCAGATGATGAAGACAGGAAGTGACGTGGATGCCAGCTTCATCTGTTCGCGTATCTCGTTGATAATGATACTATTGACATCAATACCCCAAGTAACCGTTGTAGGTAGTCCTGCAAATTCTGAAGTCTGGAATCGCGATGCCTCTTCCTGACTCTCGAACAGCAATATCAGCTTGCGTTCCCACTTCTCAAACTGCTCGCTGACGGCAGCAATATCGCGAAGGGCATGGTTTGTGGGTTCCTGATTGGGAGCAATAATACCTAATACATAGTAGCCGCGACCTGTGGTAGAGAGAAGGCTTTTCTGTGTCTTCGTAGTCAGGTCAAGATATACGTTCTCAGCATTCAGCGAGCCAATGACCTGTGGTTCGGACGTATCTTCACGCATGGTGAACCCGCCGATGGCATCGCTTGCTACATGGATATAGTCGATACGAGCCTTCACCTTACCACTTGCCAGCCGAGTGCCCGACGTGAGCAGGTAGTCGCCCCATTCCACCTGTACGCCCTCTGCGAAATTGTCTTTCCATGTGGCATCCTCGGGATATGTAAGCAACTGAGGACGACCATCTTGCAGACGGCTGAGGGTGAAGTGAGTGTAGTACTTTGGATTGTCATAGTAGGGCACAGGCTTATAGCGCAGCTTGAGCGTGGCGTAGAGAGGTGCCGATGTTGTAGATGCTGGCGATGCTGCCTTTGCGAAGACCCGTTGCCATGTGCCGTCCTGCAGATATTCCACCTCGCTGCTTACCTCGTTGATGCGTGCTGCAAAGCCCAGGCTGCGTGCTGCCGCCACATAGAAGATGTTGCGCCCCAGCTGGTCGGCGGTGCGATGGAGGTAGACACTCATTGGCCGCATACGCAGTTGTTGTGGATTGTGGTCGTTGTCTATCTTCAGACTGTCGAGGCACCATTGTTCAAGAGCCTCAGGCGAGGTGATGGCCGACAGGCGCTGCTGGAGGAAATGGCGATAGGGTGTCAGCCACTCGTTCTCCACACGGGGTGAGAGCGTGTATCTATCCAGCCGGCTATCTGCAGGAGCCGAGGCCCATTTCAAATGGTCGCGTAGGACGTCGAGCGTAACATCACGCAGGTCTTTTTCCGACAGCACATTGAGTAGCCGCTGTGCTAGTTGCTTGTCAGGGGCCTCGTCAAGGAACTGTCTGATAACCTGATGATTGCCTCGCCACGCCTCGACAGGCATCGTCCTTTCATAAGCCTGGCGTATAGAGTCTTCCAAGGCCAGCCTGCGGCTGTTGTCCTTTCGCTGTTCGTCACTCACAGGCGGCTGTACAGCCGATACGGGTGGTGGTACCATATCGAGATCCATAGACAGGGGTAGGGGAGGCAGTAGCTGGAGCGTCACCTCCTTGTCGGCATCGAACGTCACTTTCTTGACTGCCACCAGTTGGTCTTTTGTTACCCATACGAGCATGTCACCATGACCAGCCGAGAGACTGGCGTGTCCCTCGCTGTCTGTAGTCTTTGTTGCCACAGGATAAAATTCGGCATAGTTGTAGAGGCGGAATTCCACGCAGGCATTATCGACAGGAAGGTTGTTGGCATCGATGACGTGGATGGTGACTTTCGACGTGGGAGCATAGTGCGAGGTCACGTTGATTTCAGTATAGCACGATGTGCGGCTCATCACCTCCTCAGGGCCATCGTAGTGGCCAAACACCCGTGTGTGCATCAGCATGCCTCTAGAGGCACTCTCGTTGAACCATCCCAGATTGAGTACGGGCTCTGGTTCGCATGCTCCAAGGAAAAACCATTGTCCGTCGGCCCATGCCTCAACCCATGCGTGATTGTCGTCAGTATGTGCCCAACGAGGTGTGTAGACCTGGCGTGCAGGTATGCAGACAGACCGTAGTGCGGCCACCAGCAGGGTGCTCTCCTCGCCACATCGGCCGTATGCCGTGCGGATGGTATTCAGTGGCGAGCTGGTACGTGCATCGCTGGGACGGTAGGTCACCTGCTCATGGCACCAGTGGTTGACCTCGAGGATGGCCTGTTGCATGGACAAGCCGCGAACGCGCTTACTGAGCTGTTCGAAGAATACTTGGCGACAGCTGTCCAGGTCTTCGTTGTTCACGCGTACTGGCAGTACGAAATGGCGGAACTCCCGTTCCGGCACAGATGCTCCCCATGCCATCTGCTGACGTGCCTTCAGCGCGAGCTGGATATTGTGTTCGAAAAAAGAGCTAGGATAGGCCGTGCGGTCAGGCAACGGCAGATATCGATTGATGAAATCAACATACGGCTGTTGTGCCGCTATGCTGCAAAAAGTAAGGAGTGAGATGAAAAAGACGACGACTGCTTTCCTGCTCATAGCCCACGCGCTTTCCATATTCGTTCCTTGGCAGCGTTGATCTCCTGGAACTTCTTCTCTGCCGCCCGTCTGACGTCTTCACCAAGCTTTGCCACGCGGTCGGGATGATGTTCCAGAGCCAGTCTGCGATAGGCCTTCTTCACCTCGTCGTCAGTAGCTTGTGGGCTGACTCCCAGCACCTTGTAGGCGTCCTCCAGGGTGTCGCCTTCCATGTGGAGCATGGAATCCACTTCTTCTGTCTGCATCTGCATCCAGCGTGCCACATCCTTCAGGGCGTCCACCTCGGCATTGTCCACCTTTCCGTCAGCCTGTGCAATCATCACCAGGAAGTTCAGTAGTTGCAGTCGTCCGCTATAGTCGAGATAGCGAGCCGCTTCTTCGCAGCTCTGACGAATGTTGCGACGGAAAGCCACGCGTCCCTGTCGCTTCTCTTCTTCAAAGAGCTTTAGCATGATGTCATTGCCCTGCTGTGCTGCTTCGGCTCCGAAGTTCTGGCGCAGGAAGTTGCGTACCATTTCCATCTCGGAATGCATCACCTTGCCGTCGGCCCTGATGATATATGCCGCCATGACCAGCATCGACAACAGGAAACTGTTGCGGTCGCCCTGCTGCTGGTTGTACGCTTGCTGCTGTTGTGTGTTGTCGTCCTGATTTCCGAAGACAGAGCTGCCTTCAGATGACGAGGAGTCGAACAATGAGCCAAGGAGGAATCCCAGGATCCCTCCTATTGGTCCTAATACGATCCAGCCTAGATAGCCGGCAATCCATTTCCCTAGTCCCACTTTTTGTATTTGCAATTATTGGTTACGAATCAGCCGATAGCGTTCATGAGGAAGTCTACGGCACCATTGACGCCAAATTTCCTCACGTTGATGGTCACGTCATAGTTGCGTGCGTCCTGCCATTCGCTCCCAGTGAAAGTCTTGGTGTAGAGCTCACGCGAATAGTCGTTGTCCACAATCATGGCAGCGGCATCGCGCTCCGAGATGTCATACTTCTCGGCGATGCGCCGCTTGCGGCAGTCCATATCAGCATGGATGAAGATTTTCAGCGCGTTGGGGTAGTCACGGAAGATATGGAAGCCACATCGTCCGACGATGACACACGACTCCTGTGCTGCAATCTTGCGGATGGCGCCCGCCTGTGCCTCAAACAAGTCGTGCGACGTCTTGTCCTGCTCCTGTCCGCTATATTCTGCCCCTGCCATATACTGGCGGTAGAAACCTGTGAAGTCGTCGCGCCACAGCGGATTACGGGACTCGATCTTCTCGACGGCATCCTCAACGTTGCAGAAGCGGCTGGCCACCTCGTTCAGTATTTGCTTGTCGAGCAGCTTCACGTTAAGACGGCGTGCCAGCTCTGCGCCAATCTCGTGGCCACCAGTGCCGAACTGTCGGCTAATGGTGATGATAAATTTCTCCTCCTTGTTCATAATACTAAGACTTTAAGCGTTGATAGTTCTTTTGTTGCAAAGATAGGAAATAATTCTGATATGTGCAACTTTTATGAGAGAAAAAAGTCACTCTTCCATCAATTTGCGATAGCGGGCACGCTTGGGCTCATCCTGTCCTAGCCGTAGTGCTTTGTTGGCTTCATACTCCGAGTAGTTGCCCTCGAAGTAGAAGACGTTCCCTTCGCCTTCGAATGCCAGGATATGGGTACAAATGCGATCGAGGAACCAGCGGTCGTGGCTGATGACGACGGCGCAGCCAGCAAACGACTCCAGACCTTCCTCCAGCGCACGCAGGGTGTTGACATCGATATCGTTGGTAGGCTCGTCAAGCAGTAGCACATTGCCTTCCTGTTTCAAGGCTACGGCCAGCTGTAGGCGGTTGCGCTCACCACCAGAGAGCACCCCACATTTCTTCTCCTGGTCGACACCGCTGAAATTGAATCGCGACAGGTAGGCTCGTGCATTGATATCGCGACCTCCCATGCGGATGGTCTCGTTGCCGCCACTCACCACTTGGTAGACGCTCTTGTCTGGATCGATGTCCTTGTGCTGCTGGTCTACATAGCTCAGCTTGACAGTCTCTCCAACGTCGAACGTTCCTGCGTCTGCCTGTTCGAGTCCCATAATCAGACGGAAGAGTGTGGTCTTGCCTGCACCATTGGGACCTATGACGCCCACGATGCCGTTGGGGGGCAGGTTGAAATTGAGGTCTTTGAAGAGCGTCTTCTCAGGGAATGATTTCGCCACATGCTCGGCTATGATGACCTTATTGCCCAGACGGGGACCATTGGGGATGAATATCTCCAACTTCTCCTCCTTCTGCTTCTGCTCTTCGTTCAGCATGCTTTCGTACGAGTTCAGACGGGCCTTGCCTTTGGCATGACGGGCCTTTGGTGCCATGCGTACCCATTCCAGCTCCCGTTCCAGCGTCTTGCGTCGCTTCGATGCCGTTTTCTCCTCCTGAGCCAGTCGCTGGCTCTTCTGTTCCAGCCAACTGGAGTAGTTGCCCTTCCAGGGAATGCCCTCTCCGCGGTCCAGTTCGAGGATCCATTCTGCTACGTCGTCGAGGAAGTAACGGTCGTGGGTGACGGCAATCACCGTACCCTCATATTGCTGGAGATGCTGTTCGAGCCAGTCAATGGATTCCGCATCCAGATGGTTGGTAGGCTCGTCGAGTAGTAGCACGTCAGGCTTTTGCAACAAGAGGCGACAGAGAGCCACGCGGCGTCGCTCACCACCAGAGAGGTTCTTGACGCTCCAGTCGCCAGGAGGACAGTTCAGGGCAGCCATTGCCCGGTCGAGCTTCGAGTCCATGTTCCAGGCGTCGGTAGCGTCGATGGTGTCCTGAAGTTCCGCTTGTCGTGCCATCAGTTTGTCCATCTTGTCTGGGTCTTCATAAAATTCGGGCAAACCGAATTTCACGTTGATATCGTCGTATTCGGCCAGCGCGTCATAGACATGCTGCACACCCTCCATCACGTTCTCCTTGACGGTCTTCTCCTCGTTAAGCGGTGGATCCTGTGGCAGATATCCTACGGTATAGCCTGGACTCCACACTACGTTGCCCTGGTATTGCTGATCCAGTCCGGCAATAATTTTCATCAGCGTGGACTTACCAGCACCATTCAGACCGATGATGCCGATCTTTGCACCATAGAAAAAACTGAGATAGATATTCTTGAGCACTTGCTTCTGATTCTGCTGGATGGTCTTGCTCACACCAACCATCGAGAAGATCACTTTTTTGTCGTCTACTGTTGCCATATTCCTTTGCTTTTTTGTTTCATGGGCAAAGTTACGAAAAGTTGAGCGCAAAACAAAATAAACTTGGTTGTTTTTGTGCCGAAATGGGATAAATTCGCCAATTTATGCGTTAAGCTAAGGATCATTCCGACAATCAGCTCTTTGAATAGTACGATAAGAAAGGGTGATGAAAAAGCACGGACGGTAATCATAGTGACTGTGCTCGTTCTAGCGAGTTCACGGCTCGCTCATAGTGAGATTACGGCTCACCTATAGTGAGATTACGGCTCACTCATAGTGAGATTACGGCTCGCTCAAAGTGAGATTACGGCTCGCTCATAGTGAGATTACGGCTCGCATTTCTTTACATTTTAAACGCGGGGACGGTATCCAATTCAAGTCTGCAGGTATAGCATAATCTTTGAGTCAGCGATGCCACGGCACGAGAAATGCGGAAAGTAGGAAATGCGGAAAGTGGGCATTTGATGTTTTTGAATAAGGAAGGAGGTCATTATAAGTATAACTTAATTATTAATTATTATCAAATATATTAGTTCATTATTATCTCCTATCCTCTTCAGATAGCTTAATGTCCACTTTCCGCATTTCCTACTTTCCTACTTTCTTACCTTTTTCGTTGCTTGTTCTATTTCTAAAGATTTGTCTCTTCCTGTATGGTTATTCAAGAAAGACACGAAGATACAGGGATGTACTTGCTACGATAAGTGGATGTATATCCAAGGATAGTCCGTAGCCTTTTCCTTTGTATCTTCGTGTCTTGGGGTTCTGTAAAACAGAGGAGAGTAGTTCTTACATTCTTCCGCCGAAGCCTCCTCCGCCACCGAAGCCTCCGCCGCCTCCGAATCCTCCGCGTCCGCCTCCGAATCCTCCGCGTCCGCCACGTCCTCCGCGTCCGCCTTCACCATCTCCGCCACGCTGAGCGCTGCCACGTCCACCGAAAAGATTGAGGCGGTAGCTGACGTGTAGCATGGCATAGGAGGTGATAGCATTCACTTCCTGGTCGCGCCATCCGTTGGCATTCACCGTGCGGGTGAAGTTTGTCTGTTCGTGTAGTATATCGTACCATTGGAGCATGACGGTCATCTTCTTGCCGCGCAGGAAGCTATGGCTCAGCTGGGCGTTCCATATCAGCTCGTTGGTATTCAGGGTCTGGTCAGCATATCCTCGCTTTGAGTAGACATGGAAGTCGGTAGACAGATCGGTACCCCACGGGAAGGTGATGCGTGTGTTACCGCCATAGTTGAAGTTCCAGGTAGTCAGGTTGCGCGAAGCCTGCAGTTTGTTCTCTGTACGTGCATAAGTGACGCTGCTGTTCAGGGACACGTTCAGCCATTTGTTACGGAAGCTAAGTGATACGTTGGGTGAGAAATTGTAGGTATGCGTCACGTTGCGGTCAGGGATGGCCGTACGGTTGAGGTTCACATAGCCAATACGGTGATTGTAGCTTCCGTTTATGCCACCACTGAAATCCCATCTGTTCAGGGTGTCGAGGCCAATGTTGAACGAGGCACCACCATTCATGCTCCAGTTGCCGTTGATATTCTCTGGTCGTGAGATGCGGCCACCCGTCTGCTCGTTGTAGGTTACCACATTGCCTATGGCATTGCTAGTACGCTGCAAACCAGCATTGATGCTATAGCTCCAGTGGCGCTGGGCCTTGGGAACCTGGAAGCCCATGCTGTCTTCCACCAGGGTTGGAGCCCTCATCTGCTGAAAGTTCACATTGAGATTGGAGTTGAACGAGGGCTTCAGTCCAGGGTTACCCATCGATATGTTCAGCGGGTTCGTATCGTCGTAGATGTCAAGTAGCTGTGTGATGCTGGGCTGCGAGCTCTGTCCGCGTAATCGTACCTGCAAGTTGGTCTGCTGGTTGAAGCGGTAGCGCATGTTCAGGGTGGGGGAGATATTGGTTATCGATCTCACCGTGTCGATAGGTATGCCTAGGTATTGTTGTATGAAGTGTGACTTTTCCGGTTGTAGTGTCACACCCAGGTTCATGTTTATCTTCTCCATGACCAGTCGCAGTTGCAGGTCGATGTTCTGTCTGTGCTCCGTACGTTCGGAGTAGCGTGTCAGACGGTCGCTGAGGTACATCTCGTAGGGATTATCGAGATATCCAAACAGTCGTGTCCATTCACGATAGTCGTTGATGACGTCCTGAAAAGCCTCGTCGCTATATTCTGGGAAGTCGTAAGTCGAGGGATCGTTCTTGTTGTGACTGTAGTTATAGCGATAGTTCACCTGCAGGAAGATGCCTTGGGAGCCGACGTTGCGTCTGTTGCTCCTTCGTCCGAATGGTCCCTGTCCCTGTTGTGTGGTGTCCTCAGGCTCAGGCTTAGGCTTGAAGGTTATCAGGGGCTCGGTGTAGGAACCGCCTATCGAGTAGCTGAAGTTATTATTGTCCGAGAGCGTGTAGCGGTTGGTCTGGTAGGTAGAGTCCTGTCCCAATGAGTTTAACTGTTGATAGAGGTGAACTGCCGAGAGGTTGGCGTTGCGGTTGTCGCCCGAGCTGTAGTTGATGTTGGCATTGAGCGACATGTTGCGTCCGCGGTTGCCAAACCTTCGGTAGATCTGTATTTGCGAGCTGGCATTTTTGTTCGACCCATAGCCAAGCGACTTTCCCTGTCGTCCGTTGACGATGAGCCCTTGTTCGTCCATATATTTAAGGCTCTCCTGACTGAGTGCATCATCCACATAGTCGAAGGGGTTTGCATTGAACGATGCTGATGATGAGAACGAGCGACTGTCGTTGTTCGACCAGCTGATGTTGGGTCGGAACGATAGTGTGGTCATCGAGTCGATGGTCCATTGCAGGTTCATGTTGCCCGTCCAGTTGTTGTTTCTTGAATAGCTCTGATTGATGCTGTTCGAAAAGGCACCTCCACGAGTGTTGACGAAGTTCTCCGATCCGCTGCGGTTCCAGTTGTCGGCATCGCTTCTGGACCACGTCACGCGTCCGCTCATTCTCAGGTTCTTGCCGTTCTCATAGCTGGCGTCGAAGGCTGCAGTCTTGCTCTCTCGTTGTCCCGATCCGAATCCTCGTCCCCGTCCTCCTCGTCCGCTGAAGTTACGGTCGTTCACGTTGTTGGCATTTGCCATGATGGTATATCTCATGGCACCGAAAGGTTTCATGGCTGTCAGACGCAGACCATAGCGTTTGTCCGTACCATAGCCTAGGTCGGGGTTGGCCTGCAGTCCGTTGCGTGCACTACGCTTGGTTACGAATTCCAGCACGAAGTCATCGTTGCCATCATCCACGCCAGTCAGGCGGCTCTGGTCGCTCTTCTCGTCGTAGGCCTTCACCTTGTCTATTACGTAACTGGGCAGGTTCTTCATCACCGCATCGTTGTTGCCAGTCATGAAGTCGCGTCCGTCCATCTTGAATTTTTTCACCTCCTTGCCGTTGACGGTGATTTTGCCGTCCTCGTCGATCTTTGCACCAGGTAGCACCTCCACCAGCGCCTCGATGACCGAACCCTCAGGAACTCGGAAGGCATCGGCATTGTATACCACCGTGTCGTCCTTGATTACCATCTTGGGGACGTTGGCAGTCACGACAGCCTCTTGTAGCATCACCGCATCGGACTCCATGCTTAGCTCACCTACAGACATGTGCTGGTTGTTGGGCTTGCTAATGCTGCGTGTCAGGGTCTTATAGCCCAGATATGTCACCTTGAGCAGATACTCGCCCCTACCTACGCCAGAGAAGGTGAAAGCTCCACTGGTGTTGCTGAATGTACCACTTACGAACGTAGTGTCCTTCTTGTCGATCTTGTAAAGTTGCAGCGTGGTTTTTTCCAGTGCTTCGTGGTTGTCATTATCCACAACTGTTCCTGTCAGCGTTTGTCTCTGTTGCGCCCAGCCTGACAGTACGCTTATTAGCAGTACTGCCAGCAGGGATACGCCTCTAAAATATTTTTGCATAGTGTTGGCTGTTATCGTTTGTTATCGCATCTTTTGATGATGAAACAAGGAAGAGGTTTAACAGCCTTTCAACGTTTTAACATTCATTTAGTTTTCCGTGCCCGGAAACATGAGACAATCATAGTCCGCAAAGTTCGTTTCGCCAGTTTCTTTTATGAGCTCTTGGACTGGCTTCACTTGTTGTTTTTAACAATGCTGTCAACATGAAGCTCATGTTGTAATCTTCACTCTGCCTTCGGAATCTCAAGTATGAAGATGTTGCCTGGTTCTTCCTTTTCATTCTTTGGCTCTACGTATAGGAGCAGGCCAAGTCGTTTTGCTATTCTATAACATATATATAATGGTAGCAATTCACTTGTTGCATAGGCATTGACCTTCTGTTCCGCAAAACGTTTGAAGAAGATGGCTTTCTCCTCCTCTGGTATTGGTTTGTTGGTCTTTGCTTCAATTTTGATACGGAGTGCGGTGGCTTCCTGATTAGGCATGAAATAGAGAGCAATGGCTGAAGTATTGCTCACTTTGGCAGCCTCGATGATAAGTTCATACAACAGGCTCTCCAGGACATGAGTGTTGGAACGGATGCTGATGTTCCGTTTGTCGCGATACTCCTCTCTGACTTTCAGGAAGAAGCGATCCTCAAATTGATGTACCCCTTGCATGATACATTCAATGAACTCGTCACTTGACGTTATAATCATGGTGTCGTCGAGATCGCTTTTTGATGAAATCAGATTTGCGAGTTCATTGAGTTGCCTGAATTGTTGTAATATGGTAACTCCAGCCTCCTTTGCTTCGTGCTTAATGAGCTGTGCATCATCACTATCGTTTGCCATAGTAGCCAGTGCCTCGTTGTAATTCAACAGATTATTGAAAGGTATACGCATATGACTGACCACGTTATGCATCAGTGTGGACAACATGTCATAGCTACGCTCCAGTCTGAGACGCTCCTCTTCAAGATCATCGATGTTTTTCTTTACGGCTTTTTCCATGCGCATGAACTCACGTCCCAGGTCGCCAATTTCGTCAGCACGTTCCGTTAGTTTATATGGCAATTGTACGTCGTATTTTCCTTCGCCCAGCATATGGGTAGCTTTCTGTAGTCTTTTGAATGGCCTGAGTGTCCTGCGTACTGCGAAGTAGATGATGAGAATGGCTGCTATGGTTGCCAGCAAACCCACGATGATTGCGGTATAGGTCATCGATTTGACAGAGGCAAACACCTCCGAATAGGGGGTGATTACCATAGCTGTCCAGTCCAGTTTTGGCAGCACACGCCATGTCATCACCGACTTCTCGCCGTTGATGGTGAGAATTTTCTCGCCATCGTGATCTGCAAGTATCTCGTGTCCTATATAGCTGTAAACCGTGTCATTAGTACTTTCTGCGAGCGTGAAGAGCGTTTCATTCATGATGTTCTTCGCATTGGGAGTAGACAAGAATGTTGTATTCCTGTCGAGGATGACGCTCATGCTCGAGTTCAGTTTCGTGCTGTCGCCATTTTCTTCTTGTCCGAATGTCAGCAGGTCGTTTAGGCTCGTCAGTTCAACAGCCAGTGTGAGCACCCCCTCAAAGCCATGCTCTGAGCTGCTGACAGGTACGGCATAGCTGACGACGGGTACGTCGAGCATATTATAGTAAGGGTCTGTCCAGAATGCCATACCCTCTAGTGCCGGTGCTATATACCAATCGTCATAGATATATTCACCATCCATGTCCTTGTTGCTGAAATAATGGTTGACAGTACCATACAGTACCGCCGTAGGGATGCAGTAGGGATGTCCTGCTAGACGGTTTGGGGCATAGGCCAGAGCGGCACAGTTGACATATTTGTTTGATTCTACAATATTAGTCAGGATGTCGAGCACGGCCACGGTGTCGTCCATACATGCTTTCAGAGCTGGTACTGAGTAGTTTGCTGCCTGCTCGACAGAGGACTGCACCTTGCTAAGTCGCTCCACTTCGATGTCAAGTCTATAGTGTGTATCCTGTGCTGCCTCTTTCTTATGGTTGTTGATAGCCGTGGTGTATAGTGTGAACAAGGTTGCCAGCAGCACGAACAAAGTCATAATCGTTACGACGATGCTTATCCGTAGGGTGAGGGATTTTATTTTCATTGTGCAATAAATGTTTGAAAGTCGGGAATTGTTTGTATCAGTTCTGCCTCCATGAGTATTTTGGTGGCTTGTTCATATTGCTGACTTTGAAGTGTATAGGGTATCTGACCTGATGTCAGTTCTTGTTTCCTCAGGATTACCTCCAGGCCTGCTTTTTGCAACACCTTGCTGTTTTTGACGTATTCTTTTTTCATCTCCCTCGTTGCAATGTCCACCGCCTGTTCCGGATGCTGCCTGCACCACTCCCATCCTTTTTTTGTGGCACGTACAAACGCTTTTACCGTTTCTGGATTCTTACTGTAGTATGCTTCAAGACAATAAACGCCGTCTTCAGGAATGTCGTAGCCATGCTCACACATACGCATCACGCTATGCTCAGACAGGTCTCCTCCTGTGTATTTCAGTCGCAGCAGCTCGTTATACTCCATCATGGTGATGGCATCGAGCACACCGTAGCTCAGCAGTTTGATGCCATTGCGGAAAGGCACTATCGTCCAGTTCAAATCATAGATTTTGTTCATTGCCTCTGCTGTAATCGACAGTCGGTTGGACCATATTCCTACTCGCAAGCCGCGAAGGCTCTCAACGCTCATTTTTCCTACTGGCGACTTGAGTACAATACTCAATGATGCATGTTGCGAGGTCTGCATAACGTTTACTAGGCTCAGTCCCTCGTTGGCTTTTGCTACGATGGCGCTGGTGAGCATTGTCGTCACCAAATCAGCTTTTCCCTCATGCATCATTTCCAGACTCGACTTGGTACCTTCGGGATATTTGATGGTCACGTTCAAGCCCTCATCCTTGTAAAAGCCCATTTCGCAGGCTGCCATATAGCCCACAAACTGCACGCTAGGGTGCCATTGCGGACAGAACGTGACCTCTTTCAATTGGGCGTGTGTTGCCAATGTGGTAAGTACTATTAGAAGCAAAAGTGCACCTCTTCTTTTCGATGATTTATCCATAGGAATTCACATGATTAGTGATCAAATATAGTTAATGATAGGTTTGCCGCCTAGCCTAGAACGGGAAAACGGTTTGCGGGTGCAAATATATAAATTATTTTTTAATTATCGCATTCTTTGCCCAAAAAGTTTCAACTAAAATACATTAGTTTTTTTTCTCAGGTGCAATAATTGCTCAGAGCAAAATGAATTGTTAGAAACTACAGTCAGCAGACAATTTGGTCTATTTCTCCTTTTTCTTTCGATGTGAAAATAGATCTCGCAGACCGTTGAAATCCTTTTTCATGATGATGCCGATGCCTTGAGTGTTGAGAGAGGAATGGGTAAAGTAACGATCGTTGGTCTGGTTATAGGCCTTTAGTGCCAGGCTGCCTCCAGGAGTAAGCAGATAGCTGATGTCAAAGTCACCGATAAATGATGGCGTTGCCTGCGTAGCATTGTCGCGATAGCCGAATTGACCGTTGATGAGAAGACGGTTGTTGAGCATCCGTCCACTGATCAGTCCCTCATACTCAGCATTATGCCAGCCTTCATTGCCGGTAGAGATATTGGCTCCAAAGTTCCAGTCGTCGTTTCTGATGACTTGAGAGAGCAGCTGATTGATCTGTGAGGAGACCGTTCCTGAGAGCAGGCTCTGCATGGCGAGTTCGGTCTGTCCATAAGTCTGTGTGGTGGCATTGTTGGCTCCCTGTGTGTAGAAACGGCCAATTCCCAGCAGATAGACTACTTGTTGGTTCATCTCCTGTTCGCTGGAAATGATAGATCGGATCATTTGCTGTTCCTCGCTGTTAACAGTAGGCATCTCCAGGTCGAATTCCACATGCGGGTCACCGGCTGTTCCAAGAATGTTCATCAGACAGTTTACGCGGATGGTATTGCTGGTGAATGAGTTGCCTAGGCCCAAGTCTGACAGCGACACGCCGTTGACCGTGTGTAAGGCTTTCAGGCTGAGTGACGCCTGAAGAGGATCGCCTCCGAAGACGAGTGTGCTACCTGGCTGGAAAGTGAAATTCTTTTTGATGATGTTTTGTATGGTCATGCTATAAGTACCTCGCTCTACGTTATAGGTACCGAACATCTGGAATGGTCCCTTGTTATAATACGAGGCACGCAAGACGCCATTGCCGTTGAGGGTGATGTAGTCACCGGAGTGCTGGTCCATCAATAGACGCAGCGTCGCATCGGGAGTGGCATTGATACGAAGGTTCAGACGAAGGTCTCCTGACTGGCGTACAGGCTGATTGGTGGAGGGGACAGTCGTATCTTTTGTTTCCTTTGTCAGAGAGCTATTGGTCCAGGTGATGAACTGCTGACGATTGATGGCATCGGGATTGGCAGCGTTATATATAAAGTAGGAAGATGGGGTGGGGGTGACATCACAGTCGATTACCACTTCACCAGGTTTCCCTTGCAGGCTAGCATTACCATTCACAGTTACCGAGCCACCAATGGTGCTTCCTGCTTCCAAACTCGGGAAGTCGTATGCTAGCAGATTGTCAGCATTGGCATGTAGTGAGAATCCAAAATTCTTGAAATTGGTGTGGTTGATGGTGCCATTAAGCAATGCCAGGTTGTGGTCACGGTCGTAGACGTGAAAGTCGTTGAAGGCAATCGTTCCTGATGACAGCCTGACGGTGTCGTCCTGGAAAGTATAGGTGGTACCAAGCGGCTTGATGGATGCCAGACCCTTGACTACGGCATCGCCACTAAGGTCTATTTTCTTCAGTGGTCCGAATATACGTACATCGCCAAAGACATTACCACTGATTTCACTAATAAAGCTCTTTGTGAACGATTGAATGAACCCCAGACTCGTCCCTCTTGCACGGATGCCCAGGTCAATGGACTTTTGGCGTGGTGATATGAAGCCATCGATATATGTCTGTTCCTCAGCACCATCGTCAATGGCTGCGTCGATGTCTATCTGTCCCTCTTCATTGTTCCATAGTGCATGAGCCTCAAGGGCTCCCATATGTGCTTCCTGGAATAAGAAGTCGTTGACTGTGATATCTGCCCATGCCTCTGCATTCTTGAAGGCGTGGCAGACATAGGCATTGCCAGTAACTTTTCCACCAAACCGGACGGAGCGGAAGTTGACAATATCCAGAATGGAGGCAATATCTACTCCATTGATGTCGAGGATGAGAGAGTCATTCTCATTTGTCGAGGCAATGCCATCCACAATGATATGTTCATTGTCATGATGGAGCGTGAACTGGTCGATCATCAAGCGTTTTTCACTATAGAGAATATCACAGGGTTCAAGGTCCCAGACCATTCCTTTCATGATTAGCTGCGAGGGCATGACACGTACATGTGTCTCGCGTATGCCATCATCGTTCTTGTAATGGCGGGTGATGGTGTTGATAGTTCCACCGCCAGACTGATCGGAATTGATAGTGATAGCGGAATAGAGCTGGTCATCCCTGCTGTCTGCCGTGAGCTGCATATTCATCATATTGCCTTTTGCCGTCAATTGTGATGCTTGTAGGTCAAGATGCGTACTATCGCCCTTGGTGTTCATCTGGAGGGATGCATTTTTATAGTTGCCTGAGGCATAGCTGAAGGATGGTATCTTGGCATTGACATCAATTTGATGGATAGAGTCTACTACCTGGGCATCTAAATGGAGCGGACCATCTAGGTCTAGCGGAATGCCTAGTAACTTCTGTAGCCACTGACTATTGGTGAGCTCTAAATGGAGTGTGAAATCATTGTCAGACAATGGCCTGTCTGGAAATAGCATCGGAACGGAAGAAAAGACGCTGTTTGCCAACGTGTTCCAATGGTATCTCCCGCTGATCATTCCCTCTCCGAAATCGCTGTAGAGATTCAAATAGTGATTACCTTCCGTAAAGCCGGACTTGATATGCAGATTGTCGAGATGATAGTGGGCCGTATCGTTCTGGGCAAGGATAAAATCGTCTAGGTCGATGGTCCCTTCTGCATCTACCAGAGAAGTGGCGGCCACGTCGGCATCGATAATTGCAGAGAAGACGGCATCATCCCATCTGTCAGAGAGATGAAGTGCCTGTGGAGCAAAATGACTTATATCGCCAGTTACGCGTATATGTGGCAATGACAGGATGTTGGCAACTGATCCTTCAACGTCTACTTTCGCATTTGGATCATCGATACTCAGCTTCCCTCTGAAATTGTCTGAAAAATAGGTTCCTTCTACGAACAGGTTGTTGTAGCTGTAGTTTTTCCAGTCTACTTGTGGTATCTTTGCCTTGACGTTTACTGTTTGGTTAATGGCCTGTAGGTCAAGGTCTGCAGAGATGGTTCCCAGAGAGGGGTTGCTGAACAGTTGCTGTAAGTCGAGGCTGTCTGTATGTACGACGGCATCCCATTGCTTTAGGCTGCTGGCCATCTTACCCTGATACGTCAGCATGCCAATCGATGTGTTTATCTTTCCTATGACTGCTGTTTCATCATCCTGGTGCTGGGAAACTTGTGCTGTAAGACTGACGTCTCCCAGATTGGTAATGAACTGAGGAACAATGGGCAGTATCATGTGTAGTTCGTCCAGCAACCGATTTGAAACAAAAAGGTTTTCGATGTTGGCATGGTAATGGTCGTTGCGATAGCTACCGTCTGCTGTCATTTGGATGAGATGGTCTGGCGAGCTGATATTGAGATGTCGCAAATCAAATCCTTTCTGAGTCCCACTGCCAGAGGCGTCTATACTGAAAGTGTATTCTCTAGGAATCTGGCTCGGTAATAGGCTGGAGAAATCATCTAGTAAAATATTGCTATGTAGTTGATTGACTGATAATTTTAATGTTGATGGAATATCATCTTTTTGATAGTAGGCCGCCAAGGTGTCGATACTAAGGGATGAGTTGGGTGTGGCGAAGGCAAAATTCGTGAGGGAGGCATTGTTTGGTCCTGCCTCCAGTTTTAATGCCAGCTCACGGAGTTCTAGCCCAGACTGTTCTTTTAACGACAATCGTTTGATGTCTAGGCTTAAGGTGTCGGGGGTGAGATGATGTAGCAGGGCATGGGTGCTGACATCAGATATCTTTATATGCTGAGGGTTGAAACGTCCGGGTGTACTAGGGGCGTCCAGTTGGTCATAGCTAATAGCCATCCTTCTGACGATAAGAGATCCGAGACGGAGGTCCAGTTTCATGGGCTCGTCCTTCTCCTCCTTGGAAGAAAGTGCATCTATGGCAAACTGATAGTTGGGCTCTGCATTGGCACTGTCACGATACAGGCGGGCTTCTACTCCAAACAGCTGTGCGGAAGAAATCTCAATGCGTCCATCCAGTAATGGTAGCAAATCGATTCTTACTGACATTCTGCGTGCCTGGACCATTTCCAAGGAACGCTGGTCATGAATCACGACATCGTCAACAGTTACTCGGTTGAGGAATCCTAGATCTACCCGTCCGATAGTCACTTCCGTATTCAGTTTCTTACTGATAGCTCCAGCCACTAGCTGTCCTAGCCAGTTCTGAACGAATGGCAGTTGGATAAGCACAACAATGAGCACATACAGAGCCAGAAGACTCCATATTGTCCAACTGATAAAATGCTTTATCTTCTTCAAAATTCGCTATTCCGAGGTGACAAATGTCAGTTACGATTATCTTTTATGTTGCAAAATTACGATAAATTCTTTTCATTTTACTATTTTCGTCGACAAATTCTGCTCGTTCTTACTAATTTTTATTAATTTTGCAGACGCTTAATATGTTTTTTATTAAACTATAACAATAATGTCAAATTTAATCAAGCTACACAAAGGCTTGGACATAAAGCTTCAGGGCAAAGCCGAGGAAACACTTCTCAGTTTGAAGTCGAATGGCCACTATGCGATGGTGCCTGACGATTTTGAGGGGGTGACGCCCAAGGTTGTCGTCAATGAGGGGGATATGGTCAAAGCCGGGGATGCGCTATTTGTCAATAAGCAATATCCCGAAGTGAGTTTTGCTTCGCCCGTCAGCGGAAAGGTGACTGCTGTAGTGCGAGGGGAACGAAGGAAAGTGCTCTGTGTGAAAGTTGAAGCTGACAAGGAGCAAAGCTATGTGGACTTCGGCAAGAAGGACGTGGCGAAGATGGATGCGAAAGCCGTGATAGAAAGCTTGCTAAAAGCGGGTATCTTTGGCTATATCAATCAGTTGCCATATGCCGTCTCAACAAACCCTCAGGTTATGCCGAAGGCTATTTTCGTTTCTGCCCTAAGGGACAAGCCGTTGGCATGTGACTTCGAGTATGAAGTAAAGGGACAGGAACATGATTTCCAGACTGGTCTTTCTGCACTGGCTAAGATTGCGAAAACCTATCTTGGCGTGGGCAAGGGCTCAGCACTGGAAGGCATGAAAGACGTAGAGGTCACCGTATTTGACGGACCCTGTCCTGCCGGTAATGTGGGTGTGCAGGTCAATCATCTTGATCCTGTCAACAAAGGCGAGGTGGTATGGACCATTGGCGACCCTACTACAGTTCTCTTTATCGGAAGGCTCTTCAATAGCGGCAAGACAGATCTGCGTCGGTTGGTTGCACTCTGTGGCAGCGAGGTGAAAAAGCCCTGCCATGTGGAGATGCTAGTAGGCGAAGAACTGTCCACGCTACTTTCTAACAGTTATGATGCTGATCATCATGTGCGCATCATAAATGGTAATGTGCTGACTGGGCGTCAGACCAATAAAGACGGCTATCTAGGTGCTCACACCAGCGAGATTACCGTGATACCTGAAGGTGACGATGCCGACGAGTTTGCCGGATGGATTATGCCACGACTGAAGCAGTTCTCCGTCAACCGTAGCTATTTCTCCTGGCTGCAAGGCAAGAAGGCTTATGCGCTCGATGCCCGTGTGAAGGGTGGCGAGCGTCACATGATCATGAGTGGTGAATATGATCGTGTGCTGCCTATGGACATCTATGGTGAGTATCTTATCAAGGCCGTCATTACTGGTGACATTGACAAGATGGAACAGCTAGGCATCTACGAGATCAGTCCGGAAGACTTCGCACTGGCTGAATTCGTCGACTCTTCTAAGCTGGAGCTGCAGCGTATCGTGCGTGAGGGACTGGACCTCCTGCGTAAGGAGAATGCGTGAGGAATCATCAATTGAAAATAGGAAAATAGAATTATGAGCGCATTAAGAAACTATCTTAACAAGATAAAACCGAACTTCGAGAAGGATGGTAAGCTACATGCTTTCCATAGTCTTTTCGATGGTTTTGAAACGTTCCTGTATGTTCCCAACAAGACCTCCAGGAACGGGGTACATATCCATGATGCTATCGACTCGAAACGCATCATGAGTATGGTGGTACTTGCACTGATGCCTGCGCTGCTCTTTGGCATGTACAATGTAGGCTATCAGAACTATCTGGCCGCGGGAAAACTGGCTGAGGCAGGATTCTTCGAACTTTTCTTCTTCGGATTCCTGGCTGTGCTGCCTAAGATCCTGGTCAGCTATATTGTTGGACTGGGAATAGAATTTGCCTGGGCCCAATGGAAAGGTGAGGAGATTCAGGAGGGATTTCTCGTATCGGGTATTCTCATTCCGATGATCATCCCTGTCAACTGTCCGCTATGGATACTTGCCATTGCGGTGGCCTTTGCCGTCATCATAGGTAAGGAGATCTTCGGTGGCACGGGTATGAATATCTTCAATCCGGCACTGATCTGTCGCGCTTTCCTTTTCTTTGCCTACCCCTCGATGATGAGTGGCGATAAGGTGTGGGTTGCCGACGAATCGATTCTGGGCCTTGGTCATAACCTGGCAGAAATATCCTCCGTAGATGCTTTCACGCAGGCCACGCCACTGGCTGAGGTTGGTCAGGGCATTAACCCCATCGACACTGGCACAAGCCTCTGCGATATGATCTGTGGCTTCATCCCAGGTTCTATTGGCGAGACCTCTGTCATTGCCATCGCACTAGGAGCCTGTCTGTTGCTAATCACGGGCATCGCTTCGTGGAAGACCATGCTGAGTGTGTTTGTGGGTGGCTCTCTGATGGCTGCTTTGTTTGCTGCACTTGGCTCTACCGTCATCCCCTGGTATGAGCATCTGGTGCTCGGTGGCTTTGCCTTCGGTGCTGTCTTCATGGCTACTGATCCTGTCACCTCTGCCCGCACAGAGACTGGCAAATGGATTTATGGATTCCTGATTGGCGTGATGGCCATTGTGATCCGTGTGCTCAATCCGGGCTATCCTGAGGGCATGATGCTGGCCATCCTGCTGATGAATATGTTTGCTCCTACTATCGACCACTTCGTGGTGGAGCGTAATGTGTCAAGACGAATGAAGAGAGGAGGTACAAAATGAAAGAGTCGACAAAGCTGAATACCAACAGCAACGCGTACATTATTATATATAGTGCGATACTTGTGGCAATCGTTGCCTTCCTGCTGGCTTTTGTCTATCAGGCACTCAAGCCTAGGCAGGATGCCAACGTGGCACTCGATGTGAAGAAGCAGATTCTATACTCTCTGAATATCCGTGACCTCGATGGTGCCGCTGCAGAAGCCAAGTATGCTGAGGTGGTGAAAGAAGAGGGAGAACTGGATGGACAGAAATTCTATCGCTGCCAGGTTGGCGATGACGACGTGTATGTCGTCTCACTTAAAGGCATGGGCCTCTGGGGAGGCATCAGCGGTTATATCTCCTTGCATGGCAACGAGAACGCAACGGTCTATGGTGCCTACTTCAATCACGAGAGCGAGACTGCCGGACTGGGAGCCGAGATTAAGGACTCACAGGAGTGGCAGGAGAAATTCATTGGCAAGAAGGTCTTCGTCGATGGTACTGATACTCATGAGGTAGCCCTTGCCGTGGTGAAGAATGTAGACAACCCTGACACGCAGGTCGACTGTGTGACGGGAGCTACACTGACCTCAAATGGTGTTAACGATATGATTAAGACTGGGCTGAAGGACTATGGACAGCGTGCTGCCACCTTGTTTGGCAATACCGGGAGTCAGCAGAACCTCACAGTCGATGAACCTAAAGTAGAGGAGGAGTAAAGATATGGCATTATTCAGTAAACAAAATAAGGAGGTCTTCACCAATCCGTTGAACCTCGACCACCCGATACTTGGACAAGTGCTGGGTATCTGTTCGGCACTTGCCGTCACCTCGCAGCTGAAGCCTGCCATCGTGATGGGACTGGCCGTGACCGTCATCACTGCTTTTTCAAATGTGATCATTTCTATCATACGCAACACCATCCCCAACCGTATACGAATCGTGGTGCAGCTGGTTGTCGTTGCTGCATTGGTGACCATCGTGTCGCAAATCCTAAAGGCATTTGTCTACGACGTCAGCGTGCAGCTGAGTGTCTATGTGGGACTGATCATCACCAACTGTATCCTGATGGGACGTCTCGAGGCCTTCGCCATGCAGAACAAGCCATGGCCGTCGTTCCTCGATGGCGTCGGCAACGGACTTGCCTATGCCATGATCCTCGTCATCGTAGGTGCTGTTCGCGAATTGCTGGGTCGGGGCACACTGCTGGGCTTCCAGGTCGTTCCCGACGTCTGCTACGACTGGGGCTATGTCAACAATGGCATGATGACCATGCCTGCCATGGCACTTATTCTCGTGGGATGCGTTATTTGGATTCATCGTGCTTACTTTTATAAGGAGAAATAGGATATGGAACACGCAATAAGTCTTTTATTCAGGTCGATATTCGTCGACAATATGATTTTCGCCTTCTTCCTCGGCATGTGTTCCTACCTTGCCGTGTCGAAGACTGTGAAGACATCCCTGGGACTGGGGATGGCAGTGACATTTGTGCTTACCGTCACTGTTCCAGTCAACTATCTGCTACAGACACTGGTGCTGGGTCCCAACTGCCTGGCTGAGGGCATTGACCTGAGCTATCTGTCATTTATTCTCTTCATTGCTGTCATCGCTGGCATGGTGCAGCTCGTGGAGATGACCGTCGAGAAATACTCACCATCGCTCTATGCAGCACTGGGCATCTTCCTGCCACTGATTGCAGTCAACTGTGCCATCATGGGTGCCTCGCTATTCATGCAGCAGCGTATACAGATGGATCCGGAAAACTCACAGGCCATCACCTCCGTATGGGATGCCATTGTCTATGGCTTCGGATCGGGCATTGGATGGACACTGGCCATCGTGTCGCTGGGAGCTATTCGCGAGAAGATGCAATATTGTGACGTCCCTAAGCCGCTACAGGGCCTGGGTATAACATTCATCACCGTGGGACTCATGGCTATGGCTA
This sequence comes from Prevotella sp., assembly GCA_024684515.1. Classification (GTDB taxonomy): domain Bacteria; phylum Bacteroidota; class Bacteroidia; order Bacteroidales; family Bacteroidaceae; genus Prevotella. Next base: position 92,166 of record JAIKWS010000060.1, read on the forward strand.
TGATGTGCTTCTCTGGTCTAAATATATAAATGACTATGGCAGAGTTTATTCTATACAGTATAATAGTGTTTCTGATTACGATTCTAGCTATCGTAGTCATCCTGCTCGTGGCAAAGAAATACCTGTCGCCATCGGGTAATGTGAACATTGAAATCAATGGTGACCGTACCATCAACGTGCCTCAGGGCAACAATCTGATGGCTACGCTCAATCAGAATGGTATCTTCTTGCCATCTGCATGTGGTGGAAAGGCATCGTGCGGACAATGTAAGGTGCAGGTCCTAGAGGGTGGGGGAGAGATCCTCGACTCGGAGAAACCGCACTTCACCCGAAAGGAAATCAAGAACCACTGGCGACTCGGATGCCAATGTAAAGTCAAGGGCGATCTGAAGATACATGTCGATGAGAGTATCCTTGGCGTGAAGGAGTATGAGTGTACCGTCATCAGCAACAAGAACGTGGCTACCTTCATCAAGGAATTCAAGGTGCAACTGCCTCCTGGCGAGCATATGGACTTCCTGCCTGGCTCCTATGCACAGATCAAGATCCCGGCTTTCGATTGCATTGACTACGACAATGACTTTGACAAATCCCTCATTGGTGCTGAGTACCTACCGTCATGGGAGAAGTTCAAGATGTTCCCGTTGAAGTGCAAGAACCCTGAACCCACCATCCGTGCCTATTCCATGGCCAACTATCCTGCCGAGGGCGATGTTTTCATGCTCACCGTGCGTATTGCCACACCTCCTTTCAAACCCGACAAGAGCGGATTCATGGAGGTCAACCCAGGTATCGCATCCAGCTATATCTTCTCGCTGAAACCTGGTGACAAGGTAGTGATGAGTGGACCATTTGGAGATTTCCATCCTCATTTCGACTCAAGGAAAGAGATGATATGGGTAGGTGGCGGTGCTGGTATGGCTCCTCTGCGTGCACAAATCATGCACATGACGAAGACCCTCCACACCACCGACCGTGAGATGCACTACTTCTATGGTGCACGTGCCCTGAACGAGGTGTTCTATCTTGACGACTTCCTTGGACTGGAGAAGGACTATCCCAACTTCCACTTCCATCTCGCACTCGACCGTCCTGATCCTGCTGCCGATGCTGCTGGCGTGAAATACACACCAGGCTTTGTACATCAGGTGATGCTCAACACCTATCTGAAGGACCATCCCGCACCCGAGGACGTGGAGTACTACATGTGCGGCCCTGGCCCCATGTCTGCAGCCGTGGTGTCGATGCTCGACTCACTGGGTGTAGATCCCGAGAGCATCATGTATGACAATTTCGGAGGATAACGTACTACAAGCTACACTTCCAAATCATTGCACGAATCAGCGAGACAACCCGCTGGTTCGTGCTTTTTGTATGCTCGGCATGAGTATTGTCTAACGGGTGCAAGTCCCGAGTGAGCCCTAATAGCGGGAATCACATAGCCAAGAGCAAGGGTGTCCGTCGCGAGGCGGAATCTGAAAGAAGCTTACGGCAAACATCTGGCCTG